>DATJLT010000112.1:0-12424 GCA_035509195.1 Streptosporangiaceae bacterium | reverse complement strand
GGGCTACGGGAAGACCGGCCAGTCCTCGGCCGGCATCAAGGGCACCGACACCCTGGTGTTCGTCATCGACATCCTGGCAACCGCGAACGCCAACACCGCGGCCAGCTAGCGCGCGGCGGTACGAGCGGACCCCATCAAGCCGGGGTTTGGTGGTGCGTACGCCGCCCCATCAAGCCCCGGTTTGATGTTGGCCGTGGGGGTTCGCCAGGGACGCCGCGTGTCGGCCGGCGGCGCCGGCTGACAGGAAGTAGGCCAGGTCCTCGTCCAGGCGGCGGCCCATCGTGGAGAGCGGCACCGGGCTGGACGCGAGCACGTCACGCAAGCCTGCGACGCTGACCGTGACGAGGTTATGCCGTTCTGCGAGCGGCTTGGCTGCCTCGGCGACGGCGGCGCCGAAGTCGCCGGGCAGGTCGGGGACGACGACGTCGGCCCTGGCCAGGGCGACGCGGCCATAGGCGGTGAGGCTGTGGTGGCTGATGCCGCGATGCCGCTGCCTGGCGTCGGCTTCGCTGATGCGCAGGCTGGCGACCGGCTTGCCGCCGAGAACGGCGGCAGCATTGACGGCCTCTCCAGAGGCAACGCCGGAAAAGCCCCACTTCGTGCCGGTACCCAGGTTGCCAGGGCCCTGGGCCACGATCACGATGTCGGCACGGAGAACGTGCCTCGCGGCCAGCAGGCCGCTATGCACGGTCACGGCGTCAAGGTCGCCGCCGAAGGCCTGCCCGACCGTGATCGTGCCTGCCAGCCAGCCCTGCGCGGTCAGCAACGCGACCGTCCGCGAGAACCACGCGGGCAAAGCGCCGCCGTCCAGCATGACGTAGGCGACCTTGATGCCCCGGCGGCCGCCGTCGCTCCCGCCGGGTCCGGCGGCGGTGCCTTGTGGCGGAAAATGCTCGTAGATCGCGGCGAGTACCGCGGGCAGCGCTGAGTGCAGGTCGGCGACCACGACGGGGATGCCTTCCAGGCTGTCGGCGTCGCGGAGCACGTCGTGATACGGCGAGCCCTGCTCGTCGGCGCCTAGCACGGTCGCCTGCATAGGGGTGTACCTGGCCTTGACCAGGTGCCCCGGGCCTGACGGGTCGGGCGGGAGCCGGCCGGGTATGGCGACGACAAGCGCGTACCCGCCTGTGCCGAGGCCAAGGTCGAGCGCGCCGGTGTTGAGCAGCACGCTGTCACCTGGCTCGGGGCGGCCGGTGAGTTCGGTGTAGGCCAGCGCGCGTACGGGCACGCCGGCGATCGTGACCTCAAGCTCCGCGGCGCCCTTCCACTCGCGCCTGATCGCCGTTACTTCTCCGTGCCGCCACTTAATCACTGTGGCAGGCTAGCGCTTTGCGAGTACCTCGCATCCAGGAGTCCGGCGTCCGCGCACTTGCGGCAACGGCAAGGTACCTTCGATGCGGGACTAGCACTTGCGGGAGAGGTGCGCCATGTCGAAGCAGAAGACTGAGCGGCTGCTGAGCCTGGTCGTGTGCCTGCTGTCTTCCAGGCGGTATCTCACCGCCGGCCAGATCCGCGACGCTGTACCCGGCTACCCGGACAACTTCGAGGCGTTCAAGCGGATGTTCGAGCGCGACAAGGACGAACTGCGCGAGCTTGGCATCCCGCTGGAGACCGGCACCAACGCTCCCGGCGAGGAAGAGGTCGGGTACCGCATTCCGCGCCAGGCCTACGAGCTTCCCGAGATCAGGCTCGAGCCAGACGAGGCGGCCGTGCTCGGCCTGGCTGCCAAGGTGTGGCAGCGGGCCGAGCTTTCCGGCGCCGCGGCGGGCGGGCTGCTGAAGCTGCGCGCGGCGGGAATCGAGGCTGACCAGGCTCCACGGCCGGGCATCGAGCCCAGGCTGACCACGAAAGAGGCTTCCTTCGGTCCGCTGTGGCAGGCGGTCAGGGACCGCCGCCCGGTCACGTTCGGCTATCGTGCAGCCGGGCGCACGGTCGTTCAGCAGCGCAACCTCGAACCGTGGGGCGTGGTCAACAGGAACGCGATCTGGTATGTGGTCGGCTTCGACACCGACAGGGGTGGCGAGCGCGTGTTCCGGCTTAGCCGGATCGACGGCGAGGTCAGCTTCGCCGGGCCTGCCGGGGCTGTCGTGGTGCCGCAGGGGACCGACGTGCGCAAGGCGGTCAGGGAAGGGGGCGGCGAGCCTTCTGCGATGCGGACAGCCGACCTGAAGATCAGGACCGGCACCGGTTACGGGCTCAGGCGCCGTGCACTGACCGACCGCGCGGGTGCGGCAGGGGAGGGCTGGGATCTGGTGCGGACATCGTTCTCAGACGTTGGCTGGTACGCCGATCAAATTGCCTCCTTCGGCGCTGACGTGGTCGTGCTCGAGCCTGTCGACCTGCGGGAGGCCGTTATCAGTAAGCTGAAGGGCGTGCTCGCATGACTGGTGCCAGCAGGACCGGGGCCAGCAGGACCGGGGCCAGCCGGGCCACGGCGACGGACAGGCTGCAGCGACTGCTCGCGCTCGTGCCCTACGTGGTGAGCCGGCAGGTGGTCGGGGTCGCGGAAACCGCGGCGGCGTTCGGCGTCAGCGAGGCCGATCTCGTCGATGACCTGAACATGCTGTGGTGCGTTGAGTTGCGCTCGCCCGACCCTTACTGCCCGATTGACCTGTCTTATGAGGGCGGGGAGATCATGGTGGCCGAGGCCGAGTCGATGGACCGGCCGCTGCGGCTCGGCACCGATGAGGCCAGCGCGCTCCTGATCGGCCTGCGGCTGCTCGCCGAGCTGCCAGGGCAGCAGGACAGGTCGGCCCTGAGCCGCACGATCGCCAAGCTCGAGGCGGCCGCGGGGGAGGCGGGCGCGGCCAGCGAGCAGGTCGCGGTGCAGATCGACGGCCGCGCACCCGCCGATACGCAGGCAAAGGTCGCGAAGGCGCTGGCCGAGGGATACCGGCTGCATTTGTCCTACTACGTTCCCGGCAGGGACGAGGCAACCGAGCGGGATGTCGACCCGATGCGGGTCGTGGTCGTCCAGGGGCGGGCGTACCTGGAGGGCTGGTGCAGGCGGGCAGAGGCGGTGCGGTTGTTCCGGCTTGACCGGGTTCTTAACGTGACGCCGCTCGACGTTCGCGCCGAGGTACCTGAGACCGCCGAGCACGTCGACGTGGATTCCGGGCTCTTCCGTGCGTCCGCGGACGATATCCGGGTAGAGCTTGAGCTGAGCCCGCCCGCGCACTGGGTCGCCGACTACTTTCCTTGCGAGATGAGGACCGACCTGGGCGAGGGAAGGCTCAGCGTGATCCTGCGAACGCCTGATACCCAGTGGGTCAGGCGATTGGCGCTGCGGCTGGGGGAGGACGGCCGCGTCGTCGCTCCGGCGGAACTTACCGCGCAGATCGCGGAGGATGCGACCGCCGCACTTGCGCAGTACTCGTAACCTTGTGCGAGTCGTGACCTTGCGCGACACTCCGACCTTCACCGACGGCATGTAGAATCTGCTCCAGGGAAGGCTCCCGCTGAGGCTGAATGGGGACTGACATGTTTGATCCCAGCGCACCGCACATCATCATCTTGCTGGTCGTGGTGCTGCTCCTGTTCGGGTCGAGCAGGCTGCCCGGAGCCGCCCGCTCGCTCGGCAAGTCCATGCACATCTTCAAGAACTCGGTCAAGGGCATGGACCCTGACGACCCGTCGGAAGCCGACGGCTCGAATGGCAACTACACCCAGGCGACGGTCGTGCCGCAGGGCCAGCCGGCAGCTCAGCCGTGGCAGCAGGCGAGCCCGCAGATTACCGCGCAGCAGGGCGTCTCGCCACAGCAGGCGCAGATCGACGAGCTTCAGCGGCAGCTCAACGACCTCCAGCGGGCGTCAGCAGGCAACGCGGCACAGGACGCGCCGCCCAGTTCGCCGTCTAACTAAGCGCGGGGCCGGAGATGTCCGTGTCGCAGGACAATTCCGTGTCCAGCGGCTCGCCTTCGCCAGGCGAAGGTGAGCGCAAGCAACGTCGGCCGCGCCTGCGGAGGGAGCCGAACCCAGAAGCGCGGATGCCTCTGATCGAGCACATACGCGAACTGCGCAACCGGATCATCAAGATCACGTTGCTGCTGCTCATCGGCTCGGTTCTCGCGTGGTTTTTCCTTTACGCCCCGGTGTGGAAGATCATCGAGGGGCCGTACTGCAAGCTGCCGGTATCGACGCTGGTGAAGGCCTATGCCACTGTCCCGTCAATCAAGACCAACGGCGGCTGCACACTGTTCGTGACCGGCGTGTTCGACGGCTTGTTCCTCAAGCTGAAGCTGTCGATCATCATTGGCGTCATCGTCACCTCGCCGCTGTGGATGTACCAGCTGTGGGCCTTCATCGGTCCGGGCCTGCACGTCAAGGAGAAGCGCTGGGCGTACTTCTTCGGCGGCACGGCGTTCCCGCTGTTCGCGATCGGCGGCACGGTCGCGTACTTCGCGATGACCAAGGGCCTGCGCTTCCTGCTCGGCCTGCTGCCAGCAGGCTCGGCTGCCTGGATCACGATTGACTCATACATCAGTTACGCGCTGGCTATGCTGCTCATCTTCGGCCTCGCGTTCGAACTGCCGCTGGTGATGATCTTCTTCAACGTCATCGGGCTGCTGACGCATAAGCGGTTCGCCAAGTGGCGACGAATGATCATCTTCGGCGTGTTCGCGTTCGCGGCCGTCGCGACGCCGAGCCCTGACCCGATCAGCATGCTGCTGCTGGCCGTGCCCTGCGTGGTCCTTGTGGAACTCGCCGAGGTTTTCGCCTGGGCCAACGACCGGCGGCGGGCCAGGCTCGCGACCGCATATCCCGGCCTGTCAGCCGAGGAAGTTACCAGGTACGGACTGGACGAAGACCTGTCTGCGGTGGGTTCTGACGACGGAGATCCGGAGAGATAACCGGCTCCAAACCGGGCGATAGTTCGCGCGGGTCGCGCTACCCGTAATCTGGGGAGCATGACCACGCCGGCTGACGCCGCTGACCGGTATGCCTCGTACATGCGCTCCGTGCGGCAAGAAGGCGCCGCGCTGGCCGCGTTCAAGGGCATGTACGACTTCGAGTTCGACGACTTCCAGCTTGAGGCGTGCCGCGCACTCGCCGACGGGCACGGCGTGCTCGTCGCCGCGCCGACGGGCTCAGGCAAGACCGTCATCGGCGAGTTCGCGGCGCACCTGGCCGTGACCAGCGGCCGCAAGTGCTTCTACACGACCCCGATCAAGGCGCTGTCGAACCAGAAGTACGGCGACCTGGCCAGGCGCTACGGTCAGGCCAAGGTGGGGCTGCTGACCGGCGACAACGCGGTCAACGGGGAAGCGCCCGTGGTCGTCATGACCACCGAAGTGCTGCGCAACATGCTCTACGCCGGCTCGCCGACCCTGTCAGGCCTCAGCCATGTGGTGCTCGACGAGGTGCACTACCTGGCCGACCGCTTCAGGGGCGCCGTCTGGGAAGAGGTGATCATTCACCTGCCCGAGTCGGTGACTCTCGCTGCCCTGTCAGCAACGGTCAGCAACGCGGAGGAGTTCGGTGACTGGCTGAGTTCGGTGCGCGGCGGCACGAAGGTCATCGTCGACGAGCACCGGCCGGTGCCGCTGTGGCAGCACATGCTGGTCGGAAACCGGCTCTACGACATGTTCGCGGTCGAACCCGACCTCGAGGACGCGGCTGACGGCCGCCCCCAGGTGAATCCCGAGCTGATCAGGGTGGCACAGCGGGACGCGACGCGGTGGCGCAGCCAGCCAGTAGCGTCGGGGGCCGGGCACAGGAAGCGCGGACCCCGTGACAACCGCAGCCGGCCTGGCGGCTCGAGCCGGCCGCCCAGATACGTGCCGCCGAGGCGGGCCGAGGTGATTTCCCGTCTTGACCGTGCCGCCTTGCTGCCCGCGATCACGTTCATCTTCAGCCGGGCCGGCTGCGACGCCGCCGTGCAGCAGTGCCTGGCCGCGAACCTGCGGCTGACCACCCCGGCGGAGGCCGCCGAGATCGAGGCGATCGTCTCAGAGCGGATCGCCGACATCCCCGAACGTGACCTCGCGGTCCTCGGCTACGACGACTGGCTTGCGGGACTGATCAGGGGTGTCGCCGCCCACCATGCCGGCCTGCTGCCCACGTTCAAGGAAGTGGTCGAGGAGCTTTTCGCCGCCGGCCTGATCCAGGCGGTGTTCGCGACAGAGACACTGGCGCTCGGCATCAACATGCCGGCCAGGACCGTCGTGATCGAACGGCTTGACAAGTGGAACGGCGAGGCGCACGCGGCGCTCACAGCGGGGGAGTACACCCAGCTCACTGGCCGGGCCGGGCGGCGCGGTATCGACGTCGAGGGGCATGCGGTCGTGCTGTGGCAGCCTGGCGTCGACCCGGTAGCTGTCGCGGGGCTGGCCGGGACCAGGACCTACCCGCTGAACTCGAGTTTCCAGCCGTCTTACAACATGGCGGTGAACCTGGTCGGGCAGGTCGGCCGGGAGCGTGCCTCCAAGCTGCTCGAATCCTCGTTCGCCCAGTTCCAGGCCGACCGCGCGGTCGTGGGCCTGACCAGGCAGGCGGGCAAGCTGCGCGAGCAGATGACCGCGCTGTCTGCTAGCTGCGACCGGGGCGACTTCCTTGAGTACGCGCGGATCCGCGCCGAGTTGTCGCAGCTCGAGAAGGAACAGTCGAAGAGCCGCTCGGCCGCGCGCCGGGTCGCGGTGATTGACTCGCTCGCCCGGCTCAGCCGCGGCGACATCATCGTGGTGCCAGGCGGCAGGCGTGCAGGCACGGCGGTCGTGCTCGAACCCGGCACGGACCCTTCCGCGCCTGTGCCTTTGCTGCTGACCGAGCATCACCAGCTCAAGCGCCTCTCTCCGGCGGAGTGCCCTGACCCGGTGGTGCCCGTGCTGCGGATCACGATCCCCGCCAAGTTCAGCCCGAGGTCACCGCAGCAGCGCAAGGACCTCGCTTCCACGATGCGGAACAAGCTCGCCGGGGCCGACGTGCGGCGGATGAGCCGATCCGCCTCGGGGCGCTCTTTTTCAGGCAAGGACGGCATCGGCCAAGATGCCACCGAGGAGATCGCCGACCTCCGCCGGCGGCTGCGCCAGCACCCGTGCCACGGCTGCAAGGACGAGCAGTCGCACGCACGGGCGGCCGAGAAGTACCTGCGCCTGGAACGCGAGGCACAGGCGCTCGACCGTCGCGTAGCCGGCCGGGCTCACGTGATCGCCAGGACGTTCGACCGGGTCTGCGCCCTGCTAGGCAAGCTCGGCTATCTCAACGGCGACGACGTGACCGCAGACGGCCGGATGCTGGCCGGCATTTACTCCGAGCTCGACCTGCTGACCGCTGAGTGCCTGCGCCGGGGCGCGTGGGACGGCCTCAACCACGCCGAACTGGCCGCCTGCGTATCAGGGCTGACCTTCGAGTCCCGCCGGCCAGACGACGCCGGCCCGCCCAGGCTGCCAGGTAACCGCGTGTCAGGCGTCGTAGCAACGATGACGAGGCTGTGGGGCGAGCTCGCCGGGGTCGAGCACGAAAACCGGCTGTCGTTCCTTCGCGAACCCGACTTCGGTTTCGCGTGGACCTCGCACGCCTGGGCTTCAGGACGGCCGCTCGAGCAGTTGCTGTCCGATGACCTCACCGCCGGCGACTTCGTCAGGGCCATCAAGCAGCTCATTGACCTGCTCGACCAGGTCAGGATGGCGGCGGGGGAGACCGACCTGGCGAAGGTGGCAGCGTCATCCGTGGCAGCGCTGCGGCGCGGGGTCGTGGCGTACAGCTCGGTCCAGTAGGCCGGCAGGGCCTTATTGGCTTGCGGGCACTGACCCGTGTCGGGCACGCTGCGGAAATGGCTAGCGAAGAAGGCCCGCGCGAAGGTCGCAGCGTCCAGGTCCGCCTGATCGGCGCCGATGACTGGGCGACGTACCGCGAGGTCCGCCTGGCGGCGCTGGCCGACACGCCAGAGGCCTTCAGCTCATCGCTCGAGCGCGAGCGGGCCTTCGGCGAGCAAACCTGGCGCGACCGCATAGCGGCAGCGGCGACGTTCCTTGCGTTTCTTGATGACGCGCCCGCCGGCACGGTCACGGTGCTCGGCTACGAACAGAACCACAACCACGGCTTTACCGGAGCAGCGCACATCGTCGCGATGTGGGTCAGCCCGCCGGCCAGAAAGCGCGGCATCGGCCGACGCCTTGTCAGTGCCGCTCTCGACCAGGCCAGGTCCGCAGGTGCGCCGTCTGCGGTGCTCTGGGTATTCGAGGACAACGAACGAGCTTACGGGCTGTACGAGCGGATGGGGTTCCGTGCGACCGAGTTCCGTGACAGCCCGCCGGGCCGTCCGGACGATGTCGAGGTCCTGATGGTCGCCGACCTCCGCTAGGAGCGGCCGTTTTCTGGCAGGATCTCCAGGGTGGCTCCGCTGATGCTGCTCGACTCGGCTTCGATGTACTTCCGCGCCTTCTACGGCGTACCTGAGACCACGACCGCGCCAGACGGCGCGCCGGTCAACGCGATCAGGGGATTCCTTGACATGATCGCCAGGCTGGTGCGTGACCGGCGGCCGGCCGCGCTGGTCGCTTGCCTGGACGCGAGCTGGCGGCCAGCCTTCCGTGTCGCCGCGATCGGCTCCTACAAGGAGCACAGGGCCAATCCTGACGGGTCAGAGCAGGTACCTGACGCGCTGACCGCCCAGATTCCGGTGATCATGGACGTACTTGCCGCTGCTGGCGTGGCAACGGCAGGAGCGCACGGATACGAGGCCGACGACATCATCGGCACCCTCGCGGCCCGCGCCAGCGGGCCGGTCGAGGTCGTCACGGGCGACCGTGACCTTTTCCAGGTCGTTGACGACGCACGCGGGGTCCGGGTGCTCTATATCGGGCGCGGCCTGGCCAAGCTCGAGGTCATGGACGAAGCCGCGGTCACCGCGAAGTACCAGATACCCGGCAGGAGTTACGCGGCGTTCGCCGCGCTGCGCGGTGACCCGAGCGACGGCCTGCCCGGCGTGCCCGGGGTCGGAGAGAAGACGGCGGCGGCGCTGGTCAGGTCGTTCGGGTCGGTCGAGGGCATGCTGGCCGCTATCGACGCGGGGCACGGCGGCTGGCCCGCAGGGACGCGGGCCAAGCTCGTCGCCGCGCGGCCCTATCTTGAGGCATGCGGGCCGGTCGTGGCCGTGGCCACCGACGCGCCCGTGCCTGAAGCCAACGGCCAATTGCCGATCAGGCCACCGGAGCCGGCGGCTCTGGCCAGGCTCGATGAGCGCTGGGGCTTGTCAGGACCCCTTGGCCGGATGATGTCAGCCCTCGCCATGCGACCTGACGATGGACGGTACGTGAATGTTTGAAGCGAAATGGCGGATGGCACTCGGCCAGGGCGGGTCGCGAACTTTATTCTGTTGCCTGATGGAACTCTCGCCTCTTTGCGGCAGAACCTTGCGATCGCGCATGGCGGCTCTTTCTGCTCTCCTGATGGCGGCGGCGCTGTGCGGCTGCGCGACCGCCGGCTCGCATGCCAGATCGGCTGGCGCCGCAGAGCCGCTGATCGCCTTCAATACGGCGCAATGCGGCGGGCGCTGGCACGCGGCACCAGGAATGCGCACCTTCCGCGTGGAGAACCAGTCAGGAACCGCGGCCGAGATCTACCTGATCAACCCGAACAGCAACGCGATCTTCGGCGCGGTCGACGGTATGGGCCCGAACACGACGCGGCCGATGCGTGTTGATCTCGGTTCAGGTACCTATGCGTTCCAGTGCGTGATCGAGGACGTGGACCCGTTCACCGGGCCGTCCGTTCGCGTTCCCGGCCACGTGAAAGGCCAGCAGGGCATCGTGCCTGTCACGAGCAACGAACTGATCGGGCCGTCGAAGGAATACCACGCCTATGTCACGGCAGGACTGGCTCAGCTCGCGACGGAGACCGCTGCCCTTGACGCGGACGTGAGGTCGGGCAATCTGGCATCGGCGAGGAAAGCCTGGCTGATCGCGCACCTGACGTACGAGCGGCTCGGCGCGGCGTACGGCACGTTCGGAAACTTCGACGAAGAGATCGACGGCCGGCCCGACGGGCTGCAAGGCGGCGTGACGAGCCGGAAATGGACGGGGTTCTACCGGGTCGAGTACGGGCTTTGGCACGACCAGAGCGCGGCTGAGCTGGCGAAGCCGGCAGCGCAATTGCTCGGCTACGTCCGAGGGCTCAAGGCGGCGTTCCCTGCCATGGAGATCGACCTGCTCGACATGGGGCTCCGCACGCACGAGATCCTCGAGAACGCGCTGGAGTTCCAGCTCACCGGTCATGACGACTACGGGAGCGGTACCACGCTCGCCACGGTCGCGGCGAATATCGCGGGGACAAGGGAACTGCTGGCGCTCTTGCACCCGCTGCTCGTGACCAGGTATTCGGCTCTGCCCGCCGTCTACACCTGGCTGAACCGGCTGCGGCAACTCATTGACGCGCAAGATCACCACGGGACGTGGACCCCGCTGCGCAAGCTGAGCACCACGGCCAGGGAACAGATCGACGCCGCCGCCAGTCAGGTCTTGCAGGAACTCGCGCCGATAGCGGCCATCACGGAACCCAGGAGAGTCTGATGGCGCAGGATGAAGGGATCGCCGGACGCGACGCGAGGACGCGGCGCGGAGGCACCCGCCGTGCCTTCCTCGGCGGCACCGTAGGCGCGGGCCTGGCTGGCGCGGCTGCCGCCCGTTATGCGCTGCGCGCCGAGCCCGCGCAGGCCGCGCCGGCCGCGCCTGCCGGGTCCGCGGTCGCCGAGGCGCAAGTCGAAGGCCGGCTGCCTGCCGTGCCGTTCCACGGCCCGCACCAGAACGGCATCGTGCTCGACCCGCTCCCGGCGACCGCCGTGATCGCGTTCGACGTTACCGCGCAGAACAAGGCCGAGCTCACCGACCTGTTCCGGGCCGTCACCAGCCGCGCGCGGTTCCTGACCGCGGGGGGAGTGCCGCCGCCCGTCGGCATCGAAGGGCCGCCCTCCGATTCTGGCGTGCTCGGGCCGACCGTGGTGCCCGATGGACTGACGGTGACCTTCGGGGTCGGCGCCTCGCTGTTCGACGACAGGTTCGGCCTGTCCCGGCAGAAGCCGTCCACCCTGACCGCGATGCGGCCGTTCCCCAATGACGACCTGGATCCGGCTCAATGCGACGGCGACCTCAGCCTCCAGCTCAGCGCCGGGCATGCCGACGTAGTCGTTCACGCGCTGCGCGACATCGCTAAGAACACGCGCGGCGGCATGCAGGCACGCTGGCGCATCGACGGGTTCGCGAGCCCGGCCCGGCCGGCCGGCACGACGCCGCGTAACCTGCTCGGCTTCATGGACGGCATCGCCAACCCCTCGGTGACGAGCAAGAAGCAAATGGCGGACCTGGTCTGGGTATCGGGCACGGGGAGCCAGGCGTGGACCACGGGCGGCAGTTTCGTGGTTTACCGGCTGATCAGGATGTTCGTCGAGTTCTGGGACCGGGTGTCGGTAGAAGAGCAGGAGAACATGATCGGCCGCCGCCGCGACACCGGCGCTCCGCTCGACGCCAACAGCGAGTTCGCCATCCCCGACTACGCGCTCGACCCGACCGGCGAGTCCATCCCGCTGACCGCGCACATCAGGCTCGCCAATCCCCGTACGCCGCAGACCGCGAACAACCGCATCCTGCGCCGGGCGCACAACTACGACCGCGGCATCGATGAGGTCGGCGACCTGGACATGGGCCTGATCTTCACCTGTTACCAGCAAGACGTCAGGCGCCAGTTCGAGAAGGTGCAGACCAGGCTCATCGGCGAGCCGCTTGTCGACTACATCAGCCCCTTCGGCGGCGGCTACTTCTTCGCCCTGCCTGGCGTCAGGGACGCCAGCGACTACTTCGGCCGGGCGCTGCTCGCCTGACCGGCCCTGCTCGCCTGAACGACGCCGCGGCTTGGACCGATACCTGGACTTAGCAACGTGTTTGCCTGGACTTCAGCTTTTTGCTGCCATTGAGCAGCAACGGTCGGGAATCGTGTTCCCCGCAGTCAGGTCTTCATAACGAAAAAGGAGAAAGCATGGCGGAGGAGCAAGTGGCGGGCACCGTCAGAAACCGGGCCGCCCGCCTGCGGCTCCGGCGCACGTCGGCCATCGTGGCCGCCGGCGCGCTGGCCGCCGCCGGGCTCACGACGTTCGCGCTGACGAGCGCGTCGGCCAGGGTGACCGGCCCGCAGAAGACCATAGTGTTCAAGCTCAGTCACTCGAGGACCAAGATCAAGCACCTGGTCGTGATCTTCGACGAGAACGTCAGCTTCGATCACTACTTCGGCACCTACCCGAACGCGACGAACACGGATGGAACGCCGTTCCACGCGAAGCCGAACACGCCGAGCGTCAACGGCCTCACGCCCGCGCTGCTTAACGACAACCCGAACGAATTCAACCCGCAGCGCCTCAGCCCGTCAGAGGCCCTTACCTGCGACCAGAACCACAGTTACGGTCCTGAGCAAAAGGCCGACGACAACGGCCTGATGG
>DATJLT010000111.1:0-4921 GCA_035509195.1 Streptosporangiaceae bacterium | reverse complement strand
GCCCCGGCCCGCCCCGGCCCGCTCCGCCCGGCCCAGGCCCGGCCCCGGCCCGCTCCGCCCGGCCCAGGCCCGGCCCCGGCCGGCCACCCTCAAACCGCGGTTTGATGGGCTGCATGCCCGCCGAACCCAGATTTGATGGGGTCGGCCCGCCCACGACCAGGCGCCGGTGCGGCATTATCGGCGCGGGAACCACATAAGCTGGCATTGAATGACGCGGCAGAACAGGATGCCGTGGGGGAGGCAACCGACATGACCGCCGACGGTGCTGACGCCGGGCGCACTGGTCGCGCTGGGCGCGACGGTGCTGGCTCGGGTCGCTCCGGGCGCGACGGTGCTGGCTCGGGTCGCGCCGGGGGCGACGGTGCTGGCTCGGGTCGCTCCGGGCGCGACGGTGGCCGGTGTCAGGCACGTGAGGTGCCTGTGGCGCTTTCGACGGCATCGGTGTTTCCTGAAAGGGCCGCCGACGCATTCGAGCTTGCGGCGAGGCTCGGGTACGACGGCATCGAGGTCATGGTGACGGCCGACCCGGTCAGCCAGGACGCCGAAGTCCTCAAACGGCTCTCCGAGTATCACAACGTGCCAGTGCTCTCTATCCACTCCCCATGCCTGCTGATCACGCAGCGGGTCTGGGGCACGCAGCCGTGGATCAAGCTGGAGAAGTCCGCCGAGGCCGCCGCGACGCTCGGGGCTAAGGTCGTGGTGGTGCATCCGCCGTTTCGCTGGCAGCGCGATTACGTCAAGGACTTCGAGAATGGCCTGGCCAAGCTGGAAGCCAGAACGGGGATGATCTTCGCGGTCGAGAACCTGTACCCGCTCCGGGCCGGCTCGGACGTCGCTGCCTGGGCGCCGAACTGGAACCCGATCGAACTCGACGTTTCCCAGGCCACGCTCGACCTGTCTCACACTGCGGTCTCTGACTCTGACGCGATAGACATGGCCAAGCAACTCGGGTCGCGGCTTGCCCACGTTCACCTGGCCGACGGCACTAAGTCCGGCCTTCCTGACGAGCACCTCGTTCCCGGCCGTGGCAGCCAGCCCTGCCGCGAACTGCTCGAGATGCTTCCCGGCATGGGCTACAAGGGCGTCGTCGTGGCGGAGATAGGCACCAGGCGCGCTCAGAACTCCAAGGAGCGCTACAACGACCTCGCGGAGGCACTCAGGTTCGCCAAGGCCTACCTGCCTTCCCTGCCGGTCAGCCGCCGGTGATTTCTGGCGGATCACTGATCGATTATCAAGGTGACCGGCCCGTCGTTGATGAGCGCCACTTCCATGTGAGCACCGAAAACGCCCGTCTGCACGGAGCCGCCAAGCGCGCGCAGCGCCTCGGCGAACGCGGTCACCAGGGGCTCGGCGATCTCACGCGGCGCCGCCGCGCTCCAACTCGGCCGCCTGCCCTTCGCGGTTGAGGCGTACAGGGTGAACTGGCTGACGGCCAGGAGCGGTGCGCCGGTGTCAGCGCAGGACTTCTCGCCGTCGAGTATTCGCAGGTGGTAGATCTTGCTGGCCAGCGCGGCCGCCACCCCGGCGTCGTCCGAGTGCGTCACGCCGACGAGGATGAGCAGGCCAGGGCCGGGTAGCTCGGCGACAACGTCACCGGCTACCGTTACGCTCGCTTCACGAACTCGTTGGACCACAGCTCGCACGGGAAGGCATTCTCGCATGGCGAACGCCGCTACTTTGATCACGGTCGCGCCGACCGGGGCTGAACTCGACAAGTCGGCGGTGCCAGCGCTCCCCGTCACGCTCGACGAGCTGGTCATGACAGCGAAGGAATGTCAGCAGGCAGGTGCCGCGATCATTCACGTTCACATCAGGGATGCCGACGCCAGACCGACTCTCGACCCCGGCAGGCTGAAGGACACCGTGCACGCACTGCGCGAGGGTACCGACCTGATCGTGCAGCTCTCGACCGGCGGTGCGGTCACCGACCCTTACGAACGCCGGCTCGCCGTGCTCGACGCGGCCCCTGACGGGTGCTCATTGACCTGCGGGACCGTCAACTTCGGCGACGACGTGTTCATGAATCCCTGGCCGTTCATGTGCGAGCTCTACGTCAGGACCCAGGAGCTAGGCGTGGTGCCGGAGTTCGAGCTTTTCGACCTCGGGCACGTCGCCTCGCTGCATCGGCTGCTTGACAAGTACGGGCCGCCGTTCGGCGGGCATGTGCACTGCGACCTCGTCATGGGGGTACCAGGCGGGATGGCGGGAGACGCGGCAACGCTTGTGCGGGTCGTGGCGGCGCTCCCCGAGGAGGCGACCTGGTCGGCGACAGGGATCGGACGCACGTCTGTGCCCGTGATGTTCGCGGCGCTCGCTGCGGGCGGGCACCTGCGGGTCGGGATGGAGGACACGACCACGTATTCACGCGGGAGACCGGTGGCAAGCAACGCCGAACTGGTCTCAAGGGCCGGCCGGCTGGCAGACCTGGCACAGCGTCCGCCGATGAGGCCTGACCAGGCCCGCGAGATGCTGGGGATCGCCAGGTGACCGCGCATCCCGTTCTCGCCGAGGTGATCAGGTCGGGCTATACCGAGTCATGGCACCGGGGCTCGCTTGTCGTCATCGACGGGTCGGGCGCCGAGTTGCTCGCGCTCGGCAGCGCGGATGAGCCGATGTTCCCGAGGTCATCGAACAAGCCCATGCAGGCCGCGGCGATGCTGCGCAGCGGCCTTGACCTGGACGGCGAATTGCTCGCGCTGGCCTCAGCCAGTCATTCAGGCGAGGAGTTCCATATCGAAGGGGTAAGGCAGATCCTGCGCGGCGCCGGGCTGAGCGAGTCGGAACTGCAGTGCCCGCGCGACTTGCCGCTCGACGAGACCGCGAGGGCCGAGTTCCTGCGCGCCGGCGGCAAAGCCGACCGCATTCACATGAACTGCTCGGGCAAGCACGCCGCGATGCTGGCCACGTGCGTTGCCAGGGGCTGGCCAGTCGGCGGCTACAAAGACCCGGCCCATCCGCTACAGGAAAAGATCAAGATCAGGATAGGCCAACTGGCAGCCGAGCCGGTGGCACGCATCGGGGTCGATGGCTGTGGCGCTCCGCTTATGTCGATCTCGCTGACGGGCCTGGCCAGGGCGTTCAGCGCCGTCGTGCGTGCCGAACCGGGCAGCGCCGAGCGTCAGGTGGCCGATGCGATGCGCGGTTACCCGGCGTGGATGTCTGGTACGACCAGGTATGAGGCCGCGTTCATGGAAGCCGTGCCCGGGCTGCTGATGAAGCCAGGTGCTGACGGTGTGTGCGCGTTCGCGTTCAGCGACGGTGTCGCGGGGGCGGTCAAGATCGATGACGGCGGCGGGCAGCGGGCACTGCCGCCGGTGCTGGCCGAGTTGCTGCTGCGCCTTCTGGGTGACCGGGCAGCCGACCTTGAGGTGCTCTCCCGGCTGGCCGAGACGCCCGTGCTAGGTGGCGGCGAGCCGGTCGGTTCGGTGAAACCCGTCCTACCTGCGCTTGCTCGGTAATTTGCAATAGCAAGCAATGGTGGCAGACTGGAATCATGAGTCCAGTCAATGTCAGCGGCATCGGTGCTTACATCCGCGAGCAGCGGGAGCAGGCGAAGATCTCGATCAGGCAGCTTGCCCAGGCAGCCGGAGTCTCCAACCCTTACCTCAGTCAGGTCGAGCGTGGCCTACGCCGGCCGAGCGCCGACATACTCCAGCAGATCGCCAAGGGCCTGCGGATCTCGGCCGAGGCCTTGTATGTGCAGGCGGGGATACTTGACGACAAGCCGGGCGAGACGACGGTGACCGACGCGATCAGGGCCGACACCGAGATCACCGAGCGTCAGAAGCAGATGCTGATCGACATATACGACTCGTTCCGCAAGGAGGTCAAAGCCGACGCCGAGTCCAGGGAAGCACCGGAGCCAGAACCCGCAGAAGCCGGGCCTGCCGATGAGTCGCAAGCCGCGGAGATCGCCCATGCCAAGGTCGAGGCGCTCGCCGGCGAAGAGCCTGGCGTGAAGGACGACCCTGAGGTTGAGTCGGAGGCCGAGACGGTCGCGGAGGCGGAGGTCGGTGCCTGGACCGATCTGGATCCTGGTCAGCAGTCGGCGGCGAGATAGCACGGGGACCAGATAGGTTTGTATTCGTGTCTTTCAACGCACTCACGCCGCTCAACTGGTTTTTCTTCGCCCTCGCGGTCGCCGCGCTGATCGTCGAGGTCTGGGCGTTTGTCGACGCGATCATCCGCCCCGCAGCGGCGTTCCCTGCCGC
The DNA here is from genome assembly GCA_035509195.1 of Streptosporangiaceae bacterium. Classification (GTDB taxonomy): domain Bacteria; phylum Actinomycetota; class Actinomycetes; order Streptosporangiales; family Streptosporangiaceae; genus Chersky-822. The sequence continues at coordinate 710 of DATJLT010000111.1, read as the reverse complement.
GAGCAAGCAGACTAAGCCGCTCTGGCTGATCATTACGGGTGTCGCCGCGGCTATCGGTCTCTACAGCGTGGCCTACCTGGGCCAAGCTGGCGTCGCGGTCGCGATCAGTATCCTTCCTGTCGCTGCCTTCATCGGCGCCGCCATCTACCTGACCGACGTCCGTCCTAAGGTAAGGGAGATCGGCGGGCGGGGCGGGTCTTCGCATCAGGGCCCGTACGGACCCTGGTAAGGAGATCTTCTTGACTGAGGACAACTGGCGCACCCAGCGACTTGAACTAGATGACCAGTCGCTGCGCCACTGGGACGCGACCGTGCTCGCGGCCGGCGAAGACGGCATCGTACTTGATCGCTCTGCCTTTTACCCTGGCGGCGGCGGCCAGCCTCCCGACCACGGCGTCCTCCTGTGGGGTGGCGTCCAGACCCGCATCGTCGGCGCCCGCAAGGGCGACGACTTGTACCTGATCCCGGCCGAGGGCGACCCCGTGCCCGCACCGGGCACCGCCGTGAGCGGCGCGGTCGAAGACGACCGCCGTACGGCGCTGATGCGTACCCACTCCGGTCTGCATGTGCTCTGCGGCGTCGTCTTCCGCGACTACGGTTCTCTGGTGACCGGCGGAAACATGGAACCCTTTGTCGCTCGCATGGATTTCGACCTGCCCGAGCTTCCTGAAGGCTTCAAGGCTGCCGTCGAGGACGCGTGCAACGCTGAG
>DATJLT010000110.1:0-30771 GCA_035509195.1 Streptosporangiaceae bacterium | reverse complement strand
CGCCGCCAGGCAGCATCGACGGGTCATGGTTGCCGTCAGGTCTTGCAGTGACATCCTCGGGCGAGATTGCCTCTATTCACGACTACCATGCCGTCTGGTCGGGCAACAGCGCCTTCGCTCCGGCGGTGCCGGGACCTTCAGCCGAACGACCGCTGCGACGGCCAGATGGCCCGCCAGCTAGCTCGCAGGTTACGGCAGATCCATACCTGGGCACCCTGCTCGTCATCGCTGACCTGCTCATGGTTGTTCAGCCGGGCCGCCAGTCGCAGCGAGCCGCAGAAGTCGAGCTGAGCGCGCGAGTAGCCGACGACGATCGCCGTGGTGGCCGAGGCGGGCGGCGGACCCCAGTACCAGAACGACATGTGGCCGCTGTAGGCGGGAGGCAGGCCGTCGGCGGGCCCGAACCTGTCCACCGCGCCTGCCTCGCCGTAGTTGCTCGCGAGCACCGTCGCGCTGGCGCGCTGCGCGGCCGGCAGCGAACGGTAGACCGCGGCGATCTCGCCGACGAATGCGGGCCAGCCGATGGTCTCGCCGGCATCGTAGTTCAGCGCCACGATCGGCGTGTCGTGGACTACGGATGTCGGCAGGACAGGCAGCGTGATGGGCACCTCGACGAGACTGATCACAAACGCGGCGGCCAAAAGGCCCCGGCGCAGCCGCACCCGTTCGCGCCCGAGCCAGCGCACGGCCGGTTCGGCACCGGCCGCCAGCAGAACAGGGAACATCGCGGCGAGGTAGTACGGCTTGCCGCCGGTGGCCATGAATGCCACGGCAAGCACCGGATACGCGACGCCGACCGCCCGGCACCACCGCAGCCCTGGGTCGCGGAAGAGCCTGACCAGCCCGGCGATCCAGATCGGCGCGAAGTACCAGGCCACCAGGACGAACTGCTCGGGCAAGATCAGCCACCACGGCGCCGACGTGCCGGACTGGCCGGCCGCGATCGACCGCGCGACGGTCAGCTCAGGCCAGCCGTGACCGGCCTGCCAGGCCAGGTAAGGCGACCAGATCACCAGGGCGAGCGCCCCGCCCGCGTAGAACCATGGTGAACGGAACGGCACCCTGGGCCCGACCACCAGCAACGCGATGACCACGGCGACGATCAGGAACGCGACCAGGTCGGAGTCCATCAGCCCAACCCCGGCCGCCAGCCCGGCCGCGAGCCAAAGGCGCTGGTCGCCGGTCCGCAGGAGGCGAACAAGCAGCCAGGTCAGCAGCGCCCAGGCCGGCAGGTCGAAGGTCGTCGTGCTGAGCAGGTGCCCGGAACCGGTGACCACCGGGGCCACCGCGATCACCGCGGCGGCCAGCACCTGCGCCGCGCGGCCGGCGCCAAGCTCACGCGCCGTCAGCGCCGTCAGCACCACCAGCACGCCGACAGCCAGCGCGGACGGCAGCCGCAATAGCACCAGCGAGCCGGGGGCCAGGTCCGACATCAGCCGGGCGATCAGCGGGACCAGCGGCGGCTGGTCCGGATAGCCCCAGGCCAGGTGCCGGCCGCAGGCAAGGAAATACAGCTCGTCCCTGTGATAGCCGTACCGGTCAGAGAACCCGACCAAGAGGGCGGCCACCGCGACCGCGACGCCAAGCACCGGGGCCGTAGCCAACGGCGGCAGCGCTGCCGGGGATGACGGCGCAGAGGCGCCGGTTCCGGCTTCCGGGAACGTTTGCGGGACGAGCGGGGCGGCCTCGTCCGCAGTGTCGGACACAACCGAATTGTCGCACAGCCAGCGCCGCGCGAACCTGGGCATCCCACACCGACTGCGAAGGGCCCCGACCTCGGGTCGCTGACACAGCAGGCCTTGCGCCTGCCCGACTAGACTCGGGGCGAGTGTCCTGCGGCCAGGGCGGCTGTCAGCCGGTCGGCGACGGCGACGACGGCGGCGCGGAGTTCGGGACCGCCCTCGATATGGAACCGGACCGGGATCGCCGCCAGCCACTCCCCGGCGTACATCGCCGGGTTGCTGGTGGTGCCGGTCAGGACGCACTGTGCGGCGTCTTCGGCGGGCTCAAGGTGGCCCATCGGCGGCCTGACGTACCGGGCGACTTCGTCACACGGGGCATCGAACACGACCTTGGCGCTGAATTCCCAGCCGTCTCCCAGGTGCCGCTCAAGCAGGTCCACGTAGTCCAGGTCCCCTGGAGCAGCGAACTGGTGGCCGCCTGCGGAGACGGACTGGATCCGGTCGATCCGGTAGGCGCGGACCGCCTGGGCGCGGTGCGAGCGGCACAGCAGGTACCAGCGGCTGTGCCGCACGACGACGGCCCACGGGTCGACCTCTTCTTTCCATTGTCTGCCCGCCTCGCTGCGGTAGCCGATGCTCACCCGGCGCTGGGCCGCGACAGCTGCGACCAGTGCGCTCGCGGTTTCCGTTCCCGGGCGGACAGCCCCGTGGTCCGGCGCGGCGGAGGCATGGCGGCGCATGACGTCGGCCTGTCGGCCGACGTTCTCCGGAAGCACCCGGATGATCTTGCCGAGGGCAGCGCCGACCGGGTCGTCGGCGTCCGCAGCCGCGTGGCTGCCATCGAGCACGGCCATGACCAGGCCAAGCGCCTCGGCGGCGCTGAATACCAGCGGCGGCAGCCGGATGCCGCGGCCGAGCCGGTAGCCGCCGTAGGGCCCAGGGGCGGACTCCACGGGGATGTCTGCCTCGCGCAGGATCGCGATGTAGCGGCGGGCCGCGCGTTCGGTCACGCCGAGTTGCGCCGCGAGCCGGGCGGCGGTGATGCCGGGCTGGACCTGCAGGAGCTCAAGGACCCGCAGCGCCCGCCCGGTGGGGCTGATTTCGGCTGACACCTGAACAGGTTAACCAGGAAGCCGATCGTCCGGAACGCCCCCTACAGTCGGGACTGCTGAAGGATCCGCCGACCGCGGCGAGGGATTCCTGACCCAGCAGAGGCAGCGCTAACCCAGGAGGAGGGCAATGCCGCACACGATCCGGCCGCTCGACGCATCAACGTGGGCCGCCTTCGCCGAACTCGTCGAGCGCAACAACGGGATCTTCGGCGGCTGCTGGTGCATGGCCTATCACCCCGAGGTGTCCCGGACGGACGCGGCGCACAACCGCGCGGAAAAGGAGCGCCGGGTCCGGCAAGGCCGCGCGCATGCCGCGCTCGTCATCGACGAGGACGGCTCCGCGCAGGGCTGGTGCCAATACGGCCGCCCAGGTGAACTGCCGGGCATCAAGCACAAGCGCGAGTACGACAAGACCGCTCCGCCGCCTCCGGACTGGCGGATCACCTGCTTCTTCGTTGACCGGAAGCAACGCGGTCAGGGCATCGCGCGGGCGGCGCTGGAAGGCGCGCTCGACCAGATCGCCCATCTTGGCGGCGGGCGTGTCGAGGCGATCTCCGAGGTGACCGCCGGCCGCCAGGCACAGGGCCGCTTCCTGTTCAGCGCAACGGTCGAGCTTTTCGAGCAGAACGGCTTCACCCGCGTCCGCCAGGTCGGCAAACACGCGTGGATCGTGAGCAGGGTGATAGAGCCCGCCTAAACAGCAGGCAGGCAATCACGCTTCTTTCCGCCCGCGTTCCGCCAGACCTGAGAGTTGAGGTTAGCGACCAGCGCGGACCCTTTACCAAGGTCGACGAAGTCAATTTCGAGCGGGCTTCCTGGCCAGTTCGCAGATGAAACTTACGGTGTCGGTCAGGACGCCGTCCTGGCTGTCGGGGCCGAGGCTGGCTGCGAGGTCGGCGTCGAACGCGGCGGCCTGACTGCCGAGTACCGAGGCCGGGAGGAAGGATGTCGATCTGATGAGCCCGGCTAGCGCGGGCAGGGTCCAGCGGTGCTCGATGGTGAACTCGCGGCTTCCGGCCGGCTCGAATCCGGCCTTTGAGAGCACCAGGGAGTCCGGCCTGCGAACCCGCGCTTCTTCCCAGCCTGCCGGGATCCGGCCTTCTGCGCCAAGCGCGGCCTTCCACCTGTCAAGGACGACAGAGAGGGTTCGCTGCCAGGTTCGCGTACCTGACCAGGGCTGGGAAGACCAGCAAAGCGCCAGGTGCCCGCCCGGCTGGAGCCAGCTCAGGATCAAGCTGGCCGCCAGATCCCTGTCCAGCCGGTGGAAGGCGTTCCCTGCGACGGCCAGCTCGAAGTACCCGGGCTGCGCGTTCAGCGTCTCAGCGCTCGACAGCACGGGCCGCAGGTTCCGCGCCTGCTCGGCGGCGGCCTTGGACCGGACGACCCTGATCATGTCGGGCTCCTGGTCCACGGCCCACACCTCGGCGAACCAGCGGCGTAGCGGAAAGGCGAGCTGGCCGGTCCCGCAGGCCAGGTCTAACAGCCGTCCGTTTCCTGAGACTCCCGCGCGGCGAACCAGATCCTCGATCATCTCCGCTAGATAAGGCAGGCGATACCGGTCGTAGACGGCCGCCGCCCCCCGGTAGAGGTCCGCCGCGAACGGTGTCTCTTCAGTCATCGGGCATGGCGGGTCGCACCGCCGATCAGCGACCGCGCCCGCGCGGGGCCGACAACGAGATCGTGGAGGTCGCCGTTCACCTCTAGCCGGCCGGATTGCCTGATCCCGCCGATCCTCACCGGCTCGAAGCCAGCCGTCCTGATCAGCCGCTCGACTTCCTCGCCTGCGCGCTCGCCGTCGCTCGCGTAGAAAAGGACCGCAGGCTCGGGTGACCGGTCGCTGGCGGATTCAAGTACCGAGGCCGAAATGGTCCCGAACGCCATGGCCAACTGCGTCCCCGCCGGCAGCCACCCGGCCAGCGCCTCGCCGGAGGACTGCCCCTCAGGCAGGACACGCGAGAGGTTCCCCTGCGCGTCAGCGGTGACCGGATTGCTCGGCACGACGACGAGCTTGCCGGCCAGCGAGCCGGCGATCTCGGCTATGACCCCTTCAAGCACGGTAAACCGCAGGGCGAGGACGACGGCATCGGCGCCATGCAAGGCGTCGCGGTTGTCGAGCGCGGCGACCGTCGTGCCGCCGATCTGCGCGGCCAGCCGTCGTGCTGACTCGCGGTCAGCGCTCGAGAGCCGCAAGGGCTCACCGCCCGCGGCGAGCAGGCGGGCGATAACCGATCCGAGCCCGCCCGTGCCGATAATCGCGGTGGTCATGACCTGTCCGTCACTCCGAATCGCCGGCGCGCGTGCCCGGCGGCCAGTGAGCGGGGTACCAGTCTCCTTCTGGATCCGTGGTCTGTCCCACTTCGATCAGATGACCGTCGGGATCGCGGATGTAGCAGCGCTTCTCGTACTGGTGCTGTTTCGGCGGCGTCAGGAACTGGGCGCCCCGTGCGCTCCATTCCGCGTACAAAGTCTCGATGTCCCTGACCCGGATATTGAGGAAGCTGCTGACCCGGTCGGGATCGCGCGGCGTCTCCAGCGTGACTTCCGGCTTGTCGTCCGTCGGGCCTCCGCCGACATTGATGATGATCCAGCTATTAGCCAGCGCGACATAGGTGACGTCTCCTGAGAAGACGACCCTTCCGCCGAGTACTTCGGTGTAGAAGCGCCGCGAGCGCTCGACATCGTCCGAGACGATGAAGTGAGCTAGCACTATTCCCTCCGGCGGCGGCGGAAGCTCGGCCATCTGGCACCTCCACTAGCTCGGGACTTTGTCCGCGCTCGGTCCCCGCTCACGCCGGGGCCCTGCGGCCATTTTACGGCCGGCTCGCTGGCGGGGCCTGGCCCGGGCCGTGCCGGGGACCGCATCTTTTCTGGAAAATTGCCGGTAAGTACGCCTGTTCCGTTGACCAGGCAGGCCGTCATATCGTCATCGTGATCAGGAACGTGATCAGGAAAGAAGCGCTGTCCTCCTGGCAGGTGACCAGCTGATGATGGATGTCCGCCCGGCAAACGGACATTCGGGTTCGGGTATCACCGTTGGCATTCTCGGTCCCACCGTCGTCGCCTGGGAAGGCCATGAGGTGACGCTGAGCTCGATGGGGGCCGTGCTGGCCCTCATCCTGGCCGTCGCCCCGGGCAACATCGCTACGTCGGGCGACATCCAGCGCAAGGCGTGGCCCGAGCGGGAGCCTGACGGTCAGACCTCGGCCCGGCTGCGCAGCGCTATCCTCGCCATGCGGGAACGGTTCGCGTCCGCCGTGCCCGAGATGCCGCCGAGGGCCGAGTGCCCGCCCTACCGTGCCATCGTCGCCGGATCGGCCGGCTACCAGCTTCCAGCCGTCGAGACCGACGCCGACGTGTTCGCCGATCTGGCCGGCCGGGCCAGGCTCAGCCTGATGCAAGATGATGCCAGGGCCGCCTGGGGGGAAGCGGGCGACGCCCTTCGCCTGTGGCGCGGCAGCCCGTTCGCGGATGCGGGCGGGCGGTCCTTCGCCGTCGGGCCTGCCTTGCGCCTTGAGCAGGCGCGCCTGGCGGTCGAGATGGCGCGCTGCGAGGCAGCGATCATGCTTGGCATGCACCGCGAGATCTTCCCTGATCTCGAGCGGCTTGCCGCCGCCTGGCCGGGTGACTTCGGCATCACCTGCCTGCTCGTCACCGCACTGGCCAGGTGCGGCAGAATCGGCCAGGCCGCCGAGGCCTGCTGCCAGGCACTCAGTCATGCCCGCCAGCACGGCCTCGACGACTCGGCTCACCAGCAACTGCAGTACGACGCGCTGAGCGGGAGCATCCCAGCGGCAGGGCCGCCGTGGCGGCCGTGCCGGTAGCGGCGTCCGCGCCTCACGCCGCGCTCACGACCGGCTCACATGCCCGAGGCGATGATCGGGAAGCAGCCCGGCCGCCGCCGGGAACGAGCAGATCCCGAGGAGAAAGATGATCGGACTTAAAGTGCCCGCCAGGACCGCTGCCGTACTTGGCGGTGTCATGGCCCTGGCCGCCGCCCTCTGTACCACCTTCGCCGCGGTTCCTGCCAGCGCGGCCACCGCGCAATGCGGTTCCCTCTGCACCAGTTTCTATCCGCTGAGCACCGGCACGAGTGACGTGCTCGCGGTCTCGCATCCGTCAGGCACCAGCGCGTCAACCGGCGAGGCCGTTACGATCTCCGCCGCCAGCACCACCAACCAAGGCGAGGACTGGGTGCTGGAAATCCAGGGCACGGTCAGCGACTTCTACGAGGCCGGGCTGATGAGCTCGGCGATGAACATGCACTTCGGCAGCGACGACGTCTACGAGATCGACTACGCGCCCGATGCGACCTGGACCGGTGAGTGCCTCGGAGTCAGCAGCAGCAACGGCAGCGGCTCTGTCACCTTGCAGCCGTGCGGTGAGACAGCCGCCACCTTGTGGGTCGCCGACACCGCCGACCAGAACGGACGTGCGGTACCACTCATCAATGGCAACAACAACAACTTCTCTGCCCCTTACGGCCTGACCGCGTCGTCCGTCGGTACCCAGCTCACCAGCAGCGGCCTGAGAGCCCCCATCAGCTCAAGCTCAGAATGGGGCACGATCGCCGGCGAACTGTAGTCAATGGCCCTCACGTCGGCGGGTACTGTCCTTTCTTAAACAAAGAAGGCAGCCGCGACGTGAGGGTCTCGCATTGGGCGATGACGACAAGGGATTCGGGCAGCGGCTGCGCGCGGCCCGCCTCTCGGCCGGGTTGTCGCAGCACCGGCTGGCGCAGCGCTCCGGGCTGAGCCTTCGCATGATCAGCGACCTGGAACGCGGTCGCACCAGGTGGCCGTACCGTGACTCGGTCAGCCGCATCGCCGACGCACTTGAACTCGACGGCCCCCCGCGTGCGCAATTTGTCGTAGCGGCCGGCCGCCGCCCGGCCGGCCGTACGCCGGGTACGGGCGCACCCAGGCAGTTACCTCCGGCAGTTCCGTATTTCGCCGGGCGGTCCCGCCAGCTCGCAGCCCTCTCGCAACTGCTCGGGCAGCCGGGCGGCGCGGCCGCCATCGCGACGATCGGCGGAATGGCCGGGATAGGCAAGACCGCGCTGGCGGTGCAGTGGGCGCACCAGGTCGCGGCTGACTTCCCCGACGGGCAGCTTTACCTGGACTTGCGCGGCTTCGATCCGTCGGGAACGCCGATGCCGGTCGCCGAAGCTGCGCGGGGGTTCCTGACCGCGCTGGGGGTGCCGGCCGGTCAGCTTCCTTCTGCCGAGCACGCTCAGCTAGGGCTGTACCGTAGCCTGCTCGCCGGCAAGCGCATGCTCGTGCTCCTGGACAACGCTCATGATGTCGCGCAGGTTCGGCCGTTGCTTCCCGGCTCTCCGACCTGCCGGGTGGTGGTCACGAGCCGGAATCAGCTGGCTGGCCTGGCCGCGATCGAGGCTGCCCGGCCAGTGGTGCTTGACCTTCTGACCTGGGACGATGCGCGTGAGGTGCTTGCTGGCAGATTGGGCGAGGCCAAGCTGGCGAGCGATCCTGACGCGGTCGGGCGAATAATCGACGCGAGCGCACGGCTGCCGCTGGCGCTGAGCGTGATCGCGGCCAGGGCCGCGACGCGACCGCATGTGCCGCTCGGGCAGGTACCCGCCGACCTGACCGGCCGGGTGGGCGCGGACCTGCGGGCCGCCTTCTCCTGGTCATACCGTCACCTGGAACCGACGACGGCCAGGGTTTTCAGGTTCGCCAGCCTGCATCCCGCGGCCGAGTTCGGGCCGGCGGCAATCGCGGCCCTGACCGCTCAGCCGGTCGCCGACGCGGAGAGGGAACTCGATGCGCTTGCCGGGGTCTGCATGATCAATCGCGCCGGGCCGAACCGGTATGCCCTGCATGAACTGCTCGGCGCTTACGCGGCCGAGCTGGCGAGCGAGCACGACCGCGCCGCCGATCAGCGGGCAGCGCTGGCCAGGCTGCTCAACTACTACTTGAGGAAACCTCCAACGGGATTACGGTGATGCCGCCGAGTTTCTGCCTGATCTGACTGGCTCTCGGGTGCGAAAGCTCGGTGAGTATCGTGAGCGCCTGACGCCACGCCTGCCTTGCCTGATCAGCTTCGCCTGCGGCGAGCCAGGCGTCGCCCAGATGGCTGAGAGTGTCCGCCGTGAGGAACTTGATCCCGATAAGCCCGAATAGTTCGGCACCGCGCCGGTAATTCGCGATCGCCTGGTCAAAGTCACCGAGCCGGAGATACACCAGGCCCAGGCTGTCCCAGGTGCTCGCTTCTAGCCCCGGATGGCTTACCTGGTATCTCAGCATGTGCATCGCCTGGGAGCAGTATCTGAGTGCCTGGTCAAGATCCCCGAGCCTGGCATAGTCATAGCCGATGTTGTTGCATGCCTTCGCCAGCAGCGGCTGATGGCCGACCGCCTGGGCGAGGTCCCGTGCCCGCAGCGCGCTCGCCAGCGAGCGGTCAATCTGCCCGTCGATGTCATACAGGACGCTGAAATGCAGATGCACCCTGGCTTCCTCGGCAAGGTCGCCTGTCCTGGCAAGCAGGCCGAGAGCACGATTCAGGTGAGCCACGGCGAGGTCAGTGTCCCCGACCCGCTGATTCACGCGGCTGAGCAGGCGATGCGCCCGAGCCTGACCGACCATGTCGTCCTGACGTTGCGCGCACTCCAGCGCGAGATGCTCAACGGCGTTAAGTTCATGCCAGCGACCGCTGAGGTCGAAGAAGGGCGCCATCGCGTGCGGGAGCTGGCTGGCGTACTCGTCATATCCGGCGCCGGCTGCCTGCCTGGTCACGGCGACAAGTACCTGGTGCTCCTCGCTGAACCACGACATGGCGTGCTCGTAGGTCGTGACCACCTCAGGTACCGCACCTGGCCGTGCCGCAGTGGCCGGCGGGCTGTCTTCTGCGGGATCGATGAGGTGAGCGGTCGAGACCGCCGTATGCAGGTAATGGTCGAGCATCCGGCCGGTCGCCGCTTCCAGTTCCGCCTCTTCGCAGGTCGCTTGCGCTTGCTCGGCCGCATAGAGCCTGAGCAGGTCGTGCAGCTTGTACCGGCGAGGCCGGTGCTCGGTGATCAGGCTCGCCTGGGCCAGCTCACGGAGCGCCGCCTTGACCCGGCCCGCTGGCAGCCCGGCAAGGCTGGCCGCGGCCGGCGCCGCGAAGTCAGGTCCCGGGTGCAAGGACAGCAAATGCAGCAGCCTCCCGGCGTCGGCACTGAGCTGCCTGCATGACCAGGAAAACACCGAGCGCACGTCGGTGACCGAGTCGCCGAGGTCCAGCGCGTCGAGCCGCTTTCCTTCATCGGTCAGCTCGGTGACCAGGACCGACAGCGGCCATCCCGACACGGCGGCCCTGGCTGCCACGATGACAAGTGCCAGCGGCAGTCGCGCGCAGAGCGCGATCAGGTCAAGTACCGCCTGCGGCTCTTCGCGAACCCGGTCAGCTCCGAGCCTGGCTGTCAGCAGCTGCTCGGCCTCAGGCCCGCTGAGTACATCAAGGTTAAGCAGCCTGGCGCCTTCGCCCACCGCCAGGTCGGTGAGCTGCGCGCGGCTCGTGATGACGGCCGAGCAACCGACCGCATCTGGAAGCAGCGCCCTGACCTGCGCGGCGTCCCTCGCGTTATCGATCTGGACCAGTACTCGGCGGCCGGTGAGCATCCGCCTGTACAGCGCCGACCGGTCTTCCAGGCTCGCCGGGATCAGTTTCGGCGCGACGCCGAGAGCGAGGAGAAACCCGGTAAGCGCCTCAGCGACATCAGCTCGCTGGCCAGCCAGGTCATCACCGCCGAGGCTGACGTGAAGCTGGCCGTCGGGGAATTCGCCCGCGACCCGGTGGGCCCAGTGGATTGCCAGTGCGCTCTTGCCGACCCCAGCCATCCCGCCGATCGCGAACACCGCCGCACCGGAGGTATCGTTCCTCGCCCGTTCCAGCCACTGGTCAAGCCGCGCTACCTCCGCCAGGCGGCCGGCGAACGGCGCCACCGCGGGCGGAAGCTGCCTGGGCACTACTGTGGCACGTGGTTCGGGATATCGGCCAGGCAGGAACTTGGCCCGCAGTTCACCGGCCGCCTCCTCTGACAGGCCGAGCGCTTTCGCGACCACCTGCAGCGACCTCGGGTGCGGCCGGCGCACGCGGTCGCTCTCCAGGTTGCTGATCGTCCTGGTCGCCAGTCCCGCTCGCTCGGCCAGTTCTTCCTGCGTCAACCCCGCGGCTTCCCTGAGCTGCCTTAGCCACGCACCAGGTAGCTCACTCATGGCCGTCTAGTTCGCCGCCCAGAACCACCGCTGGTTGTCTCCGCTGTTGCAGGACTCGATCACCAGGGGAGCGCCGGAATTGCTGTTGCCGTCATCGCTAAGGCATGCACTCGAACCCGACGACGGGTTCTCGCCGTCGACGGCGAGCAGGTACTGCGTGGTCTGCGGTCCGACGCCGGTAAGCCCGTAGTCCTCATATTCCGTCGAATAGCAGTTCCAGATCTGCTGCTGGGTTCCGCTGCCGTTAGTGCCGTAAGGATCGTTCAGGCACTCGTAGTTGTTCTGGACTATCCAGCTGACACCCGGGCCGCCGTAGCCAGAAACCACGTACCATGACTGGCCCGCGCTATTGGGATCGCAGTTGTTGAGCACAACCTTGACCCCGTTACCGCTCTGGCTGTTATCGCTCCAGCACTTACCCCCGCCAACGTCGCTCACGGTGCAGTACCCCTCGTTGTGACAGCCCGTGACAAGCGGGATCGCCTTTCCGTCACCCTTGAGGGCGAAGCTGGTGCTCAGCGCATAGACGGACCTGTGCCCCACGCGTATCCACTGCCCCTTGCACGGGACATGCACGGTCGCGCAGAATTTCCGCAGCGAGGCGGAGACCGGGCTGGTGACGTGAGCCGCTCCGGCTGGCGCCGCGAGAGCGGATGCCTGGGGCGCGATCAGCAGCGCCAGGCTGGCGAGCATTCCGGCAAACAGTAAGCGACTAGTCCTGGCATAGCGCACGACATGCTCTTTTCCGTCTCATCCGGGCATACCTTATTTAGGGTATACCCGGATCCGCGCCAAATACAGTATGGCGAAGTCAGGGGCGGCCGGCCGGTGCGCCGCGCGGGTTCCTGCGCGCTCCGCTGGGCTGGCGTGTCCCGGCTGGCTGACGTGCTCCGCCAGGCTGACGTGGGCGACCGGACTGAAGGCCTGCTTGTGCGCGTCTGCCCGGGCGATCGGACTGGCCGCTTGCCCGGCTGCGCTCGCCAGCTTGCTGGCGCCTGACACGCGGCGGCGCATCGGCCGGACGGGGCCTGGCCGAGACCGCGGGCGGGGGCGGCACCGGTGTGCCGGTGCTCGCGATCTGCGCCACGGCCGGGTGACTAGCCGTCACGTCACTGTGCCTGGCCGGCTTCACGCCTGCCGCGTCTTGCAGGAGCTCAAGGTGCCGCACCTCGTCGTGTCGCGCCAGCGCCACGACCAGCCCGGTCGCGCCGGCCCGCGCGGTTCGGCCTGAGCGGTGCAGGTAGTCCTTGTGATCGCGCGGCAGGTCGAAGTGGACGACGAGCTCGACGCCGTCGACGTGGATCCCGCGAGCGGCGACATCGGTCGCGACCAGGACCCTCGGATGGCCGGCGGCGAAGGCGCCGAGTGCACGCTGGCGCTGACTCTGGTTCCGGTCTCCGTGTATCGCCGCCGCCGGTACCCCCGCACGCGACAACTGCTGAGCGAGCCGGTCAGCTCCGTGCTTGGTACGGACGAAGAACAGCGTCCTTGACGGCCGGCCTGCTAGCGCGGAGGCGACCGCCAGCTTCTCGGCCGTATCGACTGCCAGCGTGACGTGCTCGGCCGCTCCGGCCGCGAGAGCCTGCGGTTCCACCGCGTGCAGTACAGGATCGGCAAGGTAGGTCCGCACTAGCTGGTCAACGCCGCGGTCAAGGGTGGCAGAAAAGAACAGCCGCTGACCGCCGGCCGGGGTGAGGTCAAGTATTTGGGTGACGGACGGCAGGAATCCCAGATCGGCCATGTGATCAGCTTCGTCGAGCACCGTTACCTCGACGTCGGCCAGCGAGCACGCTTTCCGGTCAAGCAGGTCGATCAGGCGGCCTGGAGTGGCGACCACGATATCGACGCCCCTTTGCAGCCGGTCAATCTGGCGCACGATGGAAACCCCGCCGTAGACGGTGGTAACCAGAAGGCCAAGACTGCGCCCGAGCGGCCTGAGAACCTCAGCGACCTGCTCGGCAAGTTCGCGGGTCGGGACCAGCACCAGCCCGCGCGGCGACCTCGAGCGCGGGCGGCCCTGCATCGCTGCTAGCCGGCTGATCATTGGCAGGCCGAAGGCAAGGGTCTTGCCCGACCCGGTTTCAGCCCGGCCGAGCACATCCCGGCCGGCCATGGCGTCGGGCAGGGCACGGGCCTGGATCGCGAACGGCACCGTAATGCCGCGCGCGGTCAGGTGCGCCACGATCCTCGGGTCGAGGCCGAGTTCGTCAAAGTCCGTGACAGGCGGTTCAGGCAACGCGGCGGCGGCCGCTAGGGCCAGGTCCAGTTCCGAGCGCGGCCGGGCGGGCTTGTCCTGCCGGGGCGCGCTGGCATGCGGGCGCCGTGGCTTGCGGCGGTAGTTCGCGGGCGCGGTACGGCGCGCGTGGGTGTTAGGCATGAAAGTGCAAGCTCCATCGCTGTGGTGGGGGCCGCGACGTGACAGACAGTCAACGACAGCGGCGCAACACAGATGCGCTCTTGCGGCGGACAGCTCACACAAGCGACCGCGCAGGCGGTCCGCCTGCGGGACGGCGCACAACGGCACCGCTAGGGCAACGCTATCAGCTACCGACTTGTTCCTGTCGCGGCTGCCAAGTCGCCACGGCCGGGTCGCAAGAGCACATAAAGCACCACGTCGGGCGCGAGAAAAGCCTGCTGACAGTCAAATGTCTTGACTGTCAGCAGGTAGGACTATCAGTCCTAGGGCTAGCCGATCATGGTTGCTCGCCGAAAGCCTGCGCAAACACGACGCCGACCGTGTTGCCCTTCGGGCGAATTAGGTAGCTAACCGACTTGGTCGCCGGGTTGAACCACACCAGGGATGACGGGCTCGCTTTCCCGCACTTTTGCTCAGTCCGGACCAGGAGCCGCGAACCGATCCCGGTGACGATGTACGCGCTGTCGTTGCCGGCCACCTTGATCACGTGGGTGGAGCCGTTACGCCATTGCTGCCCGATGACCCCGCAGGTGTAGTCATCCTGCATGTAAATGCCGCTCTTGATCTGCCATGCGTTCGACTCGAGCTCGGTCTTCGAAGGAGTGCTGAAGCGCTGCCAGCGTCTTGTCTCCACGTTCAGCAGCCAGAGCCGGTCCCTCGACGGCTTCAAACCGTGCGAGTAGCACACGGCGAGGACACTGTCCTGATTCCACCAGCGCTGCGGACCGCAGAACTCGACCTTATCTGGCACCTTGAAATGCGCGATGACACCGCCAAGGTTGCTGATTTCCTCAAGGCCGCTGGTCGTTCCCGCGACCAAGAAGGCGCCGTTTCGCGCGTAAAGAGGATTCGGGTAAGCACTCTTGCCAGAGGCCAGCACTTTCTGCAGCTTCCCGCGCAGGTTGTACCGGAGAAGCTGCCAATTCTTGCCGGCGAAGCTGATACCGAGGATATTGAGGCCGTCGGGCTTGGTGTATCCGACGGGAGAGATGTTGCCCGGCCACGTAAATCTCGTGATCACCTTGCCAGTGACCAGGCTCACCTGCTCGATCTTGTCCGGAGAGGCGTGAGATAGCTGGGAGTTGAGCAGAACTCGCTGGCCGTCACCCGACCAGTCCACCAGGTCCTCGCCGGCTTCTGGGGTCGCTTTCAGCGAATAGAAGAGGTACTTCTTGCCTGTGGGGCTGGCTAGGTAAAACAACTCCTCACCTGGTTTGTTGGGACTGGCTTTCAGGTACTGGACGACCGACCAGCCAGGACCGACCGTCCTCCAGGGTGCCGAGCCTGCGGGCGCAGCCATTGCCGATGCCGCTCCTGTGCTCAGCAGGCAAAGCGCGCTGGCCGCCAGTACGGCAGCTTTCCAGTTGGGGCGAAACATTTTCCGACCTTTCCGTGAGTGTCCTATGCGTCAACTCTTAGGACTGAAGGTCGCCGCCGGCGGTTGCGAATTTCTCCAGAAGACATCGGGGACAAAGGCAGCGGCCCGGGCCACCGCGGACCTAGTATTCAGCTCCATAGAGACAAGTGACCGGCGCCTTTCGCTGTGGCGCTCGCCAGCGGATCAGCCTGCCTGGGCCAGGCCGACGCTGCTTGCCATCGCGCTCGTGGCGGCGCTCGCGTACGGCTGGGGAATGGCGGGCGCCAGCATCGAGCCGTACTACGGCGCGGCGGCCAGGAGCATGTCGCAGAGCTGGCATGACTTCATCTTCGGCGCGTTCGACCCGGCTGGTACCGTCACCGTGGACAAGCTGCCTGGTGCGCTGTGGGTGCAGGCGCTGTCGTTGCGGGTATTCGGCTTTCACATCTGGGCCATCGTGCTGCCGCAGGTGATCGAGGGCGTGCTCACGGTCCTCGTGCTCTACCGTGCGATCCGCCGGCTAGCCGGGCCGCTGGCCGGCCTGACCGGCGCGGCAGTACTCGCGGTCACGCCGGTCACCGTGCTGCTCGGCCGGGGCAACGTCTCTGACTCGCTGCTCATCCTGCTTCTCGTCCTCGCCGCGGATGCCACTTCCGCCGCGCTGCTCTCCGGGTCGCTGCGGCAGTTGCTGGTCGCCGGCCTCTGGGTTGGCCTGGCCTTCCAGGCCAAGATGATCCAGGCCTGGCTGGTCTTGCCCGCGCTGGCCGCCGCGTACCTGGTCGCCGCGCCCGCCAAGAAACTGCGCGTAAGGTGCGCGCATGTCGCGCTTGCCGGGCTGGTCACCGCCGTAGTGTCGCTTGCCTGGATGACCGCCGTTTCGCTGGTGCCGTCGCACGACCGGCCCTATGCGGACGGCAGCGGGGACAATTCTATGTACACGCAGGTCTTCGACTACAACGGCGTTGGCAGGCTCACAGGTAACTGGGCAACCGTCGCAGGGCCGCCTTCACCGATCTTGGTCGCGGCAAGAGAAAACGGACATTTGCTGAACGCCGAGACCTTCGGCATCAAGGCAAGCTGGCATCGTCTGCTCGGCGGCCCGTTCGGTGCGGACGGCGGCTGGCTGCTGCCCGCGGCCGCCGTCGGCGCGCTTGGCGTGCTCATCTCCCGGCGCGGGCGGGACAGGCGGGACCCGCTGCGCGCTGCCGTCGTGCTGTGGGGTGCGTGGTGGCTGATAACCGCCCTGTTCTTTAGTACCGGCACCTATATCAACTCGTATTATGTCGCTGCGCTCGTCCCCGCGGTTGCCGCGCTTTGCGGTGCCGGCGTCGCCGCCTGCGGACCACCTCCCTGGTCGCGCACGGTGCGGCTGATCATGGCCGCGACAGTGCTCGGCTGCCTCGGCTACGGCGCCTACCTGATGTCGGGTACCGTGACGGGTCCGGCCATTCTCACGGCAATAGCCCTGGTCATCGCGGTGTCTGCCGCCGTTCAGCTACTGCTGCCCGCCTCTGGCCTGGCCGGGAACCTCACCGCGGCCGCGTTCGCCTGTGCCGCGATACTTCTGCTGCCGGCGGCGGCATCAGTGAACTGCGTCATACGCGAACTCGGGCCGTTTGACACCCCGTTCGAGTCCGCGGCGACCGCTCACAACAACCAGGCGCTAGCCGCCGCCGCGCCCAGCCTGGCGCAGGCAGCCCGGCATATGGAACTCGCGGCGCCTCCTGGCGACGCGCTGTTCGGCGCGGACACCTCCGGGCTCGCGGCGGACTTCATCCTGTTCAGCGGCAGGGAAGTGCTGCCGATCGGCGGATTCCTCGGCAACGTGCCCGCTCCGACCCTGGCCGTGCTGCGCGCGGATATCCGCAGGGACTACGTGCGGGTATTCGTGCTGCCTGTGTCTCCGGCCGGCAAGGACCCGCGGGTACTTTGGCTCGAGTCCCACTGCGGCAGGCAACCGCCGATCCCAGGCCACCGCCCGGTCCCTTACGCGAACTTCATCTGCGGCGGCATCCTCCGCCCGGTGCCGGTGCCGAAGTCCCAGCCTGTCCCCGGCTAAGGGCGGAAAACGACTGGGCTCGGCGCGGTCATCTTTCTACCATCGGATGCATGCCGAGCTATGAGCCTGTAGACATTTCCACCGCCTGCAACGGGTCGACGCGAACTCGTGGATAGCCTGCCGGGCGTTCGGGACCGATTACCACCTCGACGAATGGCCGTTCACGGAGGCGCTGCGCGCACTGGAAGGGCGTTGACACGCATGCTGCCGGCAGTAACAGCAGCGAATGGCCACAGATGCGGTTCCCGTGGCAGCGGCAACAGCAACCATGGCTCCGCGATGCTATTCCCGTGACAATAGATTTCCACCGTTGCGGTGCCGAACGGCCACCGAACAGCATCAACGAGCCACGGTTGCTGTCACGGCGCTGCGAGCCCGGAAGAGCGTTGACCCGTTAGGTACATATTTGTTCCTTGACAGGCGAAGATTGGCGGTGTTTAACGAAAATGACGGCTGCTCGGCCGTCCTGCCAGGCAGCGCCTGGACGACCCTTGAGGAGGGGTTTTGGGCAAGATCACGCGAAGCTTTGGCGCTCTCGCATCAGTCGCGGCAGTAGCCCTCGCAACAGCGAGCATCACCAGCGCGCCGGCATCAGCGGCGACCCGGCCGACGGTCAAGACGAAAGCGCAATGGCAGGCGGCCATAGCGCACCTCAGGCAGCCGGGCTCCGGCTGCTATCGCGCTTCGTATCCCGCGGTGAAATGGCACTCCGTTAGCTGCGTCGCCGCGCCGAAGATCCCACTGGTGCCAGCGCCGCTCACCAGAGCAGGACGGCACGGCGGACCCGAGACGGTTGGTGATGGCACCGACTACTCGGCCGTCGTCTCAGGCCTGATCTCCAAGGCCGTCGGAACGTTCACGAACGTGAGCTCGGGCATCACGGAGAAGGGCCAGCCAGGCGGCTCAGGCGGGCAGACCTCGAATGCCTTCTCCCTCCAGCTCAACAGCCAGTTCTTCTCCGGCTCGCCGGCGTGCGCGAAGAGCGGCGATCCCTCTGGCTGCCTCGCGTGGCAGCAGTTCGTCTACACCTACGAGACCAGCCGCTCCAGCTATATCTTCATGCAGTACTGGCTGATCAACTACGACGCTACGTGCCCCTCCGGCTGGTACACCTACTCAACCGACTGCTACACCAACAGCAACGCGGCCACGGTCTCCACGCTGACCGCCGCCGAACTGGCCACAGTGAACCTGACCGCGACCGCCGCGTCAGGCGGCAACGACGCGGTCTCCATGTCGGTCGGCTCGGGGAAAGCGACGAGCGTCAGCAACAGTGACAGCAAGGTCGACCTCGCCACTTACTGGAACACGGCCGAATGGGGCGTGTACGGCGATGGCGGAGGCAGCGAGGCCAACTTCGGCTCAAGCACGACGCTGCAGGCACAGACGGCACTGACAGCTACCAGCAATTCGGCCCCCAGTTGCGTTGAAGAGGGCTTCACAGGCGAGACCAACAACCTCAAGCTGACCACCACGCCCGCGCTCGGCAGCGAGTCATCGCCCACGATGGCCACCAGGCAGACGAACGGGACAAGCGGAACCGCTAGCTGCGCTGTCGCCAGCTAGCGCGATCCAGGGAACGCGCGAATCGCCGGACTCGCATCGATCGGTCCGGCGATTCGCATGCTCAGCAAGGACACGCTTCGCCGCCGGTCATGACGACTCCAGGGACTTAAGAGCCGTCATCGTCAGGACGCGGACTCCGATGGCTATGGCACTTTCGTCAACGTTGAAATTGGGCTGATGGATATCGAAGTTGTCATCTGACCCTATTCGCCTTGTTCCGAGCCTGACCAGGCAGCCTGGTACCTTTTCCAGGTACCAGGCGAAGTCTTCGCCACCCATGCTCTGCTCGGCGAGATCGACGACGTTCTCGCCGAATGCGCTTGTCGCGGCGAGCTCGAAGATCTTGGCCGCGTCGGCGTCGTTGACGGCCGGCGGGGCGACTCGCTGCTCGAGCACCTCGGCCTGGAGGTCGTAGGCCCGCGCTATTGCTTGAATAAGCGACACGAGAATTTCAGGTGCCGCACGCCAGGTGTGATCGTTAAGGCACCGCAAGGTGCCTTCGATGACTCCGTTCGTGGGAATCGCGTTGGCGACCGAGCCCGCGTTGACCCGACCCCACACCAGGCTGACGCCCGAACTTGCGTCCAGGCGGCGCTCGAGAAGTACGGGCACGTCGCCGATGATCTTCCCGGTGGCGTAGACGAGGTCCGTTGTCAGGTGAGGCCGACCGGTATGGCCACCAGGGCCCGACAAGTTGATCGTGATCTTGTGACATCCCGCGGTGATCGGACCAGTCCTGGTGGCTAGGCGCCCGACGTCGATCTTCGGATTGCAGTGCAACGCGAAGATCCGGTCAACCGAGTCGAGGCCACCGGCGGCGATCACGTCAAGTGCCCCGCCTGACAGTTCCTCAGCGGGCTGGAAGATAAGCCGGACGCGGCCCTTCAGCAGGCCGTCCGCCAGAAGCCCGGCAAGGAGCATGCCCGCGCCGAGAAGCACCGTTGTATGCACATCGTGCCCGCACGCATGGCACACGTTAGGCACCTGCGATTTGTAAGGCACGTCTTTGGCGTCGGCAATAGGGAGCGCGTCGATATCGGCTCTCAGCGCTACCGTCGGGCCATCGGAATCACCAATGTCAGCAATCAGGCCGGTTCCCTTGGGAAGAATCACCGGGTTCAGGCCGGCGGCCTCTAGCCTGGCTGCCACGCTTTGGGTCGTGCGGTGCTCGCAGTACGCCAGCTCAGGGTGCGCATGAAGTGTCCTGCGGAAATCTATGAGGTCGGCGTC
This sequence comes from Streptosporangiaceae bacterium, assembly GCA_035509195.1. Lineage (GTDB taxonomy): Bacteria > Actinomycetota > Actinomycetes > Streptosporangiales > Streptosporangiaceae > Chersky-822. Next base: position 11,136 of record DATJLT010000110.1, on the reverse strand, counting down.
GTACTGAGCCAAGAAAGTCTCAATTGCAATTTCCAAGCCGTAGTCGAGCACGTTCGTAACCTCAACCTCATTACTAAGTCAAAGCGGCGTTCCTTGCGCATGATCATACTGATCAGCGCACGCAGCATGTGCTTGTTCAGATGATCAGGAGCTCAAGGTCCAGGGTGACCGCCAAGCGTGGCGCGGACCACGACCGCCCGCGCTGATCCGATCTCCTGGTAGATGGCCAGCGCGCGGTGAAGCTGCTCTCTGCCCTCGTCAAGCTGCCCGATCCTTACCAGGCACTGCCCTTGCCCCTCGAACGCGCGGGCTTGCTCGCGCGGGGCGTTGATGTCAGAGGCGATGCGAAGCGCCTGCTCGTAGTACCCGCGGGCCTGATCGACGTCGGCTGAGGCCAGCGCGACTTCCCCGATGCAGTTAAGTGCACGTGCTTCCCCGGGCCGGTCTCCGAGCTCGCGGTACCTTGTCAGGGCCAGGCCCAGGCTGTCGCTCGCGAGTTCATCTTGCCCGCGCGCGTGCTGCACGAGGCCGAGCTGGACGAGCGCGCTGGCTTCGCCGTAGCCTTCAGAAAGCTCGCGATACGCCGTGAGCGCCCTGGTCAGGCTACTTTCCGCCGCCCCGAGATCCTCGCTTCCCAGCTGAACCGTTCCCAGCTCAGTGAGCGCGTTCGCCTCGCCGAGCCGGTCACGAAGGCCCTCATATATCTTCAGTGCCTTGCCAAGCGCGATGACTGCCTCGGCGGGCTGCTCGGCCGCGCGGTGCACCGCGCCAAGCAACGTCAGCGCGTTCGCCTCGCCGGCTCGCTGTCCGAGTATGCGGTACAAGTCGAGTGCCTGGCGAAGGCTTGCCCTGGCGGCCACGTAGTCATCGCCGAGGTACTGCATGTCCGCCAGGTCGGTCAGCGCCCGCGCCTCTGCGAGCTGGCCATCGGCGTGGTGGGCCGCCTCCACGGCGAGCTGGTCGAGGGCCACGGCCTGCCGCCAGTAGCCCTGGCCGCGCAAGAACTCCTGCATCGCCGCCGGGATGCCGATCGCGTGACCGGTTCGATCGAACGCGGCAGCGTACTGAGCGGTCGCGTGCAAGTTACCGCGTTCGGCGTCCAGCCAGGCGATAGCTCCCGCGCGATGGGAGAACTCAGGCACGTGCGCCGGCGGCACGACCGTCACAGGCGGTACCCGCCTGCCGAGATGCTTGTCCGCGAGGCGCGCGGCATGCAAGTAGTAGTCAAGAAGCCTGTCGGTCGCTGCCACCCGCTCGACCGGACGGTCGTTTTCCGCGGCCCTGTGCGCGTATTCCCTGATCAGGTCGTGCATGCGGTACCTGCCGCGCACCGGCTCAGCGAGCAGGTAGTGATCGTAGAGGTCCTCGAGCATGCGCCTCGCCGCGTCGAGGCCGGCACCGTCAAGTGCCGCGGCGGCGTAGGCGTCCACGTCGATGCCGGGATGCAGGCCAAGGCGGCGGAAGAAGCGCTGCTGATCGGCGGTCAGGTCCCGGTAGGACAGGTCAAACGCGGCGACTACTGACCGGTCCTCGGCGTGCATGTATGCCAGCCTGCTACGCGCCGCGGCGAGGTCGGCCGCGAGATCGGCGATCGTCCAGGCGGGATGATGGTGCAGGCGCCGCGCGAGCAAGCCGATGGCCAGCGGCAGGTATCCGCACAGCCGCACCACGTCAGCGGCTCCGGCGTCGGCGGTATCGAGGTCGGGCCGGTCAGCGAGCCCGATCAGCAGCGGCACCGCGTCGGACTCAGGCAGGGCGTCAAGGCTGATGGTCTTAGCGTCGTCTAGTCCGGTCAGGCGACGGCGCCCCGTAATCAGTACCAGGCAACCCTGAGCTCCGGGCAGCAGCGACCTGACCTGCTCGCTGTCGAGAGCGTCGTCCAGTACCAGCAGCAGTTTCTTTCCTGCGAGGCGGCCGCGCCACATCCTGGCCCTTGCTTCTTCGCCTGCCGGAATCTGCTGCGGCGGAACGCCGACAGCTTCAAGCAGGCTTCCGAGCGCGTCAAGCGGATCCACCGCGTCATGTCCTGGCGTGTGACCGTGGAGTTGCAGGAAAAGCTGCCCGTCAGGAAAAGACGCCGCAAGCAAATGAGCGGCGTGCACGGCGAGCGCCGTCTTGCCGACTCCAGCCATGCCACCGATCGTGCAAAGCCCGGAACTGTCACTAGCGCTGACGGCGATGACCTGCGCAAGCTCCGAGCCACGTCCGATGAAGCCGCGCATGTCACGCGGCAGCATCCACGTCGCTGAGGCCAGCCCGGCGACCGTGGGGCGGCCGCGGGCCGCGGCCTCGAATTCGGCACGCGAGTCTCCGGCCAGGTGCAGCGCGTCGGCCAGCAGTCTCGTCGTCTCCTTGCGGGCGGTCTTATTGACGCCGCGCTCCAGATCGCTGATGGCGCGAGGACTCAGTCGTGCCGCTTCGGCGAGTTCCTCCTGGGTGAGCCCCGCGGCTTCGCGAAGTTGCCTGAGCAAAGCGCCAAACGGCGGCCTGATGGCATCCGGCGCGCCTTCCTCGTCCTTATGACCGCCGGCCATCATTTAATCCCCGCATTATTCCAGAATGGATCATGATAGTCGGAAAACTATATCAAGATGATCGCCTCGCAGGCTGGCGGGCACGGTTTACAAGCTCCACAGCGCCTCGGTCGGCGACAACCTGGCCGCGCGAATGGCGGGCAGCAGCCCCGCCAGCGCGCCGATAACGACAGCGGCCGCGAGTCCTCCGGCCCACGCGACCGCGGGGATGACAACCAGTTCGCCGTGGCCGCGAGCGTAAAGGGCGGTGGCGACCGCGCCGGTAACGACTCCGGCCGCGCCGCCGGTGACAGACAGCAGGATGGCCTCAGCGAGGAACTGGATCCTGATCTGGCCCCTCGTGGCACCGAGAGCACGCCTGAGCCCGATCTCCTGGCGGCGCTCAAGCACGGAAATGATCATGATGTTGGCCACCCCGATCGCGCCGACAAGCAACGCGATCGCGCCGAGGCCAAGGAACAGCGCGTCAAGGGCGCCCTTGGCGTCGGCCTGCGCCGTGAGCGCGCTAGAAGGCTGGGCGACGTCGACCTCACCAGGATCTTGCGGGTTAGCCTGATAGGCGAGGAGGCCGTAGACCGCGCCGGTAGCCGCCTGGGTGTTAATTGTCCGTACGTAGATCTCCGACGGGTGCCCGTCGAAGTGCAGGTAATTCTCCGCGGCGGGGAACCCGATCAGCACGGCGGAATTGATCTGGGGCACCAGCACGGACTGATTCAAGATGCCGGCGACATAAAACCACTGGCCGCCAACCCAGATCCGCAGGCCAAGCGTGATCCGGTCAATGCCGAGCAGCCGTGCTGCGACGGCACCAAGCACGGCGACCGGCTCGCGAGCGGTCGCGGCGCTCAGGAACCGGCCCTGGGCGAGGCTGGTGCCGGCCACGGCGGGCAGGCCAAGGCTCGCGGCCTCCACGCTCAGGCCGTCGGTTTCTATCGGGGGGATCAGCGGCGACTTGTAGACGTTCACTCCGTTGATGCCGCCAATATCCTGAACAGCGGTAACACCAGGCAGCCGCCCGATCATCGCGGGCGCCGCCCGCGGCAGTTCCGCGGCCGCCCCCGCGAGGGTTTCCCCATTGGCAACGGTCAGCAAGTTGGTGCCGAGCGCCTGGATCTCGGCAAGCAGCGCGGCCGATGACGAGGCGGCGAGGCCGAGGACTGCCACGATCGCCGCGACGCCGATCGCGATGCCGAGCGCGGAAAGCCCGGCGCGCAGCTTGCGGGTACGCAACCCGATGCTGGCCAGCCCGGCGAGATCACCGACGTTCATGCGATCCGCCCGTCGAGCATCTCGATGCGGCGCCGCATGCGCGCGGCGACCTGACTGTCATGAGTGATCACGACGATCGTGGTGCCGGCCGCGTTGAGTTCTTCAAGCAGCGTAAGCAGCGCCGACCCGGTTGCTGAGTCCAGGTTGCCCGTCGGCTCGTCGGCCAGGACGACCAGCGGCCGCCCGGCGATCGCGCGGGCGATCGCGACCCGCTGCCGTTCGCCCCCCGATAGCTGGGTCGGGCGAGCACCGGCACGGTGCCCGAGGCCGACCCGCTCGAGTGCCTCGGCGGCCAGGTCCCTCCGCTCGGCGCGCGGCACCCCGGCATACAACAGGCCGTCAGCCACGTTCGCCAGCGCGGTCTGGTGCTCGGAGAGGAAGAACTGCTGGAACACGAAGCCGATCCCCTTGGCCCGCAGCGCAGACACCCGCCGGTCGGACATCGCCGCCACATCGAGGCCGCCAACTCGCACGACTCCGCTGCTCGGCCGGTCCAAGGTGCCCATCAGGTGGAGCAGCGTCGACTTGCCGGAACCTGAAGGACCGACGACGGCCGTAAGCTCCCCTGCGGCCACCGACACGCTTACCTGGTCAAGCGCGAGTACCGGGGGCGTCCCCCGATACTTCTTGGTCACCTCCTTGAGTTCGATGACGGTCATGTAGCCGCCACCACGACCCGCTGGCCGACGGCAAGCGCCCCGGTGACCTGCACCAGGCCATTGGCATCATCGATAATCCCGGGCGTCACCCGCACATACCGGCGGGCGCCGTCCTGGCCAGCGACCTCGACGACGTATTCCGACGCCGACCGTGCGAGCAGAGCAGTCACCGGCACGACAAGCGCGTTACGTACCGTCGCCGTTGTAATGCTGACCGTTACCGGCGCCTGGTCGAGCGTCCCGGCCGCCGACGGATGCCTCAGCGTGACCGTTACGGGGATTGTCACGTTACCGGCCGTTCCTGACGCGACCCGGCCGACCGAGGAGATCGTCCCCGGCGTGCTCGTGTTGTCCGGCAGCGTGACAGTGACGGCGTCCCCTGCCGCTACCTCCGTCTCCTGCGACGTGCTCAGCGAGATCGTAACCACGTGCCGGTCCGACGTCGCGTCAAGGACAGGCCCTACGGCGCGGCCGCCCAGGCGCCCGGTTAGCTGGCTGACCCTGAGCGCGGCCGGCTCGAACACCACCTCGCCGTCCGACAGGCTGCCGGAGGGGCATGAGACCCCTAGATGCTCTTCCAGGTGCTGCACGCCGTAGACGGTCTCCCACGAGTAGTAGTCCCAGCCGAGCGCGACGATGTCCTGGCGGTCGGCGTAGCCGAGTTTCACCAGGTCGTGATTGAGCTGGGTAACGTCCTTGCCGGTGATGCCTGGCGACATCGCCCGCCAGTCAGGGAAGCTGCCGTACAAGAGAGCGACAGGGGAGTCGTTTCCTGTCCTGTACAGTGCCTGCCCCTGGCTGATCACCTGCCCGGCCTGCGGCAGCCAGGTCAGCGTCCCGCTGCCGCGCCCGGTCACCTCGTAAGACCCGGCGTACCCCAGCGTCGCGGCCACCGGCACAGCGGCCGCCAGGTCTTTCCTGGCCACCACCGCGGTCGCCGGCGCGGACGCCAGCAGCCGCCCGGCCGCCGGCGACGCCGCTGCCGCAAACACCCCCGCCTGCCATACCGACACCACGGCGATTGCCATGACAATCATGAGGCCTGCCATCAGGCACCATAGGCGGCTTCGCCTGCCAGGCACGCCTCTCACCGGGTGGTCCTGACTTCGACGCCGTCGGGACTGCCAGGCAGGATGCTTGCTGGCAGACCGCGCTCACAAATGCGGACCTTGGCGAGAATCTGAGGCGAGTTGATGTCGAAGCCGTCTTTGCTTTTGCTTATGACGAATTCCACGCGGCCTGAGTCTGGATCGGTAGTCGGGTCAGGAAAGCCTGGCACGCCGCGGGAACGCATGCAGCGAGCGAACTTCACGGCGTCGGCCAGCTCAACACGTTGCTGCGCGACCGTGAGCCGCTGGTAAGGCCACAGTTTCTGGCAGGCGGACTGCGCCGCGTTGAAGCGCGTTTGACTGACACCGAGCTGGGATTCGTTCGAGGGCGTGATCTTCGGTAGCTGCCCGCTGCTGCTCGCTTCCGGGTACTCAGGTACTCCATGGGAGCGCATGCAGCTCACGTAGCGGACCGCTGACCCGTCCGTGCCTGACGAGCCGCCTCCGGCTGCGGATGAAGGGCTGTCACAGGCCGCGGTCAGGGCGGCGGCAGATGCCAGGACCGCGATGGCGGCCGCGAATCTCGCTGATTTCATGGCAGCCAGCGTTCCTGGAGGCGACGGCACGCACATCACGCGCCGGCGGTAGGGCGGCTCCCTCTTTGGAGTGAGTCGCCGCAGGCTGCGCCAAGGTAGCGTGCAGGTGTGCTTGAGCGGGTGCGACGCAGGGTGTGGGGGCTTTCAGGGCGCCTGATCGCGTCCTACATCCTGGTGACGCTCGCCGCGGTGATACTGGTCGAGGCGCTGGTGTTCGATCTCCAGGTCTCCACGCAAGTGAACGGCTCCCGGCTGCAGGCCCGGGTGGACGCGACCGCGAGAAGCTACGCCCGTCAGCTCGCCCGCCGCTACCCGCATGGCATACCGCAGGGAACCCTGCTCGGCGAGACCGGCAAGCACGCTTGGACAGGGAAGCTGGTCATCCCGGCCATCGCCGGCCCGATCAGAGGCGACCAGGCGATCACCGCGGTCGTGGCGATCGCGGCCGACGGCACGGTCATGGCGTCCTCTGCGCCGTCGAGGTATCCGCGCGGGCAAGCGGCGCGTGCCGAGCTGCCTGACCAGGCAGCCGAGTACATCAAGCCGCCGCACGTCATCAAGGGTGGCGGCGTGCCTACGCGGTACGGCAACGTGATCTTCTGGATGGCCGGCCCCGAGGGCCGCGCCGGGATGTACGTGTACGTCCAGGCGCCGTGGTCGCCAGGGTTCATCAGCCCGTTCCGCGCCTGGGGCGAGTTGCAGCGGCTCGGGAGCGCGGGCCCGCTGGTGTGGACTCCCTACTACGCGCTGCTTTTCGCCATCGTGCCGGTCGGCGTGCTCTTCGGCCTGCTGTCCTCATGGCGCCTGGTCCGCAGGATCCGCCGGCTGGAACGAGCCACCTTGGCCGTGGCCGACGGCGACTACACCGTGACCTTGCCCGCTTCTGGCAGGGACGAGGTCGGCCGGCTCGAGGCGAACTTCACGACCATGTCACGCCAGCTTGACTCCGCGCTGGCCGCGGAGAGGCAGCGTGCCACCGGGGACGCGCGTGCCGGGGAACGGGCCAGGATCGCCAGAGAGGTCCACGACGCGATCTCGCAGCACCTGTTCGGCCTGCGCATGATCGCCGCCGGAATGCGCCGGGCCGACCCGGGCAATGAGCAGGCCAGGGCCATCGAGCGGATCAGCGAGGAAGCACTGCGCGACATGCAGGCGCTCCTGATCGAGTTGCGCCCGGCCGGCCTTGACGGCACCGGACTCGCCCCCGCGCTCCACGAGATGTGCGCCGCCTGCCATCACCGTCTCGGCATCGCCGTTGACGCCGAGGTGGACGACGTCGACGTCCCCGCGCCCGTCGAGCACGCCCTGCTGCGCATCGCGCAGGAGGCATTCGCGAACGCCGTACGGCATGGCCATGCCCGCCACATCGCCGTGTCGATGGGACGCGAGGACGGGCACGTCCAGCTCGCGGTCCGCGACACCGGCACCGGCTTCGACCCTGGCGCCTCCAGAGCGGGGGCAGGACTGACCAACATTGGCGAGCGGGTGGCCGAACTCGGCGGCACCATGGACATCGACAGCGCGCCAGGCCGCGGCACGGCGCTTACGGTGCGCGTGCCAGTGCCATGACGATCCGCGTGGTGATCGCCGACGACCACCGCGTCGTCAGGGACGGCCTTTGCTACCTGCTCGGCCAGGAGGCGGAGGTCGAAATCGTCGGCGAAGCCGGCGATGGCGGCCAGGCCATGAGCGTCGTCGCCGCTACCCGCCCAGACGTGCTGCTGCTCGACCTTTACATGCCTGGCCTCGACGGCCACGCCGTGATCGCCGCCCTGCGTGACGCGCCGTACCGGCCCGCGATCGTGGTGCTGACGTCCGCCTCAGACGACGAGCACCTCGTGCGCGCCATGCGCGCGGGTGCTACCTCCTACCTGCTCAAGACCGCCTCCGCCGAGCAGGTCATCGCCGCGGTTCTTGACGCGGCCGCCGGGACGGCCAGCCTCAGCCAGGAACTGCTGACCAAGCTCACCTGTGCACTCCGCCGCCAGCCGCGGCCTGACCCGCTCGGGCCGCTCTCACCACGCGAACGCGACGTACTCGGGCTCATCGCCAGGGGCCTCAGCAACCGGCAGATCGCCAGGGACCTGTCGATCGGCGAACAGACGGTCAAGACCCACGTGCGCGGCATCCTCACCAAGCTAGGCCTGCAAGACCGCGTCCAGGCAGCGATCTTCGCCCTCCGCCACCAGGAGCCACGGCAAATGGGAAGATAGGGGTCGCATAGAGCACCCGATCTTCCCGGTTATCGGGACGATTTCGGGGTGGGGGTCTTCTTGGGTCCCCCTGGGCCGGGGGCGAACGTAGCCGACGCGTGCCGCAGCAGCGCGGGGAGCTTGGCTACTTCCCTGGCGAAGGCGACCTTGTACTGGCGGACTCCGGTGTTGAGCGCAACCTGGTTGGCGCTGACAAGCTGCTGTTCGTAGCTGGCCTGAATCGCATAGTAGATGCCGGCCAGGTCGGTGGAGGTCGTGCAGTTGGCGTCCGCCACCGCCTCAGCGATCTGCGTCGCGTTCTGGGCAGCGGTCGGCGTCGAAGGACTCTGCTGCCCTGGGGTAATACGGAGGCCGAGGGTCTCCTCCGCTTGCTCGGCGAACGCGTCAGGATCGGACGCCGTGTACCCGTTCCTGGCCATGCAGGCCGACCACGCGGTTCTGCCTCTCTTGAGCGCGGCGCTGTTGATCACGTCGTTGCCGATGTCGTTGTTCAGCGTCTCCACGATCGCGAGCGGGCCGTTGAACATGGCGTCGTTGAAGGCGAGCACGATGTTGGCGCATTTGCCCGACGCGACCTGCGCGGCCTGCGGCAGGCTCGACAGCGATAGCGGCCCCGGCACGGGACCGCCCTGCGCGCCGGGACCGGACTGGGCGCCGAAGCCTTGCTCGGCCGCCAATGCTGTCCCGAGATATCCCCACGGGCCGGCTGGCTGGGCGAACGCGAGGCCGCGGTTCGCGCGGATGCCGAAGGGCGCGTCGCTGGCGTACTGGCCGAATCCGGCGGCGTTCATGCAATCCGTGTGCAAGGCGTCATAAGTATCGCCTGGCGCCAGGCCGTCATCGCTGCTGGCGCCGAGCGCGGCGTAAGGGGTGAACGCCTCGCTCGACAACGCCGCCTGAGCGGAGGCAGGAGGGACCGGCTTGCCGATATCCGGCACGGTAACGGTCGCAGCCGGGCCTTTGGACGCGGTGGCCGTGCAGGCCGCAAGCACCGCGCAGCAGCAGACCAGCAGGCCCGCGCGAAACAAGTTCATTGAGCGAGACCTCCTTTCACGCATGCCGCAGCGCGGCCAGCGGACTCGTCCGCGAGGCGCGCAGCGCCGGATACAGCCCGGCAAGCAAGCCGACGACGCTGCCGATCAGCGGTGCGGGCAAGGTATAGACGGGGTTGAGAATGGCCGTCCAGTCTTTAGTTGCCGCGAAGATCACCACGGTTCCGACGCCTATGCAGGTACCGATCAGCCCGCCGAGCGTCCCGAGTGCCGTGGACTCGGCAAGGAACTGCGTGGCGATGTGCCGCGGCCTGGCGCCAAGCGCGCGGCGCAGGCCGATCTCCTCGGTCCTTTCGAGAACGGCGACGAGCGTGGTGTTGGCGATCCCGACAGCGCCGATGAGCAGGCTGACAAGAGCGAGGATCAGGAACAGGCCGTTCAGGTCGCTGCTTACCTCGCTCTGCAGGTTCTGCGGACTGGCGGGCGAGGTCACGACCAGGCGCTTCGGATCGGTGGGCAGTTCGGCTGCGGCGATTTCCCCGGCCACCCGCTGCGCCGCGCCGATCTTCGTCGCGACGATCATCTGAGCCTCTTCCTCGCCGCCGATGCCAGGCTGCGGGTTGCCGTAATCGGCCAGGGCAGTACGTTCAGGTATCAGCATCGCGCTCTCGTCGCTGACCACGCGCTGAGCCGAACTGTAGACGCCGATGACCGTATACGCGATCCCGTCGACGAACACCGCGGGATCGCTGGCGAGGCGGTTCGCCGAGATGCCGAGCGCGGCCGCGGTCGTCGTGTCAATGAGAGCCACGTGCTGCCTGGTGTCGTTCTCGTACGCGGTCAGCGGTGAACCGGCGACCAGGTCAAGCCCCATCGCGTTCACCGCGCCTGGCGAGGCGGCCAGCAGGCTGATCGTCTGTGACGTCTCGCCGGAAAGCGCTTGCGAAGCACTGAACCCGGCGTTGTCGGGCAGCGTGACCGGCCACCATACGCCGGCCGCCGCGACCCCTCTGATGCGGTCGGCGATCGTGTCCGCATTGGCAGGGAACCCGATAGCGGGGTTGGTTCCAGGCGCCGCGACGTTGTTGGCCGGCCCGTTGTCCTCGACGCTGACGGTGGTGTCCTCGAGCACGGTGAACTGCTTCGAGATCTGGCCGGCCCCGGTCGCGGTCAGTCCGAGCACGGCGACGAAGGCGCCCACTCCGAGCACGGTCCCTAGCATGGTCAGCACCGCCCGGCCAGGACGCTGCACGATCCCGGCGATCGCCTCGGCGGCCGTATCCCGTACGGTCAGCCGGGGAGCGGGCAAGCCAGTCGCCGATCTACGCATGGCTGACTCCTGCCCGCTCGGACAGCCTGCCGTCGCTGATCGCGATCATCCGCCTGGCGTGCGCCGCCACGGCCAGGTCGTGAGTGATCACAACGATCGTGAAGCCGTCCGCGTTCAGCTCATCGAGCAATCCCATGAGGGCGGCGGCGTTAGCCGAATCCAGGTTGCCTGTCGGCTCATCGCACAGCACCAGGCTCGGCCGGTTGACCAGCGCCCGTGCGATCGCCACCCGCTGGCTCTCCCCGCCTGACAGCGTGACGGGCAAGGCGTCGAGCCGGTGCCCGAGCCCGACCAGTTGCAAGGCCTCGACTGCGGCCGGAAGCCTGCCTGCCCTCGGCGTCCGGTTATAGAGCTCCGCGAGCTGCACGTTCTCCAGTGCCGTACGGTAGGGCAGCAAATGAAAGGCCTGAAAGACGAACCCGATCCGCCGGCCGCGCAGCGCTGACCTGTCCTTGTCCTTTAGCTGACTGGTATCCAGGCCATCAAGCAGGTAC
>DATJLT010000109.1:0-15308 GCA_035509195.1 Streptosporangiaceae bacterium | reverse complement strand
CCGCCGCTACGGCATGCGCCTCGTCGGCCCCAACTGTTTCGGCGTCGCGGTACCTGAGATCGGGCTGAACGCCACGTTCACGGGCGCGAACCCGCCACCAGGCAGCGCCGGCCTCATCGTCCAGTCAGGCGGCATCGGCGTCGCCGTGCTCGAGCACCTGTCCAGGCTTGGCATCGGCGTCTCGTCGTTCGTGTCGGTCGGCGACAAGTTCGACGTGTCGAGCAACGACCTGCTGATGTGGTGGGAACAAGACCAGGTCACCCGGCTCGCCGTGCTCTACGTCGAGTCGTTCGGCAGCCCGCGCAAGTTTTCCGCAACCGCCCGCAGGGTCAGCCGCCAGTTCCCTGTCCTTACCGTCATCGGCGGCCGCTCACCTGCGGGACGGCGAGCCGCGGCCTCTCATACCGCGACCCCTCCAGACGCGACGGCCGCCACGCCGCTGATCACTCAGGAAGCCCTGTTCGAGCAGGCCGGCGTCGTGGCCGCGACCAGCCTCGGCGAGCTCATAGACACCGCTGCGCTCCTCGTCTCCCAGCCTCTTCCCGCCGGCAGCCGCGTCGGCATCATCTCCAACGCTGGCGGCGCCGGGGTGCTTGCCGCCGACGCCTGCGGCGACAACGACCTCACCGTCGCCACCTTGTCGGGCCCGGTGAGTGACCAGCTACGCGAGATCCTCCCTGGCGGCGCCGTCGTCACCGGGCCCGTGGACGCTACCCCCGCCGTCGACCGAAGCGCGTTCCGTTCCAGCCTCGAGCTCATCGCGGCCGACCACGGCGTCGACGCGATCATGGCGATAACGGTCCGTACAGCTCTGGGTGACCTCGCGCCCGCGGTCACCGCCGCGGCCATTGGCAAGCCACTGGTCGCGGTCATGCTCGACCAGCAAGAATCGGTCAGGCTCCTGCCTGGCACCAGCCGCAAGGTGCCCGCGTACCTCTACCCGGAAAGCGCCGCCCGCGCGCTCGGGCACGCCGTCAGGTACAGCGCGTGGCGTGCCAGCACGCCAGGCGTCATTCCCGAACTGACGGGAACCGACCCTGGCCGCGCTCACGCGATCGCGGCCGGGTACCTGGCCAGCCGGCGGCTTGGCGGCTGGCTGAACGACGCCCAGGTCGCTGAACTGCTGGACTGTTACGGCATCCGGCTCAGCCCGCAAGCCGCAGCTCATGGCACCGCCGTTCAGATCGCCGTCAGGCACGAGCCCGTCTTCGGCCCTGTCGTGGTCTTCAGCGCCACCGGCGCCGTCTTCGACGTGCTAGAAGACAAGATCGCCAGGCTGACGCCGCTGACTGACGTCGATGCCGCGGAGATGATCAGGGGCATCCAGGCCGCACCGCTGCTGCTCGGCCAGCGCGGCGGCTCGCCTGCCAACCTCGACGCCCTGGCCGGCCTGCTGCTGCGAGTATCGCGCCTGGCGGACGACCTCGCCGAGATCGCCGAACTCGAGCTCAATCCGGTCATCGCGAGCCAGGAAGGCGCGGTCACGGTCGCAGCCAGGATCAGGCTGGTCCCTGCCGAGCCCGCCGATCCGTTCCTGCGGCGGCTCAGATAAGCTTCCAACCCCATATCCGCCAGAAAGCACCATCGCCGGCCGACCGCCGAGGAGGACAAATGTCCGCGCCCGAGAGTTCCCACGCACCGAGGATCGTCGTCGGGGTCGACGGATCACCGCCTTCTGTCGCGGCCTTCCAGTGGGCCATCAAGCAGGCCGAGCTGACCGGCGCCAGCGTCGATGCCGTGAGCGCCTGGCAGTACCCGGCCAGCGCCGGCGCCTACGGCTGGGCTCCCGACACCGGTCTTGACGACGTTGACTACGACGGGCTGACCGCCAAGGGACTGGCGGAGGTCGTCAGGCAGGTCAGCCCGCCGGCGACGGTCACCGTGCGCCAGGTCGTGGTCGAGGGCAACCCCGCCCAGGCACTGCTCGAAGCCGCCGCCGACGCTGACCTGCTCGTGGTCGGCAACCGAGGGCACGGCGCGTTCGCCGATGCCCTGCTCGGCTCGGTCAGCGAGCGCTGCGTCAGGCACGCTCACTGCCCGGTCCTTGTCGTGCACAAGCGCTAGATCCCCCGTTCGCCGAACGCCACGACGTGCTCGACGCCGGTCGTGGCGCCCTTCGGGCGCAGCACGTAGTGAAGCGCCTTGGTCACCGGGTTGAACCAGGCAAGGGACGTGCCGATCGGCCCGCACTTGGGCTGTGCGGCCAGCAGCAGCCGTGAGCCAAGCACGCCGGCGACCTGCGCGCCGGCGTTTCCCGGCACCTTGATCACGTGCGTGGAGCCGTTGCGGTACTGCTGGGAGATGAAGTCGCAGTAGTAGTAATCCTGCTGGTAAAGCCTGCTTCCGAGCCGCCACGCGTTCGCCGCCTGCGTGCCCTTGGGCGGATTGCCGAGCAGGCTCGACTTGCCCGTCTTGATGTTGACCAGCCAGAGGCTGTTGCGCGGCGGCGCCGTCTGGGTGCGCGGGTAGCAGACGGCGAGGACAGTGGACGAGTTCTGCCACTGCTTCGGATAGCACGCGGCGGTCCTGCCCACGACAAAGCGCGCCGTGACGCCGCCGAGGTTGCTGACCTCCTCAAGGCCCTTGCTCATGGAGACGATCAGCGAGGTACCGCCTGGCGAGTAAATGGCGGCGGGGTCAAACTGAGGACCGCCCGATGCCAGCACCTTCTGTAGCTGCCCCTGCAGGTTGTACCGCTGAAGCTGCCACCTCGTCCCTGTGTAGCTGACCGCGAGGATGTTGAGGCCGTCCGGCTTGGTGTATCCGAGCGGATAGACGCTGCCAGGCCAGCTGAACCTGGAGATGACCTTGCCGGTAGCCACGCTGACCTGCTCGATGTTGTCAGGGGAGTTCGCGTCGAACTGCGAGTTGAGCAGCACGCGCTGGCCGTTGCCTGACCAGTCGATGAGAGCTTGCGGCACCGGGGCTGCTTTTCGCGAGTAGATGCGGTACTTCTTGCCTTCAGGGCTGGTGAGGTACAAGATCTCCGTTCCTGACTTGGTGAGGCTGCCGCTCGAATACTCGACGACAGACCAGCCGGGGCCGACCTTGCCCAAGGGAACCTTCGCCGCCACCCGAGCTGCCGGGGCGGCGATCGCCGGCGAGGCGGCAAGGCTGAGCAGGCAAAACGCGCTGGCCGCTAGCGCGGCCGTCTTCCAGGGGCGAAACATAGCATGACCTTTCCGTGAATGTCCTTTGCGTCAACCCCTAGGACTAAAGGGCGCCAGCAACGGTTGCGGCGACTTCAGCGCGGCCCGGCTCAGGAAACTCAGGCTGGGCACAGAAAGTCGGGACAGATCCCAGCCAAGTCAATGAGAATCCCAGATCGCGGCTCAGCGTGCCAATCGTAATCTTGCGGTGCTTCGTCGCGCGACGAGGCAAACCTCTACTAGAAAACGCGAGGTTACAAGAATGTTCAGACGTCCGATGACGAGGCTCGCCCTCGCGGCGGCCGCGGCTGGCACGATCTGCGCACTCGGCGCTAGCGTCGCCTACGCGGCGCCGAGCGCGACCTGGTCAGGCCCGAAGGGCCCGGTGCCAGGCGCGATCACGAACGACACTCCGGCGATCAGCTCGATCACCTTCCCAGGCCCGGGCGGCACCGGCCTCATCGTGGGCTGGCGCCAGCGCGCCGTTGCCGGTCACATCTTCTACAAGTACAAGGCCCCTGGCATCAACAAGGGCAAGTGGAGCGCGAAGTTCGAACTGCCTGGCAGCACCGCGATCACCAGCTCTCCGCCGGTGTTCCGTTCCTACATTGATCCCTACGGCAAGGACGCGATCCTCGCCATGTGGACAGGTCACGCCGACCACCACATCTGGTACGAACAGGGCGAGACGCTGTCCAACGGCACGATCACGTGGACCAAGGCCACGATCATCCCGACTCACGTCCTCTACACCGACACCTCTAACGCTCCTGCGGTCCAGTTCACCAACGTCGCCTACCGTGTCGTGGTGTCCTGGCGCGGGCCGGCCAACCACGTGCGTTTCTCGGTCGGCACCCCGAGCCACCGCGGCTTCAGCTGGAGCAACTCAGCCATCGTCCCTGGCGCCCCGGTGACCAAGGGCTGCAAGGGCGCTCCTTGCACGGCTGACACCCCTGCCCTGGCCGAGGTCCAGAGCAACGCAACGACCGGCACGCTGTACTTCTTCTGGCGGCAGCACAGCACCAGCGAGATCCTGTACAGCACCACTCCTGACACCGCGGCCAACCTGGTCAAGCCGGTCTTCACCGGCCCGGCGCAGGTTCCGGGTGCGGCCACCATCGAAGGCCCGGCCGCCTCCGACAGCACGCTGACCGGCTTCGGCCCGCTGCTGCTCGTCTACAAGTCTCCAGGATCAACGACCGTCAGGTTCCAGACCCTCACAGGGACCATCTGGACCACCCCGGTCGTCATCCCGACCGTCCGCACCGCGGTCTCGCCCGCGCTGTACCAGGACGTGCTCGCGACCACCAAGCCGTCCGCGGACGGCACGATCGTCCTTCACGTCTACAGCTGAACTGCCTCGTTCGCTGAGAACTAGTTCGGCAACCTAGCCAGGATCCGGGCACTGGGCTCCTCGTACCCGGTGCCCGGATCCGCTGTTGCCTGCAAACTTAGCTTCATGAGCCGGCGCATCAGGGCCCGCGTGCGAGTCGAGGGCATCGTCCAGGGCGTTGGCTTCCGCCCGTTCGCGTACGGGCTGGCGACGGGCCTTGGCCTCACCGGGCTGGTCGGCAACGACGTGGACGGCGTGTTCGCCGAGGTCGAGGGCGAGCAGGAAGCGGTCGGCAAGTTCCTGGTCGCGCTGCGGACGGACGCGCCGCCGCTGGCCAGCGTCGAGCGTATCTCCGCTGCCGCGCTCCCCCTGGCGGGCGACATGGACTTCCTGATCGTGCCGAGCCCGCCTGGCGGCGAGCGACGCACGCTGATCTCGGCGGACACCGCGACCTGCGACGATTGCCTGGCCGAACTGAAGGATACGGCGGACCGCCGGTTTGGTTATCCGTTCATCAATTGCGTGAATTGCGGACCGCGCTTCACGATCATCAAGGACGTGCCTTACGACCGGCCGTTCACGACGATGGCCGCGTTCGAGATGTGCGCGCTTTGCGCGGCCGAATATCAGGATCCAGCCGATCGCCGTTTTCACGCTCAGCCGACGTGCTGCCCGGCGTGCGGGCCCCGGCTGTCGCTGGCCCTCGCCGCAGGGGAGCCGCTTGCCGGCGCCGCCAGGGTCCTGGCAGGCGGCGGCGTGCTGGCGGTGAAGGGCCTGGGCGGATATCACCTCGCCGTTGACGCGACCAGCGCGGTCGCGGCCTCTGCGCTGCGTTCGCGCAAGCACAGGGAGGACAAGCCGTTCGCGGTGATGGTCTCATCGGTCGAAGAAGCCAGGCTGCTCGGCGAGGTGGACGAGGCCGCCGAACTGCTGCTCACCAGCCGGCGGCGGCCGATCGTGCTGCTGCCAAGGCGACCGGGCGCCGGCGTGGCACCTGCGGTCGCCCCGGGCAACTCGCACCTGGGCGTCATGCTGCCTTACACCCCGCTGCACCATCTGCTGCTGGCGGAGGTCGGCCGGCCGATGGTCCTGACCAGCGGTAACCGGTCAGACGAGCCGATCGCCTACACCGACGATGATGCGCTGGAACGGCTGTCAGGCATCGCCGACGACTTCCTCAGCCACGACCGCGCCATCCATATCAGGACCGACGACTCCGTGCTGCGCTCGTTCCGCGGCAAGCCCGCCCTGATCAGGCGATCGCGCGGTTACGCGCCAGAGCCGCTGGCCGTGCCTGTGACGTTCGATCAGCCGGTCCTGGCCTGCGGCGCCGAACTCAAGAACACCTTCTGCCTGGGCAAGGACAACCGCGCGTTCCTCTCGCATCACATCGGCGACCTCGAGAACGTGGCCACGCTCATCGCGTTCACCGAGGGCATCGAGCACTTCAAGCGGCTGTTCTCGATCGAGCCGCAGGTGCTGGCCCACGATCTGCACCCTGAGTACCTGTCAACGAAGTACGCGCTCGACCTTGCCGAGCGCTTCCCCGAGTTGCGCGTGATCGGCGTGCAGCACCATCACGCGCACATCGCCTCTTGCCTGGCGGACAACGGCCTGGACGCGACCGCCGAGGTCATCGGCGTGGCGTTCGACGGCACCGGTTACGGAACGGACGGGACGATCTGGGGCGGCGAGTTCCTGGCGGGCGGGCTGGCCGCGATGGAGCGTGCTGGTCATCTGGCGCCGGTCCCGATGCCAGGCGGCGCGGCAGCGATCAGGCATCCGTGGCGCATGGCCGCCGCCTACCTTGACGCTGCCTTTCCCGACGGTCCGCCGCCGCTCGACGTGGCCCGCAGAAACGCCGGCTCGTGGACGGTAGTGACCGCGATGGCCAGGCGCGGCGTCAACTCCCCGCTCACCTCGAGCGCGGGCCGGCTCTTCGACGCGGTCGCGGCGATTCTCGGTGTCAGGGACTCGGTCAACTACGAAGGCCAGGCCGCGATCGAACTGGAACAGCTAGCCGCCAGCGGCGATCACGGCGCCTACCCGGCGCAGACGTCCGTCGGCCTGGTCAGGGCCGTGGCCGATGACCTCGGGGCCGGAACAAGCCGTGACGTCATCGCGGCTCGCTTCCATCGCGCGCTTGCGGACCTGATCACGGCAACCTGCGATTCGATCAGGCAGCGGACCCAGCTCGGCACGGTCGCGCTGTCTGGCGGCGTCTTCCAGAACCAGCTACTGCTCGCGCTCACCGTCGCCGGCCTCGAAGCCGATGGCTTCACGGTGCTCACGCACTCAAGGGTCCCCTGCAACGACGGCGGCATCAGCCTGGGCCAGGCCGTGGTGGCCGCGGTCGCCGGCGCCTGGCCAGGGTAGCGCGCCAGCGAGCCAGTCGTACCAGCCGGTCAAGCCTTCGCCGCTCTCCGCTGAGATCTTCATTACCCGCGCGGCGGGCGCGATCCGCGCCAGGTCCGTCTGGTACCGGCCGAGGTCAAACCGCAGATAGGGCAGCAAGTCCACCTTGCTTACCAGCACGAGGTCGGCCTGCCTGAACATGTGCGGGTACTTGGCTGGCTTGTCCTCGCCCTCTGGCACCGACGCCAGCACGATCCGCCTGGCTTCCCCGAGGTCGAAAAGCGCAGGGCAAACCAGGTTCCCCACGTTCTCGACGACCACGACAGAACCTGGCACCGGGTCAAGCTCACGCAGCGCGGCCCCCACCATCTCCGCGTCAAGGTGGCAGCCCGTGCCGGTGTTGACCTGCACGACCGCGCAGCCGGCCGCGCCGATCCTCCCGGCGTCGAGCGAGGTCTCCTGATCGCCTTCGATCACGCCGATCCGCAGCCGGCCGGCCAGTTCGCGCGCGGTTCGCTCGAGCAGCGTCGTCTTGCCCGAGCCAGGAGAACTCATCAGGTTCACCATGACCACACCGCGCTCAGCAAGGAAGACACGGTTTCGCTCGGCGAGCCCGTCGTTCTTCGCCAGGATCTTCTGCTGCAGCACCACGGTCCTGGTGTCGGCGGAAGCGTGCGCATGCACGTGCCCGTCGTGCGCGTGCACGACCGCCCCTGCCCCGTCACAGCCACAGGTCGCGCACATGCTCAGGCCACCTGCACCGAGAGGATGCGCAGCTCAGACCCGGACAGCACGGTCACGTCCGCGCTACCGCACGGGCAGAGCGCGATCAGCCCTTCAGGCTCGAACTCGGCACCGCAGCTACGGCACAGGCACGCGGCAGGCGGCTCGACGATCTCCAGGCTGGCCCCCTCCAGCGGAGTACCCTCGGTCGCCAGGTCAAAGCAAAACCGAACGGAATCGGCCACCACTCCTGACATCGCCCCGATCTCCAGCTTCACGCACGTGATCCTGGCATCAGGCAGCCGCTCAGTCACGGCCGCTATGACGCCCTCGGTAATCGCGAGTTCATGCATTCTTTCTGTCAGCAAATTCTCGGCAGCGGATCGCCCACGAGGAGGTCGACGATCCGGGTGCCACCGAACGAGGTTCTGAGCTGAACGACGCCCTTTGGCTCGGCGGTCACCTGGCCGATGATGGCCGAGTCCGCGCCTGCCTGGTGCCCGCGCAGCGCGTTAAGCGCCACATCAGCGACCGCGCCTTCCACCACGACGACCATCCGTCCCTCGCACGCCACGTACATAGGGTCAATGCCGAGCAGTTCCGCCGCTCCGCGCACCGGTTCGCGGACGGGGATCGCGTCCTCATTGACCAGAACGCCTACGTCGGCGGCCCTGGCGATCTCGTTGAGTATCGTCGCCACGCCGCCCCTCGTGGCGTCGCGCAGCGCCCGTACGCCAGGCGTCGCGCGGAGGAGGGTCGCGACCAGGCTGTTCAGCGGCGCGGTGTCTGAGCTGATGTCGGCTTCGATGTCCAGTTCGCCGCGGGCCAGCATGATCGTGACGCCGTGGTCGCCGATCGGGCCGCTGACGATGATCGCGTCACCAGGGCGCGCATGGGCGACGCCGAGGCTCACGTCGGGGTCGATCAGGCCGACGCCCGCGGTGTTGATGTAGCAGCCGTCGGCCTTGCCTCGCTGTACGACCTTCGTGTCGCCGGTCACGACCTGGATGCCTGCCTGACGGGCCGCGACCGCCATCGACGCGGTGATCTTGCTCAGGTCATCAACGGGGAAACCCTCTTCGAGTATGAAGCCGGCGGACAGGTAAAGCGGGACCGCTCCGGTCATCGACAGGTCGTTGACGGTGCCGTTGACGGCCAGGTCACCTATGTTGCCGCCGGGAAAGAAGAGCGGCGAGACCACGTAGGAGTCGGTCGTGAACGCCAGCCGCGACTCACCGATCTCAAGGGTCGCGCCGTCTTCAAGCGGCTCGAGCAGCGGGTTAGCGAAGGCATCGAGGAAAATGGCCTCAATCAGCGACTGGGTCGCCTTGCCTCCCGCTCCGTGCGACATCGTGATGCGGTCTTCTCTTACCCTGGGACGCGCCCTTCTGGTCCTGTCGATCCGCTCGAGCACGAGCTCTTCGCGCACCGTCCCTGGCGCCGGCTGCGGGGAACCACGGCGCTCCGGCTGCTCAAGCTCGGCCTCGGCGAGCGCACGGTCGACCCAGCCGGTCATGTCCTGCTCGCCTCTTTGACTCTGGTCCGCTTGAGCCTGCCGTAGTTGTAGTAGGCCGCACAGGCGCCCTCTGGCGAGACCATGCAGGTGCCGATCGGCGTCTCTGGCGTGCACGCGGTGCCGAACACCTTGCATTCCCATGGCTTGAGCACGCCCTTGAGCACCTCGCCGCACTGGCAGGCCTTCGGGTCAGCGACCCGTACCCCCGGCACGTTGAAGAGCAGTTCCGCGTCGTAGGCCGCGTAATCTTCCCTGACCTTAAGCGCCGAATGGGAGATGAAGCCGAGCCCGCGCCACTCGAAGTACGGGCGCAGTTCCATGGTCTGGCCGATCACCTTGAGCGCCGTGAGGTTGCCGTCCCATGGCACGACCCGTGAGTACTGGTTTTCCACCTTCGACTCGCTCCGCGAGAGCTGGAGCATCAGCATGTAGATCGACTGAAGGATGTCAAGCGGCTCGAATCCCGCGACGACGACCGGCTTGCCGTAGTCGCGGGCGATGAACTCGTAAGGCCGGCAGCCGATGACCGTCGATACGTGCCCAGGCCCGATGAAGCCGTCGAGGCGCAAGTCAGGTGAATCGAGAATCGCCTTGATCGCCGGGATGATGGTGACGTGATTGCAGAAAACAGAGAAGTTGGAAAGACCGCTCTGTGCGGCACGAAGCAGCGTCATCGCGGTGGACGGAGCGGTGGTCTCGAAGCCGATGGCCATGAACACGACCCGCTTATCCGGATTCTGCCTGGCGATCTTCAGTGAATCGAGCGGTGAGTAGACCATCCTGATGTCGGTACCGCGTGCCTTGGCGTCGAAAAACGAGCCATTGCTCCCTGGCACCCGCATCATGTCGCCGAACGAGGTCATGATCACGTCGGGCTCGGCCGCCAGCGCCATCGCGTCGTCGACCCGGCCCATCGGGATCACGCAGACCGGGCAGCCAGGCCCGTGGACCAGCGTGATCTGCTCAGGCAGGTAGTCCTCGAGACCGTGTTTGTAGATCGTGTGCGTGTGCCCGCCGCAGACCTCCATCAGCTTGTACTGCCTGCCAGGCTCGCACAGCCCGGTAATCTTCGCGGACAGGGCCCTCGCCTTGTCGCTGTCGCGGAATTCGTCGACGAAACGCATGACCGCGCCTCCTATTCGATACGTGACTCCGCAAGGGCGGCCAGTTCATCGTCGTAGGCCTGCCCGATGCCTTCCAGGAATTCGAGCGCGGCGGCGGCCTCGTCCTCGTCGATCTTGGACAAGGCGAAACCCACGTGAATGAGGACCCATTCGCCGGGTTTTGGCATGTCCTCGGCGAGGAGGCCGACGTTGATCACCCGGCGCACGCCGCTTACGTCAACCCTGGCCAGATCGGGCTGGTCTGGCAGGAACTCGATCACTTCACCCGGGATGCCAAGACACATGTGACCTGTCCCCTTCTAGCAGTGCTTTCCTATCAGATCGACCACACACGTGATCGCCTTGTCCACCGCGGCCGCTACCGGCGCGCTCAGCCCCATCCCGTAATCCACGCTGGCGGGCTCGCAGCCAACGATCAGCACCCGGCCCACCCGCGCCCCAAGCGAGTCGAGCATGCCGAGCACCACGTCAGGCTGCATGCCGTGGCCGTCGAAAAACCCGATCGGGGCCGCAGCCTTAGCTGCTCCGCCCCCGGCGGGAACGGGCTGGCGATCAGGCTCGATGACATAGACGGTACCTGGATCACCACCACGAGGCACGGCATCGACGAGGATCGCGAGTTCCACGCCTTCCGCGAGGTCATAGGCGAGGTGCAGGCCGCTTGTGCCGTAATCGCCGACGGCCACCCAGTCGGGCAGGCTGGTCTCCGCGAGGCGCCCGGCGACCTCGACGCCGAATCCGTCGTCGCCGAGGAAGATGTTGCCGAGGCCCGCGACAAGCACCCGGCAGGTCATGTGATCACCGGACCGCGGTCGAGTTCGGCGACGACGAGTTCCCAGAGGATGTGGTAGATCGTGGTCTGCGCCTCCTGTATCCGGTGAATGGACGCGGAGGGCGCCACGAACAGGTAATCGAGGCTGGCGATTTCCGCCATCTTGCCTCCGTCGTAGCCAGACAAGCCGACGGTCAGCATGCCGGCCTGCCTGGCCTCGTCAAAGGCACGCAGCAGATTCTCCGAATTGCCGCTGGTCGACAACCCGAGCGCGATGTCGGCCGGCTTGCCGAGGGCGGCGAGTTGCCTGGCGAAGATCACTTCGACGCCGATGTCGTTAGCCAGCGCGGTCAGCACGCTGACGTCGCTGGCCAGGTCGAGGGCGGGCAGCGAGAGGACGCCTCCTGGCGGGTAAAGGAAAAGAGTCGTGAGATCAGCCGCGTCGGTCGCGCTGCCGCCATTGCCGAACGACAAGAGCCGGCCTCCCGCGAGGAACCTGGCTGCCATGTCCGCCGCGCAGGAGGCGAGCAGGTTGCTCGTCCTCGCGCAGACCTCGACACGCAGGTCAATGATCTCGCGGGTCTTGGCGAGCGTCGACTGGAGAGCCTGGGCGAAAACCTTGGCCGGGTCGATCGTGCTCTGGTAAAGGAACGGGTACAGCGACTCCACAGAACCGGCCCGGCCGCCGGCCTCGCCCGCTGACTTCGCCGATTGCACGTGCTCGGCTGGCCGTGGTACCCGTGTCATCGCTACATCACCGCAATCGCTTCTCCGGCGTGCACGAGGATGGTGTCGCCGACTCGTGCCTCAACGAGAGCGACGCTGACCTCCTCCGCGCCCGCTGAGGTGTCTACTATGGCCAGGTCATCGTCAAGCAGCGCCACCACCTTGCAGGCGACGGCGGTATCTGAGCAGGTGATGCATGCCCCCTCCGGGCAATGCCCGGCCTCGTTCTCTCTCATGGCACGACCGCCTAGCTTCGCAGCGCGGATGGCTGCTCGATGAAGACGTGCACGAGTTCCCACAGCAAGTGGTAGATCGTGACGTGGATTTCCTTGATGACGCGGGGGTCCGCCGACCGCGCCACGAGCAGGTGATCAGCGAAGTTCCTGATGCTGGTCGCCGCTGCCTCGTTCGCGAGCCCGATCGTGAGCAGGCCTGCCGCGCGTGCCGCGCGAAGGCCGGCGAGCACGCTTGAGCTGCCAGGCCCCGTTGCTATGCCAAGCGCGATGTCCTCAGGCCCGGCCAGCTTCCTTACCTGATGCGCGAAGATGTCAGCCAGGCCAGCATCGGCGGCGAGCGCGGTGACCGTCGCGATGTCCGAGGTCAGCGACATAGCGGGAAGCGCGCGCTTGCCCACGATGACCGGGTGCACGAACTCGACCGCGACATGCTGCGCGTCCGCGCTCGCCGCGCCGGTGCCGAAGGTGATCAGCTTGCCGCCGCCGTGAAACCTTCCCGCCATGTCGTACGCCGCTGCCACGATCTCATCGGCGTGATCCGCGAGTCTCCTTGCCGGAGCTATCCGCCTGTCGAACGCCTCCTGCGCTAGACCGCTCATAGCCCTATCCTGGCCGACCTTGGCGATCACTGTGCGCCGTCCGGCGGTGCCGAACCTGAAGCTGAACCGTCCGCCCGCGCTTGTCCGGCGGCCTGCGACAGGTCGACCTCGACGTCCACGCCAACGACATCGCTGACCTTCAGCGCACCGAGGAACGCCACGTACGGCTTGATCCCGAACTCGGACTGCCGCACGGACGCGGTCGCGCGGTAATGTTCCAGCCCGTCCTTCGCCACGTGCAGCCTGAGCGGCCGCGAGATGCCGGCGAGCGTCAGCGTTCCCTGAACGAACCCGCCGCCGTTGGATCCCGGCTCGAACGACGAGGCAACGAACGTCGCCTCAGGATGCCGGTCGGCACCGAGTACCTGCCTGGCCTTGACCGCGATCTCGCGCCTGTCCCTGTCTGTCAGCGGCTTAAGCCCGCCGGTACCTTCGCGCACGACGAGCGAGGTCAGGTCGAGCCGGACAGACAGCCCGGACGGCGAGCCGTCGTTCGCCACCGTCAGCTCGGCTGACCAGTTCGCGACGTCAATCGTAAGGTCGTGACCCGCTTGAGAAGCCAGGCCGTCGCGAGCGGTCAGTAAAGTGACCCGGCCACTATCGGTGCCGAACGTGTGACATCCAGGTTGCTGGGCCATGCGAGCACCGTAGGACACTTGTGGGCGGTCGTCTAGTGGACCCACCAGACAGCCTTGACTAGTTTCCGGTCCCAAAGTTGCGCGGAGCGGGACATCGCGTGGCGAATGCCGCGTTAAGTCTCTGTAATCCTGGCCGGTCATAACGTCACCCGCCGACGTCAAGCGGCAGGGAGCCGAAAACTTCCTGAATTCGCCTCAGATCGCGCATTCTCGGCTCGGTGGTGCCGCCGACCCAGCGGCTGATGGTCTTCACGGACACGCCGAGTTGCCTGGCCGCGGCCTCCTGCGTCATGTTCTGAGTGCGCAGAGCGTTGGACATCCACTCAGCGAACGTCGCGGGCCCGCCAGGTCCGCCAAGGCTAACCGGGCCGGCCGGGCTGAGCGCGGCGGCGCGGCCCGCGCCTTCGGCAGGCGAACCCGCCTGGCCGGTACCGGCTGTCGCGTTACCGGACGGTGGCTGCCCGGGCCCCACCAGGGCCGAGTCAGAATGCAGCACGTCAACTTCCACATGCTCGGGGAAGATGCGGAACGCGACGTTGATCGAGCCGGTCGGGCCTGCCGCGTCGAGCAAGGCACGAAACACCGTCTCGCCGACTTCCCTCATGCCCTCTTCAGTCAGCGGAGACTCGGCCAGGCAGTGCCGCACGAAGTTCCTGATGTCGGGAATCGATGAAGGACGCGCAGGAAAGACCTGCGACAGCACCACGACAGGCGCTACCTCAATTGGCTCGACCCCTGGCCCGTTACTGGGCTCAGCCACCAGTCACTCCCTCATCGCACTCGTCCGGCAGGACTAGGTGTGTGCAAGGCTACGTGCACAGCGCTCAAACGGAAAGACCGGGCCACCGATCGCGCGCCCGCGTAGCGCCAGATTACCGATTTGCCCGTCGCGTCGTAACACCTCGGGCCTCCCGCTCGCGGCGGGCCGGACATTTCTGTCCGGTCAGATGACGGTTCCGTCTTGTGGTTGGGTGCCTGCGGGTTTACCATGGGCCGCACCCGCGCATCACTAAAGGCGAGGTGCTTCTTGATCTCAGTTACCGGCACAATACCGCAAAACGCCACACACGCGGTACACGGGATGAATTCTGCCCATCGGTTAACGCGGCGGGACTACAGCGATGGCCTTCTTCGCAATGTTCACGCCGGCTTTCCTGATCCGCGCAGTGAATGGTGCATACGTTCAACCCGATCGCGTCATAACATTTAGCCGTTCCCGTGCCGCAAACTGGAGCGGAGCAAACACCAAGCGAGGAGGTTGTTCGCTATGGCCGGAGACGACCCTCTGGTGCACATTTTGTGGATGAACGGGGGCCTCGGCTGCGACGGCGATTCCGTCGCGCTGACCGCCGCGACCCAGCCGAGCATCGAAGAAATCGCGCTCGGCGCCCTTCCTGGCCTGCCTAAAATCGCGGTGCACTGGCCGCTCATCGACTTCGAGTGCGGCCCTGAAACCGGGGCTGACAACTTCATCGAATGGTGGCACAAAGCCGACAGGGGCGAGCTTGATCCCTTCGTGCTCGTCGTCGAGGGGTCGATACCCAACGAGGCGATCAAGGACGAGGGCTACTGGTGCGGCTTCGGCAACAACCCGGCGACCGGGCAGCCGATGACGACCAACGAGTGGCTCGACAGGCTCGCGCCCAAGGCGACCGCTATTCTCGCGGTCGGCACCTGCGCCACCTACGGCGGCATTCACGCGATGGCGGGTAACCCGACAGGGGCCATGGGCGTGCCCGACTACCTGGGCTGGGACTGGCGGTCCAAGGCAGGCCTGCCGATCGTCTGCGTGCCTGGCTGCCCCATCCACCCTGACAACCTCTCAGAGACGATCCTCTACCTGCTGTACCAGGTCGCGGGCCAGGCGCCGATGATCCCGCTTGACGAGGCACTGCGTCCGACCTGGCTGTTCGGTTCCACCGTCCACGAGGGATGCGATCGGGCAGGCTACTACGAGCAGGGCGACTTCGCGGCGGAATACGGCTCGTCGAAGTGCCTGGTCAAGCTCGGCTGCTGGGGCCCGGTCGTGAAGTGCAACGTGCCCAAGCGCGGCTGGATCAACGGCGTAGGCGGCTGCCCGAACGTCGGCGGCATCTGCATCGCCTGCACGATGCCTGGCTTCCCTGACAAGTTCATG
>DATJLT010000108.1:0-9422 GCA_035509195.1 Streptosporangiaceae bacterium | reverse complement strand
TCCTTTCTTATTAACGGCCGGGCCGCGGGCGATTTCCTTGCCGACGATGTGCGGAAGGCGATTGGCGGATGCCCGCAGGACCCGCACTTGTTCCACGCGAGCCTCGCGGAGAACCTGCGAGTAGCTTCGCCGGGCGCCAGTGACGCCGAACTTGACGCCGTTCTCTCGCGAGTCGGCCTGGCTCCCTGGGTCGGGTCGCTGCCATCGGGGGCTCGCACCGTGGTTGGCGAGAACGGAGCGGCGGTGTCCGGCGGTCAGCGGCAGCGGATCGCGCTGGCACGAACGCTGCTTGCCGACCCGCAGGTAGTCGTGCTCGACGAGCCGACCGCGCAACTGGACGCCGACGCTCGCGGTCCGCTGATGGCTGACATCTTCCGCGCGCTCGCCGGGCGCGCTGTCTTGCTGATCACTCACGACCTGGAAGGGCTCGATCAGGTGGACGAGATCATCGCACTTGACCGCGGTCGCGTCCTGTTACGTGTTTACGGCCAGGGCGTGACGGTCTGGCAGCCGTATTCTTCAGGTGCGACGTCGCGGATGGTCTCGGTGAACTGCCATCGATGACCGGCCAGGTCTTCGACCGCGCATTCCCGCTCGCCGTAAATCTGCTCAGTTGGCGGCTCAAGGATCTTGGCGCCGTGAGCGCGGGCCCGCTCGTACTGAGCGTCGACGTCGGCAACCCTGACCTTGATCTCGTGCGTTGCGATGCCGGCTTGCGGAGACTGCTTCTCGCCGCTGACATCACAGAGGATCATGGCGCCGTCTTCACCGACGCTTAGCTGAGCGCGGTGACTCTCGCCGATCCTCGTCCGTTCGGTGAACCCGAACGCCGCGCTCAGCCACTCCACCGCCGCACGGACATCGGGGTAGACGAGCACGGGAATCACCGTGGGCGGCGGCAGGGAGCGGTTGCGTTTCATGTGCCGATGATAGAGCGGAGGGTACCCGCGCTGGCCCCTTCGCTGCCGGGTTTGCGCCTTCACTATTCAGTGATACTATGTACCGGTAGTCAGTAACACTGAGTAGCTGGAGAGGTGTTCCCGGTGGGCAAGCAGGAGACGGAGATGCTCAAGGGAACGCTTGAGGGCATCGTTCTCGCGATCTTGTCCCGCCGTCCGGCGTACGGCTACGAGATCACGGCCTGGCTCAGGGACCAGGGTTTCTCCGACATCGCGGAAGGCACCATCTACGCACTGCTCATCAGGATCGAGCAGCGCCGCTTTGTCGACGTCGAGAAGGTCACCTCTGAGAAGGGGCCTCCGCGCAAGGTGTACTCGCTCAACGCTCAGGGACGCGAGTATCTCGACGAATTCTGGCGGACCTGGAGCTTCCTCACCGAACGACTCGAACGGCTCCGCGAAGGAGGCAGATAGACATGACAGCAGAGGCGGCCCAGGCGATACGCGTACACGGGCTGGAAAAGTCGTACAAGGACCTGCGGGTGCTGCGCGGGGTGGACTTCGACGTGGCCAGGGGCACCATCTTCGCCCTGCTCGGTTCCAACGGCGCGGGCAAGACCACGATCGTGAGAATCCTGTCCACGCTGCTGAAGTCCGACGGGGGGACTTCCACGGTCGAGAATTTCGACGTCGCGACGCAGCCAGCGAGCGTGCGGGGGGCCATCAGCCTCACCGGGCAGTTCGCGGCCGTTGACGAAATGCTGACCGGCAGGGAAAACCTCATGCTCGTCGCCCGGCTGCGCCACCTGAAGAACGCCCGTCAGATCGCCGATGACTTGCTCGGCCGCTTCCAGCTCAGCGACGCGGCGGAGCGAAGAGTGTCGGCGTACTCGGGAGGCATGCGCCGCCGGCTTGACATCGCCATGAGTCTGATCGGCGATCCTCCGGTGATCTTCCTCGACGAGCCGACAAGCGGCCTTGACCCGCAGTCCCGCATCGAGGTGTGGAACAGCGTCAAAGAACTCGCAAGTAAGGGCACCACGGTGCTGCTCACCACGCAGTACCTCGAAGAAGCTGAGCATCTCGCTGACCGGATCGCGATCCTCCACGGCGGGCGGATCATCGCGAACGGCACCCTCGATGAACTGAAACAGCTCTTCCCGCCCGCCAAGGTCGAATACGTCGAGAAACAGCCGACTCTTGAGGAGATCTTCCTCGCCATTACTAAGGAACAGCAATGACCACGCACTTCTTCGCCGATACCGCCGTCCTCGTAGGCAGGTCCATGCGCCATATCACGCGCAGCCTGGACACCATCATCACGGTCGCGATCACGCCGATCGCCCTCATGCTGCTGTTTGTCTACGTCTTTGGCGGCGCGATCCGCACCGGATCGGCGCATTACGTGAACTACCTGCTGCCAGGAATCCTGCTCATCACGATCGCGATGGGCATCTCCTATGCCGCGCTACGGCTCTTCACCGATATCAGGAGCGGGATCTTCGAGCGATTCCAGTCCATGCCGATCGCTCGCTCGAGCGTGCTCTGGGCGCAGGTGCTGACCTCGGTCGTCTCGAACCTGATCTCGATCGTGGCCGTGGTGCTCGTCGCGGTACTCATCGGATTCCGCTCGCCGGCGGGAGTGCTTGCCTGGCTGGCAGTGACCGGAATCCTCGTCTTGTTTACCCTGGCACTGACCTGGCTGGCCGTCGTCGCCGGCCTGGCCGCCAAGAGCCCCGATGGCGCGGGAGCCTTCTCCTACCCGATCGCTTTCCTGCCGTTCATCAGCTCAGCGTTCGTGCCCACCGGCACCATGCCGGGCCCGGTGCGCGCCTTCGCCGACAACCAGCCGGTGACCTCCATCGTCGACACGATCCGCGACCTGTTCACGCGACAGCCTGTCAGCAGCAGCATCTGGATCGCCCTGGCCTGGTGCCTTGGCATCCTTATCGTGGCCTACGCCCTGGCCATGGCCGCTTACCACCGCAAGTTCGCCTGAAAGCGAGACCCGGCAGTCTATGCGGACCCGGCGATGGTGATCTTCCAGTAGCCGCCTGCCAGACGGTAGGATCGGTGACTGGTGGCGATGCCGCGAGAGTGACACTATTGCCACTATGAGTGGCGTTCGCATCGCATGCGGCATCATCTGGGCGGTAATTACCCTGATCTGCGCCGCAGGTGCCGTCGGCGAGCTGATGATCGGCATTCCGGGCGGCGCCATCTTGTGCCTTGTCATCGCGGCGGGCTCGGCGTTGTACGACTTCAGAGTGTGGACTTCCAGGGCTCGCCTACTCGCGCTGATCGTCGGCTTTGTCTCCGAGCGGCCGCCTAGCCGCCGATGAAACTCCGGTACCGGCTGCCTTATCCAGCCGAGACGGGCAGACCGGTGAGGGCCGAGGCGAGTTCCCGGTAGGAGCGCGCCACTGTCGGCCACAGCATGTGGGGCGTGAGGTCCGCCGAGTACCTGCTCATCCGCGCGGAAAGGTCCGGCTCGGTGAGCACTCGCTGGACCGCCCTAGCAAGGCCGGGCCGCCCGGTCGCGAGGCCGCATTGCGTCGGCGGGTACGTGCTGAGCAGGGCATAACGGCTGGTTCAGCCAGTCTTTGGCCTGCGCCGGTCGCGCCTGATGCCATGGCGGAGCTCGGCGATGCGGGCGGTTCCGGCGGCGGCCATCAGCAGGGCGCCGGCTATGGCCGCGAGGAGCAGGGCTACGGCGAGGGACAGGCGCAAGTGGGCGCCCAGGAAGCTGATGTTCACCGCGTGCGCGTTCTGGATGATGAAGATCATCACCACGATGAGGCCGACGGCACCTGCGATCAGGGTTGCGCGCACGCCGCTGATCCTGGTGCCCATCCGCTTGCGAGAGGGCACCAGTTCGACCGGGGCCGGGGCCGGGGTCGATCCGTTGGCTGAGGGGGGCGGCATGGTGCTGGTCGTGCCCAGTGGTGCCGGTGCTTCTGTCATGGCGCTTCTTCCTGAAGGGAGCGGGTCGGTGAGACCTGACCGGCTCCTCGCGCACCGGAGATCGCGGCGGCCTTCGGCTGCTGTCTTCCGGCGTCTGTTCTGAGACTACAGGGAAAAACGGAAACTAGCAATGCATTTCTAGAATGCAGATGCTAAATTTGTGGGCCATGGAGCACTGGAGCTTCCTCACCAATCACGCACGGGTCCTGCTGCGCATCGCCCAGGATCCAGGCGCGCGACTGCGGGACATCGCTGCCACCCTGGGCATCACCGAGCGGAGCGCCTATGGCATCGTCTCTGACCTGACCGCGGCCGGATACGTGATCAAGCTCAAAGACGGCCGACGCAACCGCTACCAGATCCAGGCTCACCGCCCGCTGCCCGAACCTGACAGCCGGGCACCCGCCATCGGCGACGTCCTCGCCGTCCTGCTAGGTGCGGACGCCAAGCAGGAACCGGCCAGTGAGGCGCGGACGACGGCAGAGACGGCAGAGTGAACGCACACCATGGCCACGCAGGTCAGCTCACGAATAGCGCGATGGCGATGAACTGGCAGGTCGCCGCCGCGCAGACATAGGCGTGAAAGACCTCGTGATAACCGAATACCGACGGATAGGGATCGGGTCGCCGACGATGGTAAGAGGCCGCTCCGATCATGTAGAGCAGGCCGCCGGCGAGCATGAGCGCTCCTGAGGCGACTCCGGCGTCGATCCACACCCGCGGCAACGCAAGCGCGGCTGCCCAGCCAAGCCCCACGAAGGTCGCGCCGACCACGAGTTCGGGAGCGTGCATCCACGCGAGATGGACGGCGGTAGCGGTCAGGGTGAGTGCCCACATCACGATCAGGCAGGCCCAGCCGAAGATGCCGGGGGTGGCGATGAGGAAAGCAGGGGTAGCGGTGCCGGCGATGAGGAAGAAGATCATCGCGTGGTCCATTCGCTGCAGCCGCCTGCTCCACGCGGCGCTCCAGGTGCCGCGGTGATACAGGGCGCTGGTACCGAAGAGCGCGCTGACGCTCGCCGCGTAGACGGCGATGGCGGTTATCCGGGTGGCGCCATGCGAGCCGGCCAGCAGCAGCGAGCCGAACACCAGTGAGGCCGCGAACCACAGCACGTGCAGCCAGCCCCGCAAGAGCGGCTTCTGGTAGTAGATTCCGCGCCGGGAATCGTACAGCGCGTTCGTTGCCGGTGGTAGCGAAGGCTGCGCTTGACCGGTGAAGCTGGTGCTCATTAAGCCTGCTCATCTGCGGGAAAAGGGGGGAAGACAAAAAACTCCGGACGCTGGCTGCGCATCCGCTGATACTGCGGTAGCGACGGCCTAAGTCCGGAGCCAAAGCCATCGTACGCGGCTGCGGCCGCTGCGCTGGACTGGTCCTCCTGCGGAGCCGCGGTCAGCTCGCCGGGACCAGGATGATCGGCTCCTTAGAGCACTTACCCGCGAGCCAACTGAGCCCTGGTGACTTTCGGCTCTGGCCGACGTCCTGTCCCCGTACCCATGCTGGAAGCAGCTAGTTAACGGGAAGGATTCGTCATGTTACTAATCGCATTGTTCTTCATCGTGATCCTTGCGGTCGGCGGTTGCTGGTACGTGGCCGGGCGGCGGAGCGCTCGCACGGTCAGCGAGGCGGCCGTCGGCGCGCACGCCTCGCGGCGTACCTGGCTGATGATCGAGGCAGTGGCCTACGTCGGCGGGATCTTGATTTTGGCCGGCGCGACGGCGGCCATTGGCCAGCATTGGCACGAACTCGGCCGGTGGGGACATGCGGGCGTCTTTGCCGACGCCACGGCCCTCTTCTTAGTGGTTGGCATCTTCGCGCGCCCGGTCAGGGCACCCTCGTTTCAGCGACTGGCCGACGTGGCGTGGTTCGTGTCCGCAGCCGGGGCAACTGGGGCCATCGGCTTCGCGGTGCATCAGGTCCACTGGCACGGCGCTGACCTGACGACGCTGGCCTCCGGGGCAGGGGTCGCCGCCTACTCGGCCGCCTTGTGGCTGGCACGGCGCCACGCACTCCAGAACGTCGCCTTTTTCGCCGGGCTGGTCGTCACCGTCATCGGGCTGATTCTTGCGATCCACGAGCCGGCTCGTCCGCTTGCCCTGAGCGCCGCGCTGTGGACCTTGGGCGTGACCTGGGCGGTACTTGGATGGCTAGGGTATGTCGTACCCCAGCGGGTGAGCCTGGTCATCGGCGTCATAGTTGCCGTCGTCGGGCTCGGACCGTCGCTGGGGCAGTTCGGCTGGATGTACGCGATCGCACTCGCCACCGCGGCGGCGGCGATGGCAGCCAGCGTCAGGCTCCGTAACACGCCGCTGCTCATCGTCGGCGCGATCGCGATGCTCCTCGACCTCACCGCCGTGTTGATTCGCTACTTCGGCAAGTCGCTCGGAGTTCCCGGCGCG
This sequence comes from Streptosporangiaceae bacterium, assembly GCA_035509195.1. Classification (GTDB taxonomy): domain Bacteria; phylum Actinomycetota; class Actinomycetes; order Streptosporangiales; family Streptosporangiaceae; genus Chersky-822. The sequence continues at coordinate 3,162 of DATJLT010000108.1, read as the reverse complement.
CTGGCGGTTACCGGCGTGCTGATCGTCGGCCTTGCCCTGGTAGCCGCCCGGCTGATGCGCGAGACCCGTACGGCCAGACCGGCAGAACCGGACGGAACCGAGCCGTCACCGGCAATGCCGCAGAGCAACCAGCCTGTAAGCGTGCCATCCTTGGGGAAACCGGAAAAGCGGAGTGGCGCTTGAGCAACCCGCGAGTGCCGGTTGCATCCTCTATTTCCCGTGGGGAGAAGACCTGCCATGGGCGTGACAGCTGATGCTCGCGCGGTGCTGCGTGACCGGGCCGCCGCGGTGCTGCGCGGCAACGACGCGGGCGGGTGGACCAGGGCGTCGCCGGTGCTTTACCCGCACCAGTGGAGCTGGGATAGCGGTTTCATCGCGATCGGCTGGGCGCACTTGGATGTCGGACGGGCCATGACCGAGCTCGAGAGCCTGTTCGCGGCGCAGTGGGCGACCGGCATGGTTCCGCATCTGGTGTTCAGGGCTGGCCCTGGCCATCCTTACTTTCCAGGGCCGCAGTGGTGGGACACCTCAGTCTCGGCGGCAGCGCCTGCGCCCCCCGTGAAGACGACGGGAATCTGCCAGCCGCCGGTGCATGCCCTGGCGCTACAGCGGATCTGGCGGCTGACGCCGCAGGGACGCCAGGCCGAAATCCGCTCGCGGATCCGGGCGCTTTACCCGCAGGTGGTGAGCTGGCATCGCTATCTCGCGACCTGCCGCGATCCTGAGGCTTCTGGTCTGGTCACCACTTATCACCCATGGGAGGCGACAGACAACTCGCCGCGCTGGGACGCCGCGCTTGAGCGCATCACGGTAGCCAGGCCGGGCCCGTACCACCGGGTGGACACCGGAGAGGTTCAAGACCCCGCGCAGCGGCCAACCAGGTGGGACTACGACCGCTTCCTTTGGCTGGTCGAGCAGCTAAGGAAGTACCAGTACGACGACGCGCAGATCTACCGCGAGTACCCGTTCCTGATCAAGGACGTCTTCTTCAGCGCCATCTTCGTCGCGGCGAACGCCGCACTGCTTGACCTCGCCGACGTCGCCGGGGCCGGCACAGCCGACCGGCAGCAGCTGACCCGCTGGCTCGACCGCGGCCGCACGGGGCTGGCCAGCCGCATCGACGCCAAGTCCGGCCTGTGCCTGGACCACGACATCCGCTCAGGGCAGGACGTCAGGCTGCGCACGTTCGCGGGTTTCGCGCCGTTGTTCGCCAGGACCGCGGACACCGGCCAGCGCGCCGCCCAGCTTCGGCTACTGGACTCTGAGGACTTCTGCGGCCACCCGCGGCTGCGCTGGCGCCTGCTGCCGAGCACGTCACCCGCCGAGCCGGCGTTCGAGCCTGACAACTACTGGCGCGGCCCCGTCTGGCCGGTCATCAACTGGCTATTGTGGCAATCGCTGAGCCTGATCGGTGATTCCGCCCGCGCGGATGATATCCGTGGCGACTCACTCAGCCAGATCGCCGCCGACGGTCATCTCGGCGAGTATTACGAGCCGTTCACCGGCCAGCAACTAGGTTCGCCGCGGCAGTCATGGACGGCCGCCGTCACGCTGGACTGGTCGGCCTACGATCACGACGCCGAGGCGAGTTAGCCAGGTCCCTGGCGGTGGCCCTTGCAGGGCTGGCGGTTACCGGGAGCGCGCCTGGACGGCGGTCAGCGCCATCGTGTAGATGATGTCGTCGACAAGGGCGCCGCGACTGAGGTCGTTGACCGGCCGGGCGAGGCCCTGCAGCATCGGGCCGATGCTGACGACGTTGGCACTGCGCTGGACGGCCTTGTAGGTGGTGTTGCCGGTGTCCAGGTCAGGAAAGATGAACACGGTCGCCCGGCCGGCGACAGGGCTGCCCGGCCGCTTGGCCTGGCCGACCGAGGCGATGGCGGCAGCGTCGTACTGCAGGGGCCCGTCGATGGCCAGGCCAGGTTCTCGGGCGCGGGCGATCCTGGTGGCCTGGGCGACCTTGTCGACGTCGCTGCCTGCCGCGGAGTTGCCGGTGCTGAAACTGATCATCGCGACTCTGGGGTCGATGCCGAAGGCGCGCGCCGAGGCGGCGCTCTGGATCGCGATGTCGGCGAGGTCCTCGGCGTCGGGCTGAGGGTTGATCGCGCAGTCGGCGTAGATGACTACCTCGTCGGGCAGGCACATGAAGAACACCGACGACACCAGGCGGCAGCCGGGTTTCGTGCCCAGGACCTGCAGCGCGGGCCTGACGGTAGCGGCGGTGGTGTGGGCGGCGCCGCAGACCATGCCGTCCGCCTCGCCTTGCCAGACCATCATGGTGCCAACGGTGACCGGATCCGCGAGGTGCTCGCGTGCCACGTCCTCGGTCCATCCCCTGTGCTGCCGGAGCCGGGCAAGCGGCTCGACGAAACTCTCGGCAACGGCGCGGGGATCGGTGATGGTGATGCTTTCCGGCAGGCGCAGCCCGAGGCTGCGCGCTAGCCCTGTGACCTGGTCCGGCGGCCCGAGCAGGATACTGCGGGCGATGCCGCGCTCGGCGCAGGCGACGGCGGCGCGCAGCGTGCGCGGCTCAGTGCCCTCTGGCAGGACCAGGCAGGCACCGGAGGCGCGGGCCAGTTCGGTGAGCCGGTAGCGGAAGGCCGCCGGGCTGACCCGGCGTGGCCGCGAGGCGCCAGGAAGCGAGTCCAGCCAGGACCGGTCAAGCGCGTCGGCGATCATGCTGGTGACGGCTTCGATCCGCTCGGTGTCGTCGGCTGGCAGCCCTGGGTCGAGGTCACGGACCAGGGTCGCCGTCTGGTAGCTGTCGTGACCGGTGACAAGGATCGGCAGGCCGGTCGATGAACTGGCGCGGGTGAGTTCCCGCACTCGCGGATCGGGCTCGATCCCGGCACTGAGCAGCAGGGCGGCCAGTTGCGTGCCGTTGAGCGCGGCCAGGCAGGCGGCCATGATCACGTCGTGGCGGTCGCCCGGCACCACGACCAGCCTGCCGTCGGTCAGTACCCGCAGGCCGCCGGGCACGGCCTGCGCGAAGACCGCCACATCCTTGATCCGCCTGGACAGGTCACCCTCGCTGAGCACCCGCGGGTGCAACTCGCCAACCAGGTCGCACACCCGCGGCCAGGTCAGCTCAGGCCGATAGGGGACGGCCGCGACGAGCCGGAGCCCTCGGCGCGCCAGTGCCGCGCCGAGCTGTCCTGACGC
>DATJLT010000107.1:0-2393 GCA_035509195.1 Streptosporangiaceae bacterium | reverse complement strand
GACCATGATGGAGCTGGTGACCAGCGCCCCCGTCGTCAACGCGGTCCGGCGCCAGCTGGGCAGCGCGCCCTCGGTCAGCGCGGCCGAGGTCGCCCAGACCAACGTGATCTCGATCACCGCCGTCGCCGCGACCCCGGCCAGGTCCGCGACCGTCGCCAACGCCTATGCCAACGCGTTCGTCAACTACCAGCAGGCTGTGGCGATCAATAACCTGACGCAGGCTGAGACGCACCTGCGGAGCCAGATCAAGTCGATCACCAAGCAGATCAAGCAGCTGCGTGCGACCTCCAACACCGCTTCCGAGCAGTCTGCGCTGATCAACCAGCAAGCCGTGCTCAACGAGCAGCTCACTCAGATGCAGGTCAACAGCGCCGGGGAGACGAGCGGTCTGGTGCTGGTCACGCCCGCGCAGCCGCCGACGGCGCCGAGTTCGCCCAAGCCAACCGAGGACGGGGCTCTGGGCCTGGTGGCCGGGCTCATCCTGGGCCTGGCGGGAGCCTTCATCCGGGAGAGCCTGGACGACGCCGTGGCGACCAAGGAGGTCGCCGAGGAGTTCGGGGGGGCGACCGTGCTGGCCGCGGTGCCGATGGTCAACTCGTGGAAGAAGCGCGACAAGCCGCTCGTGGTGTCGCTGGCACGGCCGATGTCGCCGGCCGCCGAGGCCTACCGGTCGCTGCGCACCTCGCTGCAGTTCGCCCGGCAGGAGCGGGACCTGCATACGATCCTGGTCACCAGCCCGGCCGCCGCCGAAGGCAAGACCTCGACGCTGTCGAACCTGGGCGCGATGTTCGCCCAGGCTGGCCAGCGGGTGGTGCTGGTCTCCTGCGACCTGCGCAAGCCCAGGCTCGGGCAGTTCTTTGGCATCGACGAGAAGGCGGGCCTGACCACAGCGATCCTGGGTGAGCAGCCGGTCGAGGAACTGGTTCAGGCCGTGCCAGGGGACGACAACCTGTGGCTGCTGGGCAGCGGGGAACTGCCGCCCAACCCGGCCGAGCTGCTGAACGGCAGGCGGATCCAGGAAGTGTTCGCGGCCCTGCGCGAGCTCTTCGACCTCGTGCTAATCGACAGTCCTCCGGTGCTGCCAGTCACCGACTCCGTCGTGCTGGCCAAGGATGCCGACGCGACGCTGCTGATCGTGGCCGCCGGCCAGACCAGCCGGAGCGACCTGCAGCGTGCCGCGGAGAAGCTATCCCAGGTGAACGCCCGCGTGGTCGGTCTTGTCCTGAACGAGACCACGCGGCAGGGCGGCGGTTACGGCTATGGGTACGGCTACGGTTATGGCGGAACCTACACGACGGACAAATCGATGCTTCCGGTCCCGGCACAGTTGAACGGATCGGAGTCGGCCTCTCACCGCGGGAGTTCCCGGCGGGCGCGGTAGAAGTCGTGACACCAGCGAGGCCGTGGACGAGATCGCGGTCGTTGGCAAGTTAGCCGTCCGGCCAACTCAGCTCACGGTTCCGTCCACGGCCCTCGCTGAGCCCCCCTTTAAAGGTCCGCATTTAGCAGACCAGCCCCTGCCTTGACTAAACCGGCTTGTTGAGGAAGTGTCTATACGCATATTGCGCACCGAGCGACTTCTTCTACGCCCCGGGGGGATGGCGCGAATGTACGTCTCGCTCGAAAAGCTGCGACAGGCCATGCAACTCGTCGATTGCCTGGCAGATCTCGACGAACCCGGCAAACTGCCCGAGATAGCGCTGCCAGGCATGGCTGACCTGGTTGGATGCGATATTGTCACATACAATGAGATACCAGCTATCCCGAGCCAGAGCGGATATTATCTAGATTATCCAGGCGGATGCATCGATACAGTTAGCATGTCGGCGTTCGAGGCTCACCTGCACGAGCACCCACTGCTCATACACTACCGGGAGAGCGGCTCAGGCGAGCCAGCCAAGATTAGTGATTTCCTCAGCCAAGAACAATTCCACCGACTTGGCCTCTATTCAGAGTTCTTTCGGCATATTCCGGTCGAGTACCAGATGGCGTTCAACCTGTCCGACACGGCGGATGGCAGCCTCACCGCGATCGCCCTGAACCGGGCTGGCACGGACTTCTCCGAGGACGACCGCGCGTTGCTGACGGCGATCAGCGCACCGCTCGGCAACGCACTGAGACGGGTGCGCGACCGGCACCGTGCGAAGGCCGCCCTGATGGGGGCCGCGGGTTCCGACGGCCTGGACGACCTGACGGAGCGCGAGGTACAGGTCCTCGAGCTTGCGGCGCGCGGCCGCACGAATCAGGCGATCGCCCGAACTTGTGATGTGAGCCCCCGCACGGTTGCCAAGCACCTCGAGCACATCTACCGCAAGCTCGGCGTCACCAGCCGCGCCGCCGCCGTGTACCGGACGGTCGCCGCCGATTTAACTCCACATGCCGCGGGTGTCGTA
>DATJLT010000106.1:0-15608 GCA_035509195.1 Streptosporangiaceae bacterium | reverse complement strand
GGTCATCCTCACCGGCCCGCTCTACGACCCGGCGGTGCTCAAGGGCCTGTCCTGGTCGCAGATCGCCAGCCAGCTAAGCAACCCGAACAGCCAGGTCACGCAGAACGTCATCGGCGCCGCGAACTACCTCACCGCCGCGATATGCAAGATGACGGGCAATTCGCCAGCCAGCGTCTGCCAGGCCGCTCCCGTCACCAAGATCGAGCCCACGATCAAGTAGCGTCGCGGGCATCCGCTCAGCCCTTCCGCCGGGCCACGCGGCCCGGCCAGCAGCATCAAGTAGTCAGCGATGCTGTACGCCAGGCCCCGGCTACCGCAACCATGTCCCGGCGATGTCACCCGGACAGCAGCAGGTAGCCACCGTTGTTGTCGGATCCGCCCCGCCAGCAGCAACGCAAGGCCAACGATGCTGCTCGCCCGGCCCGCCCCTGGCTAGGGAATTTGTTAGCCTCGGAAGTTGTTAGGGTGGCGAACAATGCCATTAGGCAGGGGCTGCACGATGTCTGGACAAACAAGGCAAGTCGATGATGCCGCGCTGACCATCGTCAGGTTGTTCCGTGCCATGGAGCGGGTCGGCTCCGGACTAACGCCGCAGCAGTACCGGGTGCTGAAACTGGTCGGCGCGGGTGGTGAGCGCTCGGCCCGGCTGGCCGAGAAGCTCGCGATCGCCAAGCCGACCCTGACAAGCACCGCCGACGGACTGGTCGCGGCCGGGCTGCTAACCAGGGAAACCGAGGCCGCCGACCGGCGGGCCGTGCGGCTGCGCCTGACCGAAGCCGGGGATGCGGCGGTGCACAAGGCTGACGAAGCTTACGCCGGCTGGCTCGGCGAACTGCTGGAACGAGCGGGCGACCCCGAGCGGCTGCTCGGAGATTTCGCCGCGCTCGAGCAGGCGATGGAAGAGATGTGGCTGGCCAGGCGGGCCGCGAAGGCGGGCCGGAATTAGAAGGAGACGAATGAAGAAGGCGGCCGATCCGCACCAGCGCTGGCTGCGACGGCTCATCGGATACTGCTGGCGGCACCCGCGTGCCGTCATTATCTCTCTCGGCGGATCACTGCTCGCCACGCTGATCGCGGTGATCATTCCGCTGATCCAGCGGGACATCGTGAACAACGCGATCCTGACCAGGCACCAGCCGATCTGGATCGGCGCGACGGCCCTGCTCATCGCGGCCGCCCTGAGTTTCGCCGGCGTGTTTACCCGCCGTTACATCGGCAGCCGGATCTCGCTCGACGTACAGCACGAGATGCGGACAGAGATGTTCGCGTCGCTGTCCCGCCTCGACGGCGCCCGCCAGGACCAGCTCCACACCGGCCAGGTAGTGAGCCGGTCCATTTCCGACGTGAACATGGTCCAGGGCCTGCTCGGAATGACCCCGATGCTGCTCGGCAATGTGCTGCTGTTCTTTTTGTCGCTCGCGGTCATGGCTTTCCTTTCGCCGCTGCTGACCATCGTTGCCCTCGCGGTCGGGCCCGCCTTGTTCTTCATCTCGATCGCCTCGCGGAACAAGCTGTTCCCTTCGAGTTGGGCGGCGCAGCAGGAGGCGGCCAACGTCGCCGCCGTGGTCGACGGTGCCGTGACGGGCGTCCGCGTGGTCAAGGGCTTCGGCCAGGAAGAGCAGGAGGTCAACCGCCTCGAGGGCGCCAGCCGCGTCCTGTACGCGATGCGCGTGCGCACGATCAGGCTGACCGCGCGATTCAACCCGACTCTGCAGGCCGTGCCAGCGCTCGGACAGGTCGGTGTGCTGGCGTTCGGCGGCTGGCTGGCCATTCACGGCGAGATCAACCTGGGTACGTTCTTCGCGTTCTCCTCCTACATCGCGCAGCTTGTCGGCCCGGTGCGGGCACTGACGGGGCTGATCACGATCGGGCAGGAAGCCCGCGCCAGCGTGATCAGGGTCTTCGAGGTCATCGACTCCACGCCGGTGATCACAGAGAAGCCAGGCGCTGTCGCGCTGCCGGCCGACGCCCGCGACGTCGAACTCGACGACGTGACCTTCGGCTACCTGAAGTCCGAGCCGGTGCTGCGCGGGCTGTCGCTCAAGGTCTCGCCTGGCGAGACCGTCGCGGTCATCGGCACCTCCGGGTCGGGCAAGTCCACGATCTCGCTGCTTCTGCCCAGGTTCTACGACGTGAACAAGGGCGCGGTAAGGATCGGCGGGCACGATGTCCGCGATCTCACGATGGACTCGCTGCGCTCGTCGATCGGCCTGGTGATGGAGGAGAGCTTCCTGTTCTCCGATTCCGTGCGGGCCAATATCGCCTACGGGCGGCCCGAAGCGACCGATGAGCAGATCGTCGCGGCGGCGCGGGCTGCCGAGGCGGACGAGTTCATCAGGGACCTGCCCGACGGCTACGACACCGTGATCGGCGAGCAGGGCCTGACCTTGTCAGGCGGCCAGCGGCAGCGGGTCGCGCTCGCACGGGCGCTGATCACCGATCCAGCGATCCTGGTGCTCGACGACGCGACCTCCGCGATCGACGCACGGGTCGAAGCGCAGATCCACGAGACGCTGCGGCGGGTGATGGCGGGCCGTACCACGCTCCTGATTGCCCACCGGCGGTCCACGTTGCAGCTCGCGGATAAGATCGCCGTCCTCGATGCCGGCCGCCTCGTCGACCTCGGCACGCACGAGGAACTCGCCGAGCGCTGCCCCCTTTACCGGCTGCTGCTTTCCGGGCCTGGCGAGGACGCCGAGGGCGTCGACGCGGGCGAACTGGCTTACTACGAAAAGAGCGACCGCCTGGCAACGGGGAAGGCGGGCGGCCAGCAGGGAATCACCCCGTCCCTCTGGCCCGCCGACTACCGCGCCGGGTCAGGGGACTCGTCCGCGCTTGACAGGGCAGCCGGGCCGACGTCCTTCCGGGTGAATCTCAGGCAGGCCAGCGTGAACGGCAGCATGCTCGCCGACCTGCCGCCGACGCCAGAACTGCTGGCTAAGGTAGCGGCGCTTCCGCCGAGCAAGGACGAGCCGGAAGTCGACGAGGCATTCGCCAAGGCACCCGATCCCAGGTTCAACCTGGCGCGGCTGCTCAAGCCGTTCTTGATCGCGCTGGTCGCCGGCCTGGTTCTCGACGGGCTCGACGCGATCGCAAGCGTGGCCCTTCCCTGGCTGATGCGGGGCGGCATCGACCACGGCATCGAGGTCAAGGCGTTCCATGTCATCATCATCGTGTCGGCGGCGGCGTTCGCGATCGTGCTCGCTGACTGGGTCGTGAACGCGGTGCAGACCGTGGTCGTCGGCAAGAACGGCGAGCGCCTGCTCTACACGCTGCGGGTTAAGATCTTTGCCCAGCTACAGCGGCTCGGACTCGACTTCTACGAGCGCGAGATGTCCGGCCGGATCATGACGAGGATGACGACCGACGTGGACGCGATGTCCACGTTCTTGCAGACCGGGCTGATCACGATGGTCAACTCGCTGCTCACGTTCGTCGGCGTGCTCATCGCCTTGCTCCTGATCAACGTCAAGCTCGGGCTGACGCTGTTCAGCGTCCTGCCGATCCTGATCGCGGCGACGGTCTGGTTCCGCATGAAGTCGAAGAGCGCCTACGCCGACGCGCGGGAGAAGGTCAGCGTGGTCAACGCTGACCTGCAGGAGAACGTGGCCGGCCTGCGGGTAGCCCAGGCCTACCGGCGTGAGAAGGTCAATCAGAGCAAGTTCGCCGGGCTGTCAAACGCCTACATGCGGTCGCGCCTGCGTGCTCAGCGGTACATCGCGGTGTACTTCCCGTTCGTCCAGGCCCTGTCCACGGTCGCTGGCGCGCTCGTGCTGTTCGTCGCCGCTGCCCAGGTGCACGACGGCCTGCTCAGCGCAGGCAGCCTGATCGCTTACCTGCTCTACATCGACATGCTGTTCTCGCCAGTTCAGCAGATGTCGCAGGTCTTCGACGGTTACCAGCAGGCCAGCGTCGGCCTCGACCGGATCTCCGGCCTGATGCGGACCAAGACGACCACGCCGGAAGCCGAGCACCCGGTCAAGGCGGGCAAGCTCAGGGGCGCGGTCGAACTTGACGACGTCCACTTCAAGTACGCCCAGGCCACCGCCGAGGCGATCGGCGGCGTCAGCCTGAAGATCGCGCCAGGCGAGACCGTCGCCTTCGTCGGGCAGACAGGAGCAGGCAAGTCCACGCTGGTCAAGCTCGTGGCCAGGTTCTACGACGTGACCGGCGGCCGGATACTGGTCGACGGCATCGACATCAGGGACTACGCGCTGGCCAGCTACCGAAGGCAACTCGGCGTGGTCCCGCAGGAGCCTTACCTGTTCGCCGGCACGCTGCGGGACGCGATCGCCTACGGCCGCCCAGAGGCCTCGGATGCCGAGGTGGAGGCCGCGGCCCGCGGCGTCGGCGCGATCGAGATGATCGCCAGGCTGCCAGGCGGCTTCTGCCATCAGGTCGCCGAGCGTGGCCGCAACCTGTCAGCCGGCCAGCGTCAGCTCATCGCGCTGGCTCGCGCCTACCTGGTTGACCCGGCGATCCTCCTGCTCGACGAGGCGACCGCCGCGCTCGACCTCGCCGCCGAGGCCGAAGTCATCAGGGCTACGGAGCAGCTCGCGGCGAAGCGTACGACGTTGCTGGTCGCGCACCGGCTGACGACCGCCGCCCGTGCGGACCGCATCGTGGTGCTTGATGGCGGAAAGGTCGCGGAAGTGGGCACTCACGAGGAGCTTGTCGCGGCGGGCGGCACGTATGCCGCGCTGTGGAACGCCTTCATCGGCGACACCGCGCTCGCGGCCTGAGCCGCTAGGCCTCGGCCGGTGCCAGCTCGCGGTCGGCCGGGGCCTCCTCTGCGGGCATCTTGACCCCGGCCAGCCCGGACCGCGCCTGCCTGATGTCGCGCGGTATCAGCGCGAGCGCCGAGGCGAGCAGCGTGATCGCGGCGGCGCCGTACTGCGTCGCTGACACCCCGATCACCGCGGCGATCGGGCCGGCGACGAGCGCCCCGGCAGGCATTCCCATCGAGCTGCCGAGCGCGTCGTAGGCGGACACCCGCGCGAGCATGTCGGCCGGGATCCGCGTGGCCATAGTGACCGTCCAGATCACCGACATCATCTCCACGGCGACCCCCACCCCGAACGCGGTCACGCAGATCGCGGGCAGCGGCAGCAGCATCGCCAGAGCCAGCGAGGAAAGCGCGATCACCGCGCCGCTCGCCACGACGAACAAGATCGGCCGCCTCGGCGTCCACCGCAGCGAGACCAGGCCGCCAACGATCAGGCCGGTCGCCTCGAACGCGGAGATGAGCCCCCAGGCGGAAGGCCCGCCGAGGTGGACCTTCGCCACGGCCGGCCCGAGCACCTGGAATCCGGCGTACCAGGCAGCGAGCACGACCGTGAACTGGAACACCGTCACCCAGAGCCAGGAATGCGACCAGAACTCCGACCAGCCTTCCCTGAGCTCGCGGAACAGGCTGGGTTCGCTATCAGCCGAAATCTCCGCTGGCGCGAGCCTGATCGCCAGCATCAGCGGAACGGCGGCGAACGTGCCGAGACCGCAGACGGCAAGTGCCCAGCCGGCGCCGAACAGCGCCACGCACTCGCCGGCGAGCGCCGCGCCCGACATCATCGCCACGTTCATCACCAGGCGGCTGACCGCGCTTGCCTCCTGGAGTTGCTCCTTCGGCACCAGCCTGGGCAGCAGGGCGGTCGACGCGGGATAGAACAGCGCCATGCCTGTACCGGTCAGCAGTTCAAGCCCGATCATCGCGGGCAGGCCAGGCCGCCCGGTCAGCACGAGAACGCCGAACGTGCCCTCCCCGATCGCGATCATGGCGTTCGCGGCCACGATGACCAACTGCGGTGCCACCCGGTCCGCGATCACACCTCCGATCAGCAAGAAAACCAGGGAGGGCGCGACCTGGGCGGCGAGGACGTAGGACAGGTCGGTCGTGGACCCTCCTGGATGGGCCGCCGACGTCGTCGCGCCGAGCACGGCGAACGAGACGCCCACCAGCGAGAACGAGAACGCCAGCGGTGCCAGCAAACGGTCGGCGAGCAGCAGCCTGAAGTTCCTGCTGGCGAGCACGGGGAAGCGGCGCGTCAGCGCGCGCGTGAACATGACAACGTTCCTTTTCTGATCGGGCGCCCAGGGGGCATGATTTTACCTGGGCACCCGGAAGCACCCAAGCGAATTTTGGTCCTTACGGCAAACTCCTCGAAGCCTCACATCATTCCCAGACTGTCCCTAACATGGCGCAATACGGCAGACGCGCAGCGGGCGCAAGGGAATCCCAGGTCGGCAGTTACGATCGCAGTCTGTAGAGTCGCTCTGCGATGCCCGGAGCACCGGCAGGGGCCAGGGCGCCAACTGCGAACAGGAGGAAAGCCGCCGATGAGCATTCTTGGGACCAGGGTGCTGCGGACCGAGGATCCGAAGTTCCTGACGACCGGCGGCGTCTACACAGAGGACGTGACCGACGACCAGCTCACCGGCGCCTGTCACCTGTTCTTCGTCCGCTCGCCTGTCGCGCACGCCAGGATCGCGAGCATTGACGTCAGCGCGGCCAGGGACGCACCCGGGGTGGTTGCCGTCTATACCGGCGATGACCTGGCGGAACTGGCAAGCGTCGCTCCCCCCATGGCCGGGTTCCTCATCAATGCGGCGATGGGCAGACCGCTGCTGGCCAGGGACAAGGTCAGGTTCGTCGGGGACCCGGTTGCCGCGGTCGTGACGCAAGAGCAGTACCAGGGCGAGGACGCGATCGAACTGGTCGACGTGGACTACGACCCGCTTCCTGCTGTCGTGGACTTCGATGACGCGCTTGCCGATGCGACCCTGATCTTCGAGGACGCGGGAACCAACGTCGCGGCGAACTTCGGCAGCCGCGATGACCTGAAGGGCGGCCTGTTCGACGACTGCGACGTCGTCGTCAGGCAGACGATCATCAACCAGCGCGTGGCGCCTGCACCGATGGAAAGCCGGGCGGCGGCAGCGGCGTGGGGCGAGGACGGCCGCCTTACGGCCTGGATACCTAACCAGGGCGCACAGGGCACGCGGGACTCGATGGCGAAGATGCTCGGCATCGAGGCATCGGCGGTCCGCGTGATCACCCCTGACGTTGGCGGCGCGTTCGGTGCCAAGTTCGGTGCCGACCCCGAGCACGCGGTCGTCGCCTGGGCAGCCAGGCAGCTAGGACGACCGGTCAGGTGGACGGAAACCAGGTTCGAGAACCTGGTAGCGATGACGCACGGCCGCGCCCAACGCCACGACATCACGATCGGCGGCAGCAGGGACGGCGACGTCCGGGCCTACCGGATCGAGATTCTCCAGGACGCCGGCGCCTACCCGAGACTGGGCGCGATCCTGCCGTTCCTGACGATCATGATGGCGACCGGCCCTTACGGCATACCCAACGCCGAGGCCATCGCCCGCACCATCGTCACCAACACGACCCCGGTCGGCGCCTACCGCGGCGCGGGGAGACCGGAAGCCACGGCCGCGCTCGAGCGCGCCTTCGACTTGTTCGCGGCTGAGATCGGGATGGACCCTGGTGAGGTACGCCGGCGCAACCTGCTCCCGCCGTTCACCGAGCCGCACACCACCGCGTTCGGCGCCAAGTACGACAGCGGTGAGTACGTCAAGGCGCTGGACCTGGCGCTGGAAGCGGCCGGATACGACAAGCTGAGGGACGAGCAGGCAAGGCGGCGCGCGAACAAGGACACCGTGCAACTCGGTATCGGCCTGGCCTCTTACGTGGAGATCACCGGCGGTGGCGACGAGTCAGGCCCGCCATCTGAGAACGCGACCGTCGAAGTGCACCCCGACGGCACGGCAACGATCCTCACGGGAACTTCTCCGCACGGACAGGGTCATTCAACGGCCTGGGCGATGATCGCCAGCGACGAACTCGGCATCCCGGTCGACAAGATCACGCTCAAGTGGGGCGACACCGACCTGATCCCGGCCGGCGGCGGCACCGGCGGCTCGCGCAGCCTGCAGCAGGGCGGAGCCGCCGTCCAGCAGGCCTCCCGCGAACTGCTCGACGTCGCGCGCGAGCGCGCGGCCGCCGAACTCGAGGCCAGCCCCGATGACCTGACGTACAACGTGGCCAAGAGCGCCTTCGAGGTCAAGGGCGACCCCGAGGCGGCGGTGCCGCTGGTCAGCCTGGCTGTCGAGGAGCGACTGCTCGTGCACACGGTGTTCACGGCGCCTGGTGCGACATTCCCCTTCGGCACGCATGTCGCCGCGGTCGAAGTCGATACGGAGACGGGCAAGGCGGTGCTGCGCGCGGTCGTCACGGTCGACGATGCGGGAATCGTGCTCAACCCACTGCTTGCCGAGGGCCAGCGGCACGGCGGCATCGCGCAGGGGGCGGCCCAGGCGCTGCTCGAGGAAGTCGTCTACGACACCGAAGGCAACCCGCTGACGGCGAGCTTCGCCGACTACCCGATCGTGTCGGCGACCGAGTTGCCGAGCTTTGACCTCGCCACTATGGAGACGCCGACTAGCTACAATCCGCTCGGCGCCAAGGGCATCGGCGAGGCCGGCACCATCGGCGCGACGCCGGCGGTGCAGAACGCCGTCGTGGACGCGCTCGCTCACCTCGGAGTGCGGCACGTCGACATGCCGACGACACCCATGCGGATCTGGCGGGCAATCGAGCAAGCGCGATCGGAGCGTGCGTAAATGCGAGTCGAACTCACCGTCAACGGCGAGGCGAGGTCCGACGAGATCGAACCCAGGCTGCTGCTCGTGCACTACGTGCGCGACATCTGCGGCCTGAAGGCGGCCAACGTCGGCTGTGATACGACATCCTGCGGCGCCTGCACGGTACTGCTGAACGGCGAGTCGGTGAAGTCGTGCACGGTGCTGGCCGCGCAAGCCGCCGGTGCCGGCATTACCACGGCCGAGGGCCTGGCTGCGAACGGCGAACTGCACCCCGTGCAGGCGGCCTTCCGCGCCGAGCACGGCCTGCAATGCGGGTTCTGCACACCGGGCATGGTGATGGCCACGGTAAGCCTCCTGGCGGAGAACCCGAACCCGACAGAAGAGGAAGTACGCCAGGGACTCGAAGGCAACCTGTGCCGCTGCACCGGCTACCACAACATCGTCCGTGCCGTTCTCGCGGCCGCCGCGGAGGAGTAAGGCGAATGATCCCGGCTCAGTTTGATTACGTGGCCGCGTCGTCGGTCGCGCAGGCGCTTGACCTGCTCGCCGAGCACGGCGATGACGCCAAGGTTCTCGCCGGCGGTCACTCCCTGCTGCCGATGATGAAGCTGCGGCTCGCGGCACCTGAAGTGCTGATCGACATCACGCGGGTCGCCGGTCTCCGCGGCATCGCCGCTGACGGAGACGAACTGGTCGTCGGCGCGACGACCAGGCACGCTGATGTCGCGTCTTCCGAGCTGATCAGGGCCGAAGCGCCGCTGCTCGCGCACGCTGCCTCGCTCGTCGGCGACCCGCAGATCAGGCACCGAGGCACGATCGGCGGCTCGATCGCCCATGCTGACCCGGCCGCCGACCTGCCGATGGCGATCACCGCGCTTGGCGCCAGGCTCGAGCTGACCGGCCAGGCCGGCACCCGTACGATTTCGGCGGACGAGTTCTTTACCGGGTACTTCGAGACCGCGATCGCGGATGGCGAACTGCTCACCGCGATCCGGGTACCGCGCCGTCCTTCCGAGCCGTGGGGCTACCAGAAATTCGTCAGGCGCGCGAACGACTGGGCTATCGTGGGCGTGGCAGCGACGGCCGGCCGGATCGCCCTGGCCAACATGGGACCTACCCCGCTCAGGGCAACCGCCGCCGAGCAGTCACTGGCCGCGGGCAACAGTCCCGAGCAGGCCGCCGCGCTCGCCGCGGAAGGCACGAGCCCGGCGACCGACATTCACGCCGATCCCGAGTACCGCAGGCACCTGGCGCGGGTGCTCACCGCGCGTGCGCTGGCCGGCCAGCGTTCTTGAATGGGAGGGACACTCGCATGACTCAGGATCAGTCCGCTGGTGAACTGCGGGCACAGCTCGGCGAGGTCGAACGTGACCTGGAATCCCTGCGCAAGACCGCCGCCAGCGTCCGGGCGGGCGTGGGCGACGAAGACGACCCAGAGGACAGGGGCGCCCTGATCCAGCAGGCCGATGAGCTAGACGGCCAGGCCGAAGACCTCGAAGCCCGCCGCGATGAGCTCAAGAGAAAGCTAAGCGCCGGGTAATCGCGGGTCAGGCCGACAGCTCACGTTCGACCGGTGTGCGGAAACGAGGCGTGAACCTGACGTCTCCGAGCCACCGTCCAACCGCCTCAGCCTCAGCTTCGACGCGCGCCACGCCTTCACTTCCTGCGTCCTCGAGCAGCTTTACCGCGATTTCGCCGCTCTTGCGCTGCGCCCAGCCGCCGACGACCCGGCCGTCGATCCAGATCGTCGGTCCGGCATTCCCGTTGGTGTCGAACAGCGCCTTCCCGTGCCCGCCGAGAAACCAGTCACGCCCGGCCCACCCCATCACCGTGGGATCAAGCGCAGGCAAGAACGCGATCCACGGCCCGGGATCAGCTGTCGGGCCGGCATCGTCGGCGAGCACCATGCCTGACCCTTCATCCAGCGTCACCTCAACCGCCCCCGCGTCAGCGAGCGCCCGTTTCACCTCGGTCTTCGTCCAGCTCGTCCACCACGTCAAGTCTGAGGCAGGCGCCGGACCGAACGTCCGCAGCCATAGTCCCGCCAGCTCGGCCTTAGCCTCCCGCTCTGTCCCCTCGTAAGGTGCCAGGGACGGCAGCCAGTCTTCCGTAAGTGACCAGCGGTACTGCTGGGACAGCCAGCTCCCGAGCGGCCGGCCTCTGACGATGTGACCATGAGCGGCAAGCACCAGCAGCACCCGGCTGGTGATGCTGACCGTCGCCTCGTAAGCCTTGCCTTCGGCCATGCGCAGCGTCGTCTTCAGCCGCGGCTCCGCGGCTGACAGCTCAGCGGCGGACATCGGCTCGCGCCGCCCGGCGAAGATCGCCAGCACCGACTTCTCGACTTCCGCGAGGAACGGCTCGGGATCGTCGATGCCGCCGTACTGGCGCAAATGCATAACGAGCCTTGCGCGCTGGTCCCTGGCGACCCGTTCCGCGGTCGATGCCTGGATCACCGGCATGTGCCAGGCTGGCACGGCGAACACCGTGCGCCGCATCGCGAGCATCCGCACCAGGTCCCGCCGCTCGTACAGCGCGTCCTCGATGGCGGCGGGACTTGCCAGCCCCGCTGTCCTTGCCCGCAGGGAAAGGAACACCGTCGCCGGGTCGGTGGCGTGCAACGCCACTACGCGGCCGGCGACGTCGGCCGGCTCGCCGCTCGCTGCCGTCCTGGCGAGCCCGTGCCGCACCGCCAGCCGCCGCCGTCGTTCTGTCACGTCGATGATCCGTACCATAGCGCCATGATCTACCAGATCAGCAAGACAGGAGGCTGGCGGGATGGGCAATCGGACGCAGGCCCGCGTGCTCGCCATCATGGGTTCAGGCGAGACCAGCCCCACGATGGTCACTATTCACAAGGCACTCGCTGAGCGGCTCGGCCAGGGGCCGCACACGGCCATCCTTCTCGACACCCCTTACGCCTTCCAGGAGAACGCGGCCGACATCTCCGCCCGTTCCCAGGCCTACTTCGCCCGCAGCGTTGGTCTCGAGGTCGGCGTCATCGCCCGAGCCGGCGGCCGGGCCACCTCCGACGCGGCCGCGATTCTCGGTTCAGACTGGGTTTTCGCCGGCCCTGGCAGCCCCTCCTACGCGCTTCGCCAGTGGCGCGACACGCAGGTGCCCGACGCCTTCCGCGCCAGGATCGCCGCCGGTACCGGCGTGACGATCATCGCCTCGGCCGCGGCCGCCGCGATGGGCATCCTCGCCGTGCCCGTGTACGAGATCTACAAGGCCGGCGAGGACCCGTACTGGCTTGAGGGCCTCGACCTGCTCGGCGTGCTCGGCCTGAAGGTCGCGGTCATACCTCACTACGACAACGCGGAAGGCGGCACCCACGACACCAGGTTCTGCTACCTCGGCGAACGCCGCCTCGAACTGCTCGAGCGCGAACTGCCCGCCGATGCGGCGGTGCTTGGCGTCGACGAGCACACCGCGCTCGTGCTCGACCTGGAGACGGAGCTAGCCGAGGTGCTCGGCAAGGGAACGGCGACCGTTCGCAAGGCCGGAGTCAGCACGATCCTGCGGCCGGACTCCGCGATCACGCTGGCCGGCCTGCGCGACCTGGTGGCGAACGGTCCCTTCTTTCCGCAAGGCGACGTGCGCGAGGCAGTGCCGGCGCCGCCTGCGGCGCCTGCCAGGGGAGCCAGCGAACTCCCTGCGCTAACCAGGCAAGCGGAGGCCGAGTTCGAGGCCGCCGTACGGGACCGCAGCAGCCCGGCGATGGTGGCGGCGATCCTTGACCTGGAATCCGCGATCGAAGCGTGGGCGTCGGACACCGACGAGAACGAGAACTCCGACCGTGCCAGGGCCGTGCTGCGCGGCCTGGTGGCCAGGCTGGGCAAGAGCGCGGACCGCGGCCTTGCCGACCCGGCCGAGCGGCTCGTCCCGGCCATCGAGCCGCTGATCAGGCTGCGCGCACTGCTGCGCAAGAACGGCTCCTACACCGCCGCCGACGAGATCAGGTCCGCTCTCGCCGCCGCCGGCATCGAGCTGAAGGACTCTCCAGAGGGCACTAACTGGACGCTGGTCCCGTCCTCGTAGCCGAACCCAACTAACCGCCTCCGTATAGATCCACCTACACGGAATCTGTATAGTTTTACCTGAACAACAACCCTAAGGCGGGGGGAGCAGGTGAAACCCGAACGACTAGTCGACCGTGAGGCCGAATGGGCGCTGCTTCACGACTTCGCGACCGGCCAGGGGACCGATCTGCAGATCGCGATCGTGTCAGGACGCCGGAGGAACGGAAAGTCGTTTCTCCTTGATGCGCTGGTCGAGAACGTTGGCGGCATGTACCTGACCGCCGTTCAGGAAGAAGGGCCGGTGCTCGCCTTGCTCCGGTTCGTGGCCACCATCGCCGCGTACGCCAGGGTCCCTGTTGACTCCTTGCGGCTCTCGGATTGGGAGCAGGCGCTGACCACGGCGCTGGATGTCGTCAACCAGGCGCCCGGCGCACCGCTTCTCGTCATCGATGAACTGCCTTATCTGCTTGAGCATTCACCGCAGATCACCGGTCTCCTGCAACTCATCTATGACCGTTCACGACTGGGCGGAGGGCCGGGCGGGCGGATCATCCTGTGCGGGTCGGCGCTGAGTGTCATGACTGACCTGCTGTCAGGTACTAAGCCGTTGCGCGGCCGGGCTGTCGTCGATCTGCGGCTGCCCGCCTTTGATTACCGCACCAGCAGGAACTTCTGGCAGATCACCGATGCCCACACGGCTCTCCTGCTCGATGCTTGCATCGGAGGCGCACCCGGTTACCGTGCCCTGTCGCCCGGGCCGGCTCCCCAGACAAAAGCCGAATTCGACGACTGGGTGACCGGTACCCTGCTCAATCCAGGACTGGCCCTGTACTCACGATCAGAGGCTGAATACCTGCTGCGCGAGGATCCCCGAATCCTCCACAAGGCCCTGTACTACGACGTGCTCTCAGCAGTCGCCCGTGGCGCCTCGACGCCGTCGCAGGTCGGGGCTTTGCTGCAGCGCCAGCGTTCGGCCATGATGGCACCGCTTGAGACCTTGGAGTCCAGCGGATACCTGCGGCGAGATGAGGACCTTCTCAGGACTCGCAAGCCGTCCGTGCGGGTGGCTGACTCGATCATCCGCTTCAACCAGCTGATCACTTCACCGCAGGCCGATCTGGTAGAACGCGGCCGCGCGAGGATCGCATGGGACACTTCGCAGCCGACCTTTCACAGCAAGATTCTGGGTCCCCACTTCGAGGAAGTCGCAACCGAGTGGACAAGGACATTCGCCTTCGACGAAATCGGCGCACGACTGGGAACCGTCGGCCAGGCCGAGGTTGATGATCACGCTGCCCGCACGAAGCACCAGGTTGACGTGATGGCTCTGGCACCAGGCGAGCGACCGCAGACGCCGCACGCCAAAATCGCCCTTCTCGGCGAGGCGAAGGCAACGATTCAGCCCAGAGGCGTCGGCGATCTGGCAAGGCTTGAGCACATCAGATCTCTGCTGACAGCGGGCGGACATCCGTCCGATGATGCCAGGCTAGCGCTGTTCTCGCTGCACGGCTTCAGAGCCGATCTTGAGCGCACCGCATCGGAGCGAGACGACATCGTGCTGGTTAACCTCAAGGCTCTGTACGGCGACGAGCCGGTGCCTGGACACTCGTGACAAACTGACGGAATGACCCAGGCCGCAGGGCCGCCTGATCCGTTCGCTCCGGCCGTGCTCGGCCCGGTCAGGCTGCGCAACCGGATACTAAAGGCAGCCACGTTCGAGGGCATGAGCCCTGGCAACCTGGTCTCGAACAGCCTCATCGAGTTCCACCGCACGATGGCCGCCGGCGGGACCGCGATGACCACGGTGTCCTACATCGCCGTGTCTAGAGACGGCATGGGCGCTCCCGCCGAGATCTACATTCGCGACGAGGCTGCCGAGGGCCTGGCCAAGATCGCCGAGGTCGTGCACGCGGAAGGCGCGCGGATCTCCGCTCAGCTCGGCCACGCAGGAGCGGTCGGACTTGTCAGGGGCAAGCGAGTACTCGGCCCATCGAAGGCAAGGACGATCGCCGGCGTCCGCGTCCAGCCCATCACGGCCGGCGAACTCGACGAGGTCGCCGAGCAATTCGCGGTCGGCGCGCGAATGCTCGCAGGCGCCGGGTTCGACTGCATCGAACTGCACTTCGGGCACCATTACCTGGTCTCGGCGTTCCTCAGCCCCAAATGGAACAAGCGCACCGACGAATACGGCGGCACGGTCGAGAACCGGGCCCGACTGGCCAGGAACGTCCTCAGGGCCGTCCGCGACGCTGCAGGCGGCAAGACCGCGATCATCGCCAAGCTCAACATGACCGACGGCGTACCGGGCGGACTTGACCAGGAGGACAGCCTCAAGATCGCGCAGTTGCTCCAGGCCGACGGGGGTCTCGACGCGATCGAGCTGACCGGCGGCGGTTCGCAGGCCAACCAGATGTTCATGTTCCGCGGCGGCGCACCGCGCCGGGAAATGGCCGCGGTACTGCGCGGACCGCAGCGGCTCGGCTTCAGGCTGCTCGGCCGGGCGCTGCTTCGGGAGTACCCGTTCGAAGAGGCCTACTTCCTGCCGATGGCCAGGCAGTTCAGGTCCGCGCTCGCGCTCCCGCTCGTCCTGCTCGGAGGCGTCAACACCGCCGCGACGATCAAGCAGGCGATGGCCGAGGGCTTCGACTTCGTCGCGATGGGCCGGGCACTGCTACGCGAACCCGACCTGGTGAGCAGGTTCAGGGATGGCACCGCGGAGGCGGGTACCTGCGTTCACTGCAACAAGTGCATGATCAGCATCTATTCAGGCACGCGGTGCGTGCTCGATCACCCCGATCCGCCTGCGGTCACCTGAGCGCATCAGCGATCGCACGGGCGGCGGCGAGCGTCTGATTGAACAGCCGCACGCTCATCGCGACGGGCCAGCTCGACAGCTTCACGATGACCGTTCGCGACCGCCCGTCCACGAAGACATGCTGCCCGTGAATTCCGTTCGCGTAAAAGAACGGCGTCGCG
>DATJLT010000105.1:0-24724 GCA_035509195.1 Streptosporangiaceae bacterium | reverse complement strand
GCTGCTGTCCGCAGAGGACTCTCGCGCCGATATCAGCCTCTATATCAACTCTCCTGGCGGATCTGTCACGGCCGGCCTGGCCATGTACGACACGATGCGGCTGATCCCCAACGACGTCAGCACCCTGGCCATGGGCCTGGCAGGCAGCATGGCGCAAGTGCTGCTCTGCGCGGGCACCAAGGGCAAGCGGTACAGCCTGCCCCACGCCCAGGTGCTCATGCACCAGGGCTCTGCCGGGTTCGGCGGCACGTCCGCCGACATCGAGATCTACGCCGAGCAACTCGAGCGGACCGGGCAGACCATCATCAGGCTGATCGCCGAGCACACCGGCCAGCCGGAGGCTGCCATCCAGCGGGACAGCCTGCGCGACCGCTGGTTCAGCGCCGCGGAGGCGCTGGAATACGGGTTCATCGACCACGTCGTCGAGCGGCTCGATGACATCAGGCCCGCCGCGGCGAGCACGAGGACGGGGTTGTAGCCATGGGCCAGTACACGATACCGACCGTGGTCGAGCGCACGCCTCTCGGAGAGAGGGCCTACGACGTCTACTCCAGGCTCTTGTCCGAGCGGATCGTGTTCCTCGGCACCGAGATCGACGACGGGGTAGCCAACGTGGTGATAGCGCAGTTCATTCACCTGGAGTCGGCGAGCCCTGACCTGGAGATCAACCTCTACATCAACTCGCCTGGCGGCACGTTCAGCGCGCTGACCGCGATCTACGACACGATGCAGTTCATCAGGCCGGACGTCGCCACGACCTGCGTCGGCCAGGCCTCGTCGGCGGCCGCCGTGCTGCTGGCGGCGGGAACGCCAGGCAAGCGCGCCGTGCTGCCGCACGCCAAGGTGCTGCTGCACCAGCCGTCGAGCCAGGCCCAGGGTGCGCTGCCTGACCTCGCCGTCCAGGCCAAGGAAGTGGTCAGGGTCAGGTCAGAGGTCGAGGAGATCCTCAGCAGGCACACCGGGCACCCGGTGACGAAGATCAGGAACGACACAGACAGGAACAAGACGTTCAGTGCACGCGAGGCGGTCGAGTACGGCCTTGCCGATCAGGTGATCACGAGCAGGAAGGGATCGGCGGCGGTAAACTCAGCGCAAAGCTCAGGCGGCTAGCAGGCTGACAATGTCGGCCTTGCCGATGTTCGCGGGCGGAACAGCGGGGGTGCTTTCCGCTGGCCGGATGGCGTCGAGCCTGATGACACGTGCTGGCGCCCCGGCCGTCAGGTCCCGCCCGACCTCGGCAAGCAGGTCGCTTAGCTCAATGCCGAGCGCCCCGCACAAGGCGGCAAGCACCTCGGAAGAGGCCTCCTTCCGCCCGCGCTCAAGCTCGGAAAGGTACGGCATGGACACCTTCGCCGCCTGCGCCACGTCGGCGAGCGTGCGGCCCTGATCGTGCCTGACCCGGCGCAGGACGTCCCCGAGCATCGTCCGCAGCAGCGGCGTGGTCCTCGGCTTGCTGAAAGGCTGTCGCATCGCCGCCCAACGTAACTCAGGGCCCGCGGCAGCGGGAAGCGGTTTCGCAGCGGGCGTAAGGCCATTACCTGAACCTGGCCGGCCCGTACCGGTTTCATGTCCGGATCCTGGGTAGTGGCGAACACTGTGGAAGATGCGAAGTCGGCCGGCGAGCTGGTCAAGCAGATTACCGAACTGGTGCCCAGGCTAGTCAGGGACGAGGTCAAGCTGGCTCAGGCCGAGCTGGTCAGCAAGGGCAAGCAGGCCGGCCTCGGCGCGGGGCTGCTCGGCGGCAGCGGCATCATCGCGCTGTACGCGGTCGGGTGCCTGCTGGCCGCTGCGATCATCGCGATCAGCGGCGTGATCGCGGCATGGCTTGCCGCGCTGATCGTCGGAGTCGCGCTGCTCGCGGTTTGCGCGGTCGCTTCCCTGCTCGGGGCCGGCCGGCTGAAGCACGCGACGCCCCCGGTCCCCACGCAGGCCATTGACAGCGTGCAGGCCGACGTGCGTGAACTGAAGGAGAAGGTGCACCGATGAGCACGGCCCAACCCCAAGACAATAATCAGCCAAAGAGCACGGGGCAGCTCACCGAGGAGATCGGCCGCACCAGGCAGGAACTCGGCGACGCGGTGCAGCAGCTAGTCGCCAAGACCGACGTGAAGCGGCAGCTCACCGAGAAGGCCGGCCAGCTACGGGGTACCGCCACCGCCCGTGCCAGGCAGGTAAGGCCGCCAGCCGTCGCCGCCGTGGCAGCGGGCGTGTTCGGCGTGATCGCGCTCGTCCTGCTGATGCGGTGGCGCGCGGACCGGGGCAGGTAAGAGCTAGATCGCTGGTTCCTGGCGGGCGGGCTGGATGTCGTTGCGTGCGATGGCGATGTAGGAGACCAGCGCCAGGATCAGGATCAGCGTGACCGCGCTGACGGCGGCGTCGCCGTAGTCGAGGCCGGTGATGTCGCGCGGCTTGGAGAACCAGTCGGCGAACGAGGCGCCGAGCGGACGGGTGATGACGTAGGCGAACCAGAACGCGAGCACCGCGTTCATGCGGAAGAACCGCCACGCGACCAGCGGAACGCAGATGACCACGAAGAACAGCACCGCTGAGCCGAAGTAGCCCAGGTGCACGACTGCGGCAGTGAAGTCTCCTAGCGCGGTGCCGAGCGCGAACGTGGCGAAGACCGTCGCCCAGTAGAACAATTCGCGCCTGGTCGTGACGATGCTGTGAATCGACAAGGTGCCTTCTGTGCGGTACCAGAGCCAGAAGATCGCCGCGAGTACGACCATCCAGAGCACCGTGGTCCCGCCGTAAGGAATGCCCACTATCAGGTGCAGCGCGTCCGACACGCCGGTGCCGAAGATCGCGATCGCCAGCGCGAGGAACCAGTAGGCGGCGGCGACGTAACGACGGGTGGCGAACTGGGCGACGACCGCGACCACGAAGATCGCGACTTCGACGACGCCGGCGAGCGCGTACCCGTGCAGCGCGAGGTAGTCGGAGATCGCCTCGCCGCTCGCCGTGGTCAGGAGCTTGATGATCCAGAACAGGAACGTGATCTCCGGCACCTTGGCCGCGAGCGGCTCACGCAGGCTAGTGCGCGGCGTGGCGTGCGCCATACTTGACCTCCTGGCCCTGACCCGCGTTGTACCGTGCCACGGTATAACGTCAGGCAGTATAGCGAGGTGCGGAATGCTGGTGAGTTAGGTGGCAGAACCATTGGATCGCTGGGCCGATCCGCCGCTGCTTGTCCTGGCCAGCCTGGCCGGGGAACCGAAGCACGGTTATGCCATCGCCCGCGACGTCGCCGAGACCATGGGCGTGAAACTGTCCGCGGGGACGTTGTACGCGGTGATTTCCCGGCTTGAGGCGCGCGGGCTGATCGAGCCGCTCGAAGCCGCCGACCGGCGCCGCCCCTACCGGATCACCAGCGCGGGTGCCGCCGAGCTTGACCGGCAGGCAGCCAGGATGAGCGTGGTCGCCTCGCTGGCCAGGTCCCGCCTGCGCGGCCAGCCAGGGTGGTCGGGCGCATGACCCGCGCGCTGGCCCGTGCGGCGCTGGCCCTTTACCCTCCCGCGTGGCGGGCCAGGTACGGCGATGAGGTGCTCGCGTTCGTCGACGACTCCGGCGGCGGGCTCGGCGCGATCGCGAGCATTGCCCTGCAGGCGCCGCCGATGTGGATCTGCCCGCCCGTGCATCTCCATGACGCGGACGCTCGGATGCGGGCCAGCATCTCGACCGTGCTCGCGGCCTGGTCGTTCCTCACTGGCCTGGCGCTGTCCTTCGTCATGTTCACGCAGCAGCAGGGTTTCGCGCCGCCTCATCACCCGGTGGTTGGCTGGTCGTACGTGGTCTTCGACGTGACCCTCGCCGCGTCGGTGCTGGTCACCCTCACCGGTTCGCTGCCACTCTGGCTGACGATGCTGCGCCAGGCTGGCAGGGAGCGCCGTCGCCGTGATCTCGCCTGCCTGCTGCTGCCTGCCGTGGTGCCAGCCGCCTACCTGGGTGCCGGGCTGGCGACGCTGTCCCTGGTACATCATCCGGAGGCGTCAGGCCCTTGGTGGTTCATCGGCTTCACGATCGCCGGCTTCGCTGCCGCTGCCGTCTCCGCGGGCGGCCCCGTCCTGGCCATGAACCGGATGAGGCCGCACGGCCGTGCCGTGCGGCTGGCGGTCAGGACCTCGGGCGCGGCCGCCGCCAGCATCACGGCGGCCGCACTGGCCAGCGGCATCGCCGCGACCGGCCTGTGCCTGTGGTCACCTGGCTTCCCCGCTTACGGCGACGGCCCGGCCCTCGGCGGTTACCTGCTCGCGCTCATCGCCGCCGCCGCCGTGGCCTCGGTAAGCGCAGCGCGCGGCCGTCTTTACGCGTCGCGCAGGCGGAGCAGCAGGTAGCCGGCCAGCAGGGCGCCCGCCGTCCAGGCGGCGAGAACGCCGAGACCCGGCCAGGGTTCGATCGGCAACCTGGCCAGGTGCCTGGTCGCCTGGATGGCGAGGCCCGCGCTTGCCGGGGTCCAGCGGTCGATGCGCGCTTGCCACCGGTGGCTCAGCAGGACAACGCCGAGCACCGGTACCACGTAGAGCAGCCCGAGCACGACGGTCAGCGCGGCGGCCGAGTCGCGCAGGGCAGTGGCCGCGCCCAGGCTGAGCAGCCCGATCAGGGCCAGGTAGAGCACGGAGCCCGCGGCGGCGCGCAGCGTCGGCCCGTGGGTCAGCGAAAGCGCGGCGAAGCCGCGGGCGGCGCTGAACCCGTTGCCAGGCTGGAGCAGCCGCCCGATCAGCAGCGAGCCGAGCACCTCGACGACCCCCGCGGCGGCCACCACGCCCGTGATGACCGCCGCCTTGGCGGCAAGTACCACACTGCGGCGCGGCACCGCGGTCAGGGTCGTCTTGATCATTCCCGTGCCGTACTCGGGCGCGATCACGCCGATCGCGAGGATCGCGACCGCGGCCTGCCCGATCAGGATTCCGGTGAGACTGAGCTTGGTCGTGTCCGTGCCGCAGGATGAGGGACACTTGACGATCGCCGAGGCCAGCCAGCTCGCGCCGATCGCCGCCACGATTCCGGCGAACACCAGCCACGCCGTGCCTGGCATCGTCCGCAGCTTGGTCCACTCGGCGCGGACCGCGCGGCTCACGCGTCCCTCCTGCGCAGCAGCCAGGCCGCCGTGATCAGGGCCGCGGCGACCCATGCGCACATGACGGCGAACCCGGTCCACGGGGCGAGCGGGAAGCACCCGTGATACGGCGCGCAGGTGGTGCTCACCTGGCTGTACCTGGGGTAGATCTGCTGGACGCTGAACGCGGCGGCCGGCGTGATCATCAAGACCAGGCGGGCCGGGGCGAGCGGCAGCACGATCCCGAGCACCAGCGGCACGATGACCAGCCCGATCACGGCCGCGACGGCGCCCGCGCTCCGCCTGGTGATGACCCCCGCGGCCAGCGCGAGAACTCCGGTCAGCGCCACGATCGCGGCGGTGCCGATGATGACCTGCAAGCCGATGCTGCTGGTCGCCGACAGGATGTGCCAGACCGGAGGCATCCAGCCGAGCTTGTTGAGCTTCCGCTCCACGACGATGAACGCGATGACCGTGCCGATCAGGCCCGCGGCGAAGCCGACCGTGCCGATGACGATGGCCTTGGCCGCGAGAATCCTGCCGCGTCGCGGGCTGGCGGTCAGCGTGGTCCTGATCATTCCCCTGCGGTATTCGGCCGTGATGTAGACGACTCCGATCGCGATCAGCGCGATGAGGCCGAACAGCACTCCGAACAGGCAGACCTGCAACGGGTCGACGATCGGCGTGAACGGTGCGATGTCACCCGAGCCGGTCACGCGGAAGGTGCCGCCCGCCTGGCTGAAGCCCTGCTTACCTGGACAGGTCCCCGTGACGCCGCACTTCTGCTGATGCGGGCCGATGGGAAAGATGATGTTCTGTTGCGTGGCGCCAGGGGGCGCGACAGCGGTGCCCGTCCACTTCGCCGCCCCGGTCGTCAAGGCGACGTGGGTGAAGCTGCTCGCCGACCAGGTCGGTCCGTTGTTCGAGTCGTCGCCGCCGCCGAAGCCGCTGGCCAGCTCGGTGTAATCAGGAGAGGCGACGAAGAGCCCGGCCTGCACGACTGTGGTGAGCTTCGGCAGCACGGCGGTCCCGATCGCGCTCCAGTGCGTGCCGCCGGCCGACTCGTAACCGGTGATCACGTTCCCTCTCCTGGTCAGCCGCAGCCAGAGCGGCGTGGTCTTGCCGTCGCTGCCCGCGATGTCGTGGGTGTAGTCGTACTGCATCCGCACGCCGTGGCCGCCGGTGAGTGCCACGGCGGCGTAGGCGGAGCCGGCCTTGGTGCTTTCCTTGATCATGACTCCGGCCTTGGCCCATGGCTGGGTCGCGGGAAGCCTGAGGTCGAGCGGCGCGTGCGGCTTAGGGGCTACGCCGTGCGGCGCGGTCACCAGCGCGGTGATGCTGCCGTTACCTTCCATGGCCTGGTGCACGAAGTAGAACTGGTCGACGACGGCCTCGCCGCCTGGACCGGTGGCGACCACGCTGCCTTCCACCTGGCAGTTGCCCGCATGGCAGGACTCCACGGGATTGCCGGCGGTCCCCGCGATCGCGATCGGCAGCAGCGCGGTCAGTGCCGCTGCCGCGACAACCGCTATGAGCCAGCCATTAATCGTCCTGAACTTGGTCCATTCAGCGTGCAGAATCTGGGCGAAGCCGTCGCGGCCTGGTGAGCCCGCCGGCCGGTAAGGCGTGAGCGTGCTGGTCATCGTGCCTCCTGCGGCGCGGCATGCGGAGCACGGAATTCCACCGCGTCCCTGGTCAGCTCCATGTAGGCCTCTTCAAGCGTGGCGCGGTGCGCCCCGAGGCCAGAGAAGGGCACGGCGTGCTCACCGAGCACGGCAGCGATTTCCGTGGCCGTCAGCCCGGTTATCGTCACCGTGTCGTGGCCGGTCACGGCGACGGTCGCGCCCGCCCCTGCGAGGACGGCCATCGCCTGCGACCGGTCGCTGGTGCGCAGCGTCACCCTGTCCTTCGACGCGGCGGCCACCATCGCCGCGACGCTCGTGTCGGCGAGCAGGCGGCCACGGCCGATCACCAGCAAGTGGTCGGCGTTGTCCTCGAGTTCGCTCATGAGATGGCTGGAGACCAGGACGGCACGGCCTTCGCCAGCGAGCGATCCGAGGAACTCGCGCATCCAGGCCATTCCTTCCGGGTCGAGGCCGTTAAACGGCTCGTCGAACATCAGGACCGGCGGGTCGCCGAGCATCGCGGCGGCGATTCCCAGTCGCTGGCGCATGCCGAGTGAGTACCCGCCAGCCCGGCGCCTGGCCGCGCTGCGCATGCCGGTCAGGTCGATGACCTCGTCGACCCGGCGCGCGCCAAGGCCCTGGGAGTGCGCGATCCAGAGCAGGTGGTCGCGCGCGCGCCTGGCCGGCTGGAAGGCGCCGGCGTCAAGCAGCGCGCCGACGTGACTGAGAGGGTTGCGCAGGCTCTGATAGGTACGGCCGCCGACCAGGGCCTGGCCTGAGTCTGGGGCGTCGAGCCCGAGTATGACGCGCATGGTAGTTGACTTGCCGGCGCCGTTCGGCCCGACGAAGCCGGTGATCTCGCCTGGAGTGACCGTGAACGACAGGTCGTCCAGCGCGAGTACCTGGCCGAATCGCTTGGTCAGCCCGGTGACTTCGATCGTTGCTTCCATGGCAAGAAGGTTAGGAAGGCGCGCCTGCCCGTGTCGTCACGCGGACGAGCCGTCCTCGCCGTCGCTGGCAGGAATGACGTAAGGCTGGCTTATCCCTCGCGCGGGGGACGGCCGCATCACGTCGCGCGGGGACGCGGGCACGCTGGCCAGCGGCGACAATGTTAAGCGTGGGAGTCGCAGGCGATCAGGCCGGCAGGCCGCGGCATGCCGCAGGACGGCTCGCGGCCGGTCGTTACGTGCCGGTCGCTGCCGCTGTCCTGCTTGGCTTGCTGGCGGTCGCGCAGTCGTGGGCGCAGGCGGGCACGGAGCTCGGGGCGACGCTCACCGGCGCCGACGCCCAGTTCGGCAAGTTCGCGCTGGTGCTGATCTCGCTGGCCGCGACGTTGCCGCTCGGGTTGCTCTGGGAGTTCCCTGTCACGAGCGCGGTGACCATCTTCGCGGCCAGCGTGCTTTCCCTCACCGGGTTCGGCGAGTTCACCTTGGGCGGCCTGATCGCGCAGCTCGCTGCCTGCTACTGGCTGGGCAGGCAGGGAAGACAGCTACTTGCGGCGCTGCTGGTGCTGCCGTTCCTCGTCTTTGTCCTCGCCGGTGATCATCAGTCCCAGGCTGGCCGGATCGCGTGCGTGCTTGCCGCCTCGGCCGGGCCGATGGCGGCCTGGGCGGGATCGGCTGCCAGGGCCAGGCGCGAGGCGATCGAGCACAGCACCGTGCAGCAGGCAGTGGCGGGCAGCCTGGTCGAGCACACCGCGCGTGGCGAGCGAGCGCGCATCTCCCGTGAGCTGCACGACGTGGTCGCGCACCATATTTCGATGATCGCCGTGCAAGCCGAGACCGCCAGGCTGGCGACGCAGGGAATGCCCCCCGAGGGCGCGCAGCGGCTGTCCGCCATCGGCGACACCGCCCGCAGCGCGCTGACCGAGATGCGGCGGCTGCTCGGCGTGCTCCGCGAGGACACCAGGGACGATCTCGCGGACGCTGCCTTGCTGCGGCGGCCCCAGCCCGGCCTGGCCCAGCTCAACGACCTGCTCGACCTCGCCAGGGAGGTCTCGGGCGCCGGTGCCAGGCTGATTGTCAGCGGGCAGCCTGCTGACCTTGATCCTGGCGTGGAACTCGCTGCCTACCGGATCGTGCAGGAAGCGCTGAGCAACGCCAGAAGGCACGCGCCTGGCGCGGCGGTAGACGTGGAAGTCTCCTATGCGGGCGCCGGCTTCCTGATCAGGATCAGGGACAACGGCCCAGGTCCTCCGCCCGGCCAGCCGGCCGGGCACGGCCTGCTCGGGATGCGGGAACGGGCGGCCGCCGTGGGCGGGGAGCTCAGAACCGGGCTGGCAGCCGGCGGGGGATTTTTGGTCGAAGCGAAAATGCCAGCGGGAGATGCGGCCGAAGTTCGCGATGCGGCAGAAGCCGCACCAGCGCCGGTCGCCGGGCAGTCGCGGGCGGGCACGCGGTGACCGGCCAGCCCTCGCGGGTCAAGATCGTGGTCGCCGATGATCACCAGGTGGTGAGGGCGGGTTTCGCGGCGCTGCTCGACACGCAACCCGACTTCAGCGTGGTCGGCACGGCCTCTGACGGTGCGCAGGCCGTGCGGATCTGCCGTGAGCGGTCCCCTGACGTGGTGCTCATGGACGTCAGGATGCCAGGTACCGACGGCATCGAGGCGACCAGGCAGCTCGCTTCCGGCCAGCAAGAAGGACCGGTCCCGCGCGTCCTGATCCTTACCACCTTTGACCTGGACGAGTACGTCTACGACGCGCTCGCCGCCGGCGCCAGCGGCTTCCTGCTGAAGGACGTCACCGCCGAACGGCTCTTCGACGCGGTCCGCGTCGTGGCTGCCGGGGATGCCCTGATCGCCCCGGCCGTGACCCGCCGCCTGATCGGCGAGTTCGCGCGCCTGCGTGCCAGGCCGGCCGTGCGGGCAGAACTTGGCTCGCTGACGCCGCGCGAGACGCAGGTGCTCAAGCTGATCGCGACCGGACTGTCCAATCCGGAGATCGCGGCCAGCCTCGTGGTCACGGAGGAAACCGTCAAAACCCACGTGAGCCGGGTGCTCGGCAAGCTCGGGCTGCGCGACCGTACCCAGGCCGTCGTGACCGCGTACGAGTCAGGACTGGTGGTGCCGGGTTCAGGCGGGCCTTAACGGCGCCTGCGCGTAGCCGGCCAGCGACTCGCTGACGTAGTCCTCGACGTCGGCCCAGCTCGAGACGTGCGTGCCGTAGTCCGGCACCGGCTCGGCTTGCGGGCCGAAGAAGTAGTGGTGATCGACGATGCCGAGGATCGCGGCGTGGACCTCCGGATGATCGTCAACGAAGTGGGTCAGGCCTAGTTCCTCGCAGTGAAGTCGCTTGTCGCCTCGCGTCAGGCAGAATCTGACGTGCCCGGCTGGCAGTCGCGTGCGGCGGTAGAAGTCATGAGCCTCGAGCCAGCGCAAGGTGCGTTCCTGCACGCGAGGCCCGCACTTGGACACCAGCCATACCCGTCCGCCGAACAACGTCACCAAGCGCCCTATCGCTGCGACCGAGCCATCCATTTCCGGCGTCGCCAGCATTGTCGGTTCGTCGCCTTCGAAGAAGGCGGTGTCACCGCCGCCAGGATGAGCCGGGCCGTTGATAATGACGCGGCCGATGTCAATTCCGAGCCGAGGCTCACGAACACCCACGCCCGGATCGTACCTGGCTAACCGTTTCCGCTCCAACCACTCGGGGTGGCTCGGGGCGGGCCTGGTGGCTCGGGGCGGGCCGGGTGGCTCGGGTGGCTCGGGGGCGGCGGCCGGGCCCCGCGCCGTCTCTCCGCAGGTGCCCCTGGGTGGCGCGGGTGACGCGCGGATTCCGCGCTGACGTTTTCCGGCCCGGGCCGTACCACTGCCTGACGTGACCGGCTTGCCGGCCGCGGTTCCCGGCACCACCGCATTGCCCGCCGCAACACCAATCCGGATGCGGGCCGGGCACCCGCCGCCGACCCGCCGACGGCCGCGAGGCCCGGCCAGCAGCATCAGGTAGCCACCGATGCTGCCGGCCTGGCTCCGGCTACCGCATCGAAGTCCCGGCGATGTCGCGGGGACAGCATCAAGTAGTCACCGTAGTCATCAGATCCGCCCCGCCAGCAACAACGCAGGACCATCGATGCTGCCCGCCCCGGCGCCGTGCCCCTGCCGTCCTGGCGCCGTGCCCCTGCCGTCCCGGCGCCGTGCCCCCGCCGCCCGAAATGCCCGGAGTTTCGTGCTCGGCGCGAGACTCAGCCCTCAGGTTGCTCCTGTGCGGGTGTCCTGGCGCGTATGCGGAACGTGCGGGGGCTGGTTTCCATGATCACGGAGGGTTTGGGGCGCGGGCGAGGGCTCCGCGCAAGTCTCCGCCCGCCCCGCCCGGCCCGCCCGGCCCGCCCGGCCCGCCCGGCCAACATCAAACCCCGGTTTGATGGGGTGCACGCCCCACCAAACCGGGATTTGATGGGGTCAGCGCGGCGCGCGGAGACCTGGCGGCGAACCCTCCGTTCACCACACGCACACCTGGCCTCTGCGCAGGGACGACGTCGGGGTCGCTCGCGTGCCGGGCGGGTGGTGCCTCGCGGCCGACGTTCGGTGCCGGGAGGCGCTGGCAGTTGACGTCGCGCCGGTGTCCGCGGTACTTACGAGGCAGCTAATCTGGCAGATGCCTGGAGCCGCTCACCTGCCGGAAGCGCACCGGCTTGATTCGCGCGCGATCTTCGCGACCTGGCGGATGCCCGATGCGGCTGGGCGCGTGACCGCGCTCCTGCGAAAGCGGTCGGCCCGCTGGTCGCTGGCACCTGGCAAAGACCTGCCTGACTGGCTTCCCTGGCAGGAAGAACCGCCGTACGCGAACTGATCGCAACAAGCGGGACGGTACCGGCGATGGAATCCAGTGCTTCCTGATCCGTCACCACGATCCTGCGGTAGCCGGTCTCGATGACTCCGCCGACGCGGAGTTGCCTGATCGCCTTGTGCACGGCAGGTTCCGACGCCCCGATCATGGCGGCCAGCTCAGGCTGAGTAAGGGCGTAGCCGAAGTCACGGTCAAGCTCTGACAGATCGCTCAGGACCCTGGCCACCCGTGCCAGGACGGGCAGGCCGCTGAAATCAAGCTGGCGGCTCGTCGCCCAGCGCAGCCGAGCGCACAACACCCTGCTCATCGTGACGCCAGCTTCTGGCCAGTCCAGCATGAATCTCAGGAAGGCCGATTTCGCGACCGCGTGAACCACCGCGGGCCCCGCGCTTATCACGCTGGCTGACCGAGGCCTGTCATCAAGCGCGTCCTGCTCGCCGATCAGGTCACCGCTGAAGTGAAGCGCGAGCAGGGCCTGCCGTCCGTCGGCCGCTGATCCGATGACCTTGGCCCAGCCGTCCACCAGGATCAGCACGTCAGTACACCGGTCTCCGGCTCTGATCAGCGTGCTAGGCGTCGCGCACTCACGCAACGTGCCAAGAGCCAGCAACGCGTCGCGCGCCGCCGGCGACAGGCCGCCGAGGAAAGATTGTTCCCGCCAGGCCGCAGGCGCCGCTAGTCGCCGTACTGCCTCACCGCGCTTTTCCGTCAAGGCATCCCCCCAGATCCCGCACCCGCGACTGATATTACTGGAAATACCAGAGATTTGGCCAGCTTACTGCGCTCTCTGCCAGTTGAAGTAACGTGGCAGCGACGTTTATCGAAATGTCATGTGGTACGGGAAATGACAAATAACTGCCAGCGGCTTGGCCTGTCCGCGGCGGCTCGCCGGCCGGGTGATCCTCGCGCGCGTCCCCGGCAGGCAGGCCGGCCGGATGGCTGACGGTAGCCGTGCGGAACTTGCTCTGTGATGATGTAAAGAGCGACGGTTGTCTTCGACTTAAGGTTGCGGAAATGAACGTCTGCGCAGTATGCGGACAAACGAGGCACGCCTCGGCCAACTTCTGCACCAAGTGCGGCACGCCATTCCCGCCGGCCGAGCCCGCTGTCCCTGCTCAGGCCGCCGTACCGCCTCCCGAAGCACCAGGGGCGCACGGTGCGTGGCGCCCGTCGCGCCCGCCGCTGAACATCAGCCGGTCTGAGGTAAAGCCGCTGATCCCGCCCGATGAACCTGCCGGGCCCGGCCGATGGCGCAGGGACACGATCCTGACCGTGGTCATTGCCGTCATCATCATCATGGCCGGGGGCGGGACCGCCGCGTGGGTGCTGCTGCACCGGCCTCAGCATCAGTCCGCGATCCCGGTTATCCACGCGACCGTGAGTTCGCCCTCGTCGAGCGCGCCAGCCGGTCAAGTGCCGTCATCCTCACCTTCACCGGGCAGCGAGACTCCTAGCAGCCAGCCGGAGAATCCGGGATCGTCAGGACCTGCCGAGCCGGTCGGCTCACTGAGCCCGACGCCGACGCCCGCGGGCACCGGCTCCGCAGTGCTGGTAAGGGTCGGCCGTTCGGCGGCCGCCGATCCGCGAGAGCCCGAGGTGCTGGCGTTTGTCAAAAGCTATTTCGCGGCCATCAATAGCCATAGCTACCGGCAATACCTCAGCTTGCTGTCACCAAGTTTGCGTGCGATGCTGACGAAATCCAAATTCGAATTTGACTTTAGCTCATCGTCTGACTCCGCCGCCACGATCGTCAGGATCTCCACCACTGACGCGGGCACGACGGCCGCGAGCATAACCTTCAC
The DNA here is from genome assembly GCA_035509195.1 of Streptosporangiaceae bacterium. Taxonomy (GTDB): domain Bacteria; phylum Actinomycetota; class Actinomycetes; order Streptosporangiales; family Streptosporangiaceae; genus Chersky-822. The sequence continues at coordinate 11,455 of DATJLT010000105.1, read as the reverse complement.
GAGTCATCAAAAGCCCAGCCAGAGTGCCACGGGCACGGAGCGATGCACGAAGTGGGTCATCACGCTCTACCTGGAAGATGACTCTGGCGACTACCTGATCGGGCAGGCTCCCTTCGGCTACGAGCCGAGCGACCGCGCCTGCTAGCGAAGGGGTTTGGCGGGTCCCACATTGCTGCGGCGACAGCAACCATGGCCCGTTGATGCTGTTCGCTGGCGCGCGGCTGCCGCAACGGTGGAACTTCGTCGTCGCAGGAACAGCATCGCCGAGCCACCGTTGCGGTTGCCGCTGCCCGAGAAACCACGTCGCTGGACCATCGTTGCTGTTGCGGCCGGTATCGCCGCTGCCGCTGTCCGGTCAGCCGGCGAGGTGGACTGAGTGAGAATTGCGGTAAACCCATCACGTGATGAGGTCGTGCTGGCTCAGCCGTAGCAGAGTGAAGCTGAGACCAGTCTGAGGTGGCCACTGGCCGCTGATGGCCGTGATTGGCTGATAACTGTAATAGAAGGTGCGGGAATCAATGTGAAACCTGTGGCCGCGCCCGGCGCCGGGTCGGCGCCCGAGCCAGGAGCTGAGTCCGCCCTGGAAATGGAGCCCGAGGCCTCGCCTGCCGCCGTGACGCCGGAAGATCTTCATGAGCCTGGGCACGCCCCCGAACCCGCGTCATCGGCCGAGGCCGTGGCGGCTGAGGGCGTTACGGCTGGGGGCGTGGCGGCTGAGGCCGTGGCGGCTGAGCCGGTGACGGTGACGCCGACGAGGCCCGAGGTGGCTGCGGAGGCTGACCTTGAGGGCGAGCCGGCCAGTCCTGCGGCTACCGTCAACGCCCCGATGACCGTGCTGGCGAAGCCGGAGCCGGAATCGGAGCCGGAATCGGAGCCGGAATCGGAGCCGGAGCCCGAGTCGGAGCCGGAGCCCGGGTCAGTGCCCGGGCCGCCGCCTAGCCAGGTTAGTCACGTAAGCACGATGCAAGGCCCGGCACCAGCACCAGCACCGGCGCCAGAGTCGCCGCCGTCTCTGCCTCAGGCGCCGCCGCCGCAGTACCAGGCACCCGCCGGTTATCCGGCCGGACCTGGCTATCCCCAGAACCCCGGTGTCCCCGTTAACGCTGCCTACACGATGGCGGCTCAGCAGCCGCCGCCTTATATTCCGCCGAACCCGGTGATCGGCGGCTATCCGCCCGCAGGCCCGTCCGGGCCGTTTGGCCAGGTCGGGCCCTTCCCCGTGCACAGCGTGCCGCCTGTGCCATCGCCATGGCAGAAGCGGTCGAGCACGCTGACGACGTTCGTCACGGTGATCGTGGTACTGGCCGTCGGCGCGGGCGTGGCGACCTGGCTGCTCGTGAACAGGCCGTCAAAGCTGGCCGGGGACGTGCACAACCCGACATCGTCGCAGTCATCGACGCCTGCCCCGCGGACTGGGTCATCTCCCGCGCCGACCGTGACAGTCACCGCGCCGGGAGTCGTCCAGCCCGTGCAGACATACACCTCGACGATTGTCCTCACGCCGTCGGTTACGCCGGTGAGCACCGGCGGGACAGGGGTTTCAGGCGGGAGCCTGATAAGGCTCGGCTCGGGCGCCGAGGGCGATACGGAAGCCACGGGCGTCGAGCAGTTCTTCTACAGCTTCTTCACCGCGATCAACAACAATGACTATGACGCCTACCTGGCGGTCCTGACACCGCAGTTCGCGCAGACCGAGACCTACTCCGCCTTCGAGGAGGGCTATAGCACGAGCCGCGATTCCGACGGCGTTATCGATACCATTACCGAGGTAGGTGATGGTGACGTCGACGTTAACTTCAGCTTCGTCAGTCACCAGAGTGTCGCGCAGAGTCACACCGACTCTGAATGCACAGATTGGGAATCGGTGACGTACGAACTCGAAGACGATGCCGGCAAGTACCTCCTGGTCGGATCGGTCGGGCAGCCGCAGGCCAGTGCCTGCTAACCAGGGCACCTGCTTAGGCTGCGGTTTCCGGCTATCGGCGGAGGACCAGTTTTGCGGTAATTGCGGCATATCGCTGCAGCAGCCGCAGGCCGCGAGCCGGTCGGCAGCCTCGGTGTGGACCGCAGGGAAGATCCCGGCAGCCCCGGCAGCAACGGACGATACCGTTCCTCCACTCCGCCAGATCCTGCCCGACCCGGCCGCTGAGAACGACACGATCGTGGGGCCGGCTGGTGTTCCCGCAGCGAGCACACCCGGTGCCGATGAGCCCTTCTTCTGGCACGCGCCGAGCCGGCCGTCCGGCGAAATGAGCAACGACACGCGATACCTGTGTGCCGCGGCCTACCTGAGCCCCGCTTTCGCCAACCAGGTCATCAGGAACGTCCTCGCTCCGCACCGCGCGGTCGTGCCGTCGGCCGGCATCGATCTCGGCCCGATTCTCAGGCACTGCCTGAACGCGAGGAAACTCGCGCTCGTCCGTGACCTGGCTCTCGCGCTTCTGCTCATCGCCGGATTACTGACCTGGCCGGGACAGGTCATCCTGGGCCTCGTGATCGCGTTCGCCGTCGGTTTCCTGATGCCTGGCGGCGGGTGGCACCGGCGCGGCGAAGGCGGCAAGCTCCGGTCCTTGCTCGCGCTCGCGGCCGTTATCGCCGCGATCATCGTCCTTCTGATCTTCGCGGCGATGACCCGTTTCGCCGGGGACGTCTTGTCCTTTTCTCCAGTGACCGGAGGCCAGCAGGTTAGGTCGTCCATCCTGGTCCTGCTGCTCGTCGCCGGGCCGCTGATCGCCTTCACCGGCCTGTTCGGCGTCGCGCAGTACGCCGGCAAATACGCTGCCTTCCGAATCCTCAGCCGCGACCTGCGGCCAGGGTCACCGCCCATCCGTCCAGGCACCGGGCCGATCGAGGCTCGGATCAGGGCGGTCGAGGCCGCGCAGTGGGGCAACGTCACGCTCTACGCGGGCGAAGATCCGTTCATCGGCTCTGGTACCTGCGGCCGTGACCACTGGTCGATCGCGATCGACCTTGGCCGCAAAGCCAGCAAGGATGATCGTTACGTGCCTATCGATCCGGTCGAGCTTCAGGCCGCGATCAGGCAGCGGCTGCTCAAGCTGAACGACGCGGCCTTGCCGGCCGGCGAGCGGGTGACGGCCCTGACCGTGGCCGACCACGTGACCGGCGGCGGCTGCCTGCCCCCTGGCAGCCCGCTGATCGACAGCGCCAGCCAGATCGCTTATTCGCAGGCAAGCGGCCCGGCTATGGAAGCGCTGATCCGGCATCCGCAGGCGCGTCTGCGTTACTACTTGCGGGCGTCGGTGCGTGACGAGTGCCAGCCGGTTTACGTCGGCGGGCAGCAGGTCATCGACGGTGTTGACCAGGGCTCTGCGGTCTCGGCGTTCGTGCATGTCGCGGTTGAGGGCCAGATGCTCTGCCTGGACTTCGTCAAGACCTCGCTTCCTCCCGTGAAGCGGGACTACCAGGTCGCAGACCGCATGCCGGAGGTGACGACGGCGAGCTTCCACGTCAAGGTGCTGGCCGAGACGATGCGGACGCTGTCCGCCGCGGTCATCAGGGCGCCCTTCGGGATCATCGAGACTTCGCGCCTGATGTACAGGGAGTCGAAAAGGCAGGCGCCTGCCTGCGGCGACTTCGGGGCGACCCTCAGCGTGCGCGAACTCGGCGCCGCCGGGGTGCTCGGCTCATACCTGGGGATCCTTGATGCTGACAAGCACATGAGCATCATCGAGCGACTGGTGCTCGACACCGTCATCGAGTTCCTCGCGAATCGCTCTCAGGAAGGACCGGACCGCGAAGAGGCGCGGGCCCATACCCGTCGCAAAAACAACAGCGGGGCGCCCCCGCCGGGAAGCGGGCCTCCAGGCGGAGTCGGGGGAGCCTGAGCCGGGGGAGCCTGAGCCGGGGGAGCGGGCGGCTGGCGGGCGGCTCGCCACCTGGCGATCATCGCCTCCTCGTCCACCCGCGGCACGAAGACCGGCGGGTCGGCCGGGATGCGCCGGTGAGCAAGGATCTGCTCGTTCAGCGCCGCGACGCTGTCGCGCACTTCTTGCTCGGAGCGCAGTTCGTGCACGGTCTCGGCGAGGCGCTCGGATTCGCGGCGCAGGCGGAGCGGCGCCGGCAGGCAATCCGCAGGCGAACCACCGGAACGGCGCACCCAGTCCGCGATCCAGGCGTCGCCGCTGAAGTCATCTCGCCTCGGGAGCGGCTTTCCCGCACCGGGCAGGTCGTCGAACGCGCCGCGTTCTGCCGCCTCGCTGATCTGCTGGTCGATCCAGGAGGAAAAGCTCACGCCCGCCGGCTTGCGCTCCGTCATAGCGCTTGCCAGCTTACCTCGCAGGCTCGGGCGGCGAGCTAACCAAGGAGCCCCTTCAGGCTCGCGCGCTCGGTCTCGCTGAACGGGACAGGCTCCCGCCGCGCGGCGTCCCAGCGCACGGTCACCGCCAGGGCCTCGGCCGCCGTCTGACCTGACGCGGTCACGATGGTCTCGCGGGTGGTCAGGCTGGTTGTGCCGAGCCGCTCTGGCACGATCCGCACGATGACGTGCCCGTCGGGATGCCTGATCTCGGCGCGCCAGTCGATCTCGATCCTGGCCACCACGTAAATGGGGTCCACGCCGAGAGCGTGCGAGAAGAACGCGTCGCGGCCTTCTTCCAGATAGGTGAGGAACACGGCGTGGTTGACATGACCGAGCGCGTCCGTGTCCCGCCACCGCACGGTGACCTCCCGCTCGAACGGGTCGCTCATGCAGGCCTTCCGTCATCCCGGCTGATATATGTGGAGACCATGGAAGCAGACCTGCCGATCTGCGAGACCTGCGGGGTTCAGTACGGCGGTCCGCGCGAGGACTGCCCCATCTGCCTGGACGAACGACAGTACGTCGGCTGGGGCGGCCAGCGGTGGACGACGCTGGCTCGCCTCCGCGCCGCCGGGCACCGTTGCAAGGTCGCCGAAGAAGGAGCCGGCGTCACGGGGATCGGCGCCGATCCGCCGACCGCGATCGGGCAGCGCGCTCTCCTGGTGCGCGGCCCGGGTGGCAACGTCCTGTGGGACATGATCACCTATCTCGACGACGAGCTAGCTGAGCGAGTGCGCGCTCTCGGCGGAGTCCGGGCGATCGCGATCAGCCATCCGCACTATTACGGGACGATGGTTGACTGGGCGCACGCGTTCGACGCGCCCGTGTACCTCCATGAGGCTGACAGGCAGTGGGTGGCCAGGCCGGATGACTCTGTTGAGTTCTGGAGCGGTGATCATAAGGAACTCGGTGACGGGTTCACGCTGATCAACGCCGGGGTGCACTTCGACGGCGGGCAGGTGCTCCACCGTGCAGGCGATGGCGACGGCGACGGCGCCTTGTTCTCAGGCGACATCGTTCAGGTCGTCTCCGACCGGTCGTGGGTCAGCTTCATGTACAGCTACCCGAACTACATCCCCGAGCGGCCGCGCACGATCCGGCGGGCGCTTCGGCTGCTTGAGCCTTATCCGTTCAGCCTGGTCTACGGCGCATGGTGGAACCGGATCGTCCGCGCCGACGGCGCCGCCGCCGTCCGCCGCTCCGCCGAGCGCTACCTCAGGTACGCGCTCGACGATGAGTGACACCACGTGAACTCAATACCGTCGGGCTATTGTCTTGATCATGACGCAGCAGCACCCAGACTGGAACGACTCCTACACGGGCGCTCAGCTTGCCCCATGGGACATCGGCCGTCCCCAGCCCGCCTTCGCTGAGCTGGCGAACCAAGGCAGGCTCACCGGACGGCTGCTTGACGCCGGCTGCGGCACGGGCGAGCAGACGATCCTGGCCGCCGTGGCAGGCGCGGACGCGACCGGAGTCGACATCGCGCCGGATGCGATCAGGATGGCACGTGCCAAGGCCGACGAGCGTGGCGCGCGTGCCAGGTTCGAGGTCGCGGACATACTGAACCTGGCCAGTCTCGGCCAGCGCTTCGACGTCGCCATCGACAGCGGGCTGTTCCACGTCTTCAGCGACGACGACCGGGCCAGGTACGTGACCAGCCTCGCATCCGTACTCGACCCGGGCGCCATCGTCTACCTCATGTGCTTCAGCGAGCGCCAGCCAGGCGACCTCGGCCCGCGCCGCGTCACGCAGGAAGAACTGCGCGAGGCGTTCGCTTCTGGCTGGCAGGTCAGCAGCATCGAGCCTGCCGAGTTCGACGTCAACCGCATCTTCGGGGGCGACACCGCCCACGCCTGGCTGGCGACGATCGTGCGGACTGCCTGACTTCTTCCTGCCTTTCCGCCACATGGCACCGCACGGCCGTGCGCGTCAAGCGACCACTGGACGGGTGAGGTGCCAGGTCGCGCCGTTGTCGCTGGTGTGCCAGATCGCGGGCAGCTCGTTACCTGACTGGTCGGAGCCCAAGATGATGCCGTGCGAGCCGAAGAACGCGATCTGGTAGGTGCCGCCGCCTCCGTCGCCGATCATGGGCCGCCTGACGTGCCAGGCCGCGCCTGCGTCGTGGCTGACGAGGAGCGGGCTCCGGTCACCGACGAGGAACAAGGTCCGGCCAGGTACCGCGGCGATGCCTTCGAGGTAGCCCTCGCCGAGCGGTCCGCACGACGGCGTCCCGCACTTGCTCATGGTGTGCCAGGTGCGCCCGCCGTCAGCGGAGGTCACGACCGACTTGAGCTGGAACCCGGCGCCCGGCTGGCCAGCGCAGGCGACGAACAGCGCGCCGCTCCTGGCGACGGCCAGTGCTGCCGCCGTGCCGAGCCCGCAGGGAACCCGGTGCGCGTGCCAGGCCGATCCGCCGTTCTTCGTTATCCAGAGTTCTGGCAGTCCGTGAGCGCTGAGCACCGGGGTGGCCAGCAGGTAGGCCGTCCTGCTGCTGGTCCTTGTCAAGGTGGCTCCGCCTGTCGGGCTGGCACCTGAACCAGGGATCACCGCGCCAGCCGGCTGGTCGCTTGCGTAACGCCACGTGCGGCCTCCGTTCGCCGAGTCGAGCAGCAGAATCTGGCACTTGTCGGGGGCACTGCCAGCCCTGGTGCAGTGCGTCGTCACCGCCTGCACGGACCGGCCGGCCACAGCGACATCCAGTACCGCCCCCTTAACTCCTGATGACGTCCATGACCGGCCGTGGTCGTGGCTGATCCGCAGGGCGGGTCCGTAGGCGAAGACGTCGCCGCTCGCGTCGGCCGCGATCGACGAGACGGGCACGTCCCCCGAGCACGGCCAGCTAACCGCGGGCACGGGGCGGGTGAAGCGGCTGCCGCCGTCGGTAGTGCGCGCGACGTCGGCGCGGCACTTCCTGGCCGAGCCTGTGTTCACGCTGAAGAGTCCGTAACCTTGCTGAGGACTGGTGAACGCGACCGCCTGCAGGCGGGTGGCGGTGCCTGCTGCCGCGGTGGCGTTCGGTGCGGCCGCGCTTGACGCGACCGGTGCGGCGAGCAGGAGCGCGCCCGATGAGAGAGTGGATGCGAGAAGGACGGTTCGAGCTTTCATGACCATTACGACTGGCATCGCCGCCGTCTGGTTGCGGTGAACGTGACTGAGCCGTTCGATGACTGAGCCGTTCGATGACCGAGCCGTTCGATGACTGAGATGCGCCGCTCGCACGCCGGCCACGGGATGCGGGTTTACCTTGCCAGATCGGGGAAAGCTGAATGCTGAGCCTGTTCAATAGCGGGGAGCGTCCGGGTGCTGTCTGATGCTTATGCCGTAGCCGAATGGGCTCTGTTTGTTTTCCTCGCCCTGGCTCTCGTCGCACTCGGCGCCATCATCTTCAGGCTGGTGAAGAAACCCCGTGAGCGCGTGCTGGCGCCGGCGCTTATTTTCGTGCTCACCGCGGCGCTTTGCCTGGGGTCGTTCTTTTTCCTGCGCACGCGGGTGGAAAAGGTCGGGCTGAACTCCATCAGGGAAGTCGGCCTCGAGGTCGGGCACGACGGCCTGCGCACGAACGCGCTGGTCTACAACACCCAGGTCAGCCTCACGGCGGAGCTGAAGGCGCCAGGATTCCTCGGACATATCACCAGCTATCTCGTGCACAAGACGACCAACGTGAAAACGCAGGTGGCCGTTTACGGCCTGATCGACTTCACCACCGTGAAAGCCAAGGTGGCGACCGTTAACCGGCAGGCGAAGACGATCACCTTGTCGCTGCCCGATCCCGAGATCGGGCAGAACACCACGTACATCTCCGCCGTCAACGGGGTGCAGGAAAGCGAAGGCCCGGTCAGCGCTGCCGCGACCGGCATTACCGGGTTTATCGGCTCGCTGTTTCACCTGCCTGTCGTTTCGGTCAACACGGCGCCGGAACTCAAGCTGGCCGAGGCGCGGGCGCTCAGGCGCGCGCAGTCGAGCCCTGCCCTCGCGACGTGCGGCAAGGAGGAGATCGTCGCTCAGCTCACCGGGATCTTTCACCTGGTGCCCGCCTACCAGGGATACACGGTGATCGTGCACTGGCCGGTGCCGCCAGACAGGAAAATCGACTGCGCGGCCTTGCAGAGCGAGTTCCTCAGGTCCGGCGGGGACTAGGCCGACCAGGTGCGGTGAACTCGCGCAACCTGCGATGATTGCCGGATGCAGGACGATTCGCCGCCTTCGCGGGTGACCAGGCTCTGGGTAGCCGCCGAGTCCAGGGGCATCCCGCTGCGGACGATCCTGGTAACGGTCGCCGTCATCGGCCTGGCTTACGTCCTGGCCAAGGTCGCCTACCGGCTACGTGACGTCGAACTTCTCATGCTGGTCGCCGGCTTTATCGCGCTGTTGCTCAATCCGCTGGTCACTGCCCTGCAGAACTGGCGGGTCAGGAACCGGGGCCTGGCGGTCCTGATCGTCACCGTGCTCGGCCTCATCGTCTTCTTCGGACTGGCGCTGGCCTTCGGCCTTCCGCTCACCAACGGTCTTGCCCACCTCGCGCACGACCTGCCGTCCTACGTCAAGCAGGCCGAGCGCGGCAAGGGCCCGGTCGGGCACCTGGTGCGCAAGTACCACATTCAGTCCTGGGTAAAGCGCAACGTGCCGAAACTGCTCAGCGTCGGCCAGGACCTGGCCAAGCCGGCGCTCTCTCTCGGCAAGGGCGCGTTCTCGCTGCTGCTCACGCTGCTGACGATCTTCGTGCTCGTCGTGCTTATCCTGCTCGAGGCCCCGAGGATGCGGCAAGGCATCCTCTCGCTGATGCCGGAGAAGACCTCGGCCGAGGTTTCGAAGGTCGCCGGCCAGGTCAGCCGCTCGGTGACCGGCTACATGGTGGGAAACCTGCTCACCTCGATCATCGCAGGCGTCGTGGTCCTGGTGACGCTCATGCTGACCGGAGTGCCCTTCCCGTTCCTCTGGGCGCTCTGGGTGGCGCTGGTGGACTTCCTGCCCATGATCGGCGGCGCGCTCGCGGGCATTCCCACGGTCTTGTTCGCCGCGGGTCACTCGCTCGCCGCGGGGATCATCACGCTCGTCGTGTTCCTCATCTACACCCAGGTAGAGAACCACGTGCTCAACCCGGTGATCATGAGCAGGACCGTGCACGTGAGCCCGCTGCTCGTCCTGGTCTCCATCCTCGTCGGCGCCTCGATCGGCGACTGGATAGGCGGCATCTTCGGTGCGTTCGTCGCCGCCCTGCTCGCCATACCGTTCGCCAGCGCGATCCAGGTGCTGACCAAGGAACTCTGGCAGATCACCGCCCTGCCGCGCGACCCGCCCGCCGACCAGCCCTAAGCTTCGCTCGGCGGCCGGTGCCCCTGTCAGCTATCTGCCAAGTTGGCCGGGCATTGTCATGTCCGCGGGCTTTCGCGCTGGGTCCTTCCGTGGCAAAGATAGTTAGCCAGGGGTCAGATGCAGAGGTGCTCGGATGAATGCGCTCGACTTGCTGGCGAAGAGGCAATTGCGGACTATCTACGGGGTCGCCGAGGAGTTCCTGTTCAGATACGCCAACGAGGATGTTATCACGCTGGCATTTGGTGAATGGCGCTGCCGGAAAGTGCCGGTCCGCGTGCATAGTACCTGTTTCAGCGCGCATTACCTGGCCAGCGTTGAGTGTGACTGCCGCGAGCAGCTGGCCGTGACGGTGCGCGAGATGAACGCGCTCGGCCGCGGAATAGTGATCTTCCTCGACCAAGACGGACGAGGAAACGGGCATGCGGGGCTCATGCGATCGGCTGACTATGCCAGTATGGCCTCGTGTACCGTCGGCGAGGCTTATGAGGCGCTTGGCTATCCGCGTGACGCGCGTACTTACCACGCGGTACCGCTGGTACTTAAGTTTCTCGGTGTCACGGAGCTGACGTTGTTCACCAATAATCCGGAGAAGTCTGTTCCGCTGCGCGACGCTGGCTTCATCCTCGACATACGGAGTGTCGTGGCCGATCCGCAGGACCGGCGCCGGCTTAATGGCTACTACGATGGCAAGCGCGCCGAGGGGCACACGATTCCGCGCGGCTGACAGGATCTAAGTGGGAACTCTCAACTGCGTCATCGTAGGAGCAAATGCAGCGGGCCCGGGCGGTGCGCCGCTGCGCTACGCCGAGCGGGATGCGCTAGTGCTGTGCGAAAGCCTCACCTCACAGCGACTCTATGAGTCTGTTGCGCTGCACACCCATATCGGCCGTCATGCGGCCAGCGAGATCCTGAACTCAGTGATCAAGACCGCGCAGGCCGCCGGACCGCAAGATTCGATCATCTTTTTCTACGCTGGGCACGGGATCAGGGAGTTTGACGAAGAAAAAGGCCAGCAACTTCTGCTCGCAGCCGGACTGGGCGCCAGGGTAACCGGGCAGGACTTCGCGGTACCTCTGGCCCAGGTATTTGACCTGCTTAGCGGATCGCACGCTAAATGCGTGGTGATCTTGCTCGACTGCTGTTTCTCCGGGCAGCCAGGGGGCCGGTCCGTTCTCGGACCGAAAATTCTCAGCATGCTGGCCAGCGGCAGGCCGCTGCTGCAGGTCCCCGCGCCTCCTTTGCCAGGTGAAGGCCGGGTGGTTTTGTCGGCATCACGCCATGACGAACCGGCGAGGGAGGCGAGGAAGTATCGTCACGGGATATTTTCATATGCGCTGCTCAGCGAGCTTGGCCAAGCCGAGCGGTCGGAACGGACTGACCGTATAGATGTAGCATCGCTCTACGTGGATGTGCGACGGACGGTGCTCCAGAAGACGAATGGCAGCCAGTGCCCGACCCTTTCCGGCGGGGATCAGGGTGCCGAGCTGCCAACCTTCCGCCTGAGGGGCTGATATGGACGAGCAGGCGATTTTCATCACGGGACCTCCTGGAGTCGGGAAATCGAGTTGCCTTGAGCGACTCGCTCGCGATTGCGATGATTTGCTGATTGACGGCGTGATCAGCGGTGAGATGCGCCGTGATGGCAAGCGGGCCGGATTCGAGATGCGACTGATCAGCTCAGGCGCCAGCGGAGTGCTGGCCTCGCCGGATATAGAGAGCGAAATCAGGTTCGGAACGCTCAGGGAAAGCGACGGTGAACCACGCCTCGGAGTGAGCCACGATTTTCTGCGTGACATCGTGTGCCCTCATCTCAGGGCCGTT
>DATJLT010000104.1:0-16557 GCA_035509195.1 Streptosporangiaceae bacterium | reverse complement strand
GGGCCGGGGCCGGGGCAGGGGTCGGGGCCGGGGCCGGGGAGGCAGTTGAAGTGCGGGTGTGGGGTAAGAAGGGGAATGTGCCGGATGAGGGGCGAGGTGAGGCTTGGTGTTGACGGTGCCTGAGGGCGAGATGCCGGAATCGCCGAGACATGCGCCGGAACATGCGCCGGAACAGGCGCCGGAACAGGCGCAGCAACAGGCGCAGGTGCAGCGGCGGTCTGAAGAGCCCGAGCCGGCTGGGCTCTGGCCTGGGCAACTGGTCGAATTGCCGGACGGGCCTGTCTATGTACGTACCGCGAAGGCGGAAGGCGTGCAGACCGAGCCTGTCCTCTTCGTCCACGGCCTGGGCGGATCTTCAACGAACTGGACCGACCTCATGCACGTGATGCGGGCCGCCGGCAAGTATGCCTGCACCGCGCTTGACCTTCCAGGCTTCGGCTTCTCCCCGCCACCCCCCGGTTCCGACTACTCGATCCTCGCCCACACCAGAACCGTGATCAGCCTCGTCGAGCACCTCGGTCAGAGGCAGGCGCACCTGATCGGCAACTCCATGGGCGGCGCCGTCCTCACGAAGGTCGCAGCTAGACGTCCTGACCTGGTCGCTTCGCTGACGCTGATCTCTCCTGCCCTTCCTGACCTGCGGCCACGGGTACTGCCAATGCGGCTCGCCGTCGTGGCCGTCCCCGGAGTCGGGCGCGTGCTGCTCGACCGGATCGCGAAGCAGCCAGCGGCAGGCAGGACCGACCTATCCATAGCCGAGCTCTACTACGATCCAGGCCGGATGCCCCCGCTCAGGCGTGATCAGGAAGTCGCCGAAGTCATCAGGCGAGACGGCCTTGAGTACGCGAACGACGCGCTGAGGCTTTCTGCTCGCGGCCTCGTGGCCGAGTACTTCAAGGTTGGCCGGAGGTCGTTGTGGCGGGACGCTGCGGCGGTGACAGCACCGGCGCTGATCGTGCACGGCAGCGCCGACCGGCTGGTGAACCCCGTGATGGCGGTCAAGGCCGCCAGAACCTTCCCTAACCCGCGTGTCGTGATTCTCCCCGGCGTCGGCCACGTCGCGATGATGGAAAAGCCGCAGGCCGCGGCCAGGGAGATCGAGTCCTTCCTTGACCAGGTGCGCGCCGCGAACGGGCGACATGTCATGAACCGAGTGCGATGCTAGCGATATGCTGATAGCGGCGGCACGCATCATCACGGCAAGCGGCTCTGCATCAGCCGCGAACGCTGTGCTGTCGCCCGGCTTCGTGACCTGCGAGGACGGCCGGATCGTTGAGGTAAGCGCGGGAGTACCGCCGAGCAGGCCAGATGTGGTGCTCCGCGATGGCTTTCTGTTGCCAGGCTTCGTGGATCTTCAGGTCAACGGCTACTTCGGGGTCGAGCTTGCCAGCGCGGACGCCGACGGCTGGTCGGCCCTCGCCAGCCGCCTGCCAGCCACCGGCACCACCGCATTCATGCCGACCTTCATCACCAGCCCCGTCGGCGAGATGGCGGCCGCCTTGCGCCGGACAGCAGGGCTGCTGCCTGGCGTGACGGCGGTGCCAAGACGCGCAAGGGTACTCGGCGTTCATCTTGAAGGCCCATTCATTTCCGCCAAAAGGCACGGAGCACACAATCCAGACTGGATCATCAGTCCGACAGAAGAGTCTGTCGAGACGTTGCTCAGCGCCGGTGCCGGCCTGACCAAGCTGGTCACGATCGCGCCGGAACTCGACGGCGCGATGGCAGCCATCAAACGGCTGGTCGCTGCCGGGATCGTGGTCAGCGTCGGCCACTCCGACGCCACCGCGCAGCAGGTCGCCTCGGCCGCGATGTGCGGCGCCACCATGGTCACTCACTTGTTCAACGCGCAGAGTCCCTTGCGACACCGCGAGCCAGGAGTCGTCGGCCAGGCCCTGGCCGACCGCAGGCTGAGCAGCAGCATCATCGTCGATCTCCACCATGTGGCCGGCCAGGTCGTGGCGATCGCGTTCGCCGCCGCCCCTGGCCGGCTCTGCCTGATCAGTGATGCCGCAGCGTGTGCGGGCATGCCGCCAGGTGAGTACTTGCTCGGAGGTGAGCCGATCGTGCTCGCAGAAGGCGACGGCACCCCGCCGGTCAGGGCCGACGGCACGTTGGCAGGCTCCGCCCTGCGGATGGACTCCGCTGTGGCGAATCTGGTCGCTATCGGGGTAGGTCTTGCGGAAGCCGTCGCTGCGGCCACCAAGCTGCCCGCTGACCTGATCGGCCGCCGCGATCTTGGCCGGATAGCGGTCGGCGCGGCCGCCGACCTGACCTGGGTGAGCGATGACCTGCGCACGAACGCGACCTGGATCGGCGGGCGGCAGGCCTACGGACCGAATCTGGGCTAAACAGCTCAGATACGCTGTTCTCCCATGACACATATGCGGTCGGAGATCCTGGCACAGCCAGCCGCGCTCCAGGCCACGATCGACTCCTTGCTTCCGCGCCGAGGCGAGATCGAGGCGCTCGCGAAGCTGAGCCGTCAGGTGCTTTTCTTCGCCCGCGGTACCTCGGACAACGCGGCCGTTTACGGCAGTTACCTGATCCAGACCGCGGGCGGCCGCCTGGCCAGCCTGGGCTCCCCGTCTGTGGCGACGACGTACCGCAGCCGGGTGGATCTGTCAGGGGTCATGGCGGTCGGGCTCTCACAGTCCGGGCGGACCAAGGAGATCATCGAGACCCTTGAGTGGGCTCGTGACTGCGGTGCTCAGGTCGTCGCCATCACGAACGCGGCGGATTCGCCGCTGACCGAACTCGCGGACCTCGCACTAGTCACTGAGGCCGGGGCCGAGCTAGCCGTGCCTGCGACCAAGACCTATACCTGCCAGCTCGCCGCCCTCGCCGTCCTGTCGATCGGCCTGGGTGCGGCACTTGACGTTGCCGCCCTTCGGCGGCTGCCTGCCGCGATCGAGGAACTGCTGGCCGTCGCCACGGCGCCTGGCTACGGTATCGAGGCCGTCGTCGATGACCTAGCCGAGGTGGACGGGCTCGTGGTGTCGGCGCGCGGGCTCGCCTATTCGGCGGCGCTCGAACTGGCGCTGAAGATCAAGGAAGCGTGCTACCTGCACGCGATGGGAATCTCGTACGCTGACCTGCAGCACGGCCCGATCGCCGTGGTCGACAACGGTACGCCGGCGATCGTGATCGCCGCGGACTCTGGCCCTGCACTCGGGGCGGCGGTGGGCCTGGCCAGGCGCGTCACCGACGCTGGGGCCCGTGCTTACGCGATCGGCGGCGGCGCCGCGCTTGCCTCGGCGAGCACCCGTGCCCTGGCCGGTCCTGACCTGCCGGAATGGCTGGCGCCTATCGGCCTGATCGTGCCTGGGCAACTCCTGACCGAGTCGCTGTCGCGCCGCCTTGGCATCGACCCTGACGCCCCGCGCGGCCTCAGCAAGGTCACGCAGACGGCCTGATCCTCGCGGGCTCAGAGCTCTCTGTGCACCTTATGCTGTGCGGCCTGGGCGCGGGGGCGCAGGACCATGAGGTCAACGTTGAAATGAGCCGGGCGGGTGACCGCCCAGGTCACGGCCTCGGCGACGTCCTCGGCGGTGAGCGGGTCCCCGACTCCCGCGTAGACCGTCGCGGCCCTTTCCGCGTTGCCCCTGAACCGGTTCAACGCGAACTCTTCTGTCTTGACCATGCCAGGCGCGATTTCTATGACACGGACAGGGTCACCGCAGAGTTCAAGCCGAAGCGTCGCGGCGATCGCGTGGGTTCCGTGCTTGGCCGCGACGTAGCCGCCACCGCCTTCGTAGGCGGTCAGCCCGGCCGTCGACGACATAAGCACGATCGTGCCGTCACCGCTTTCTATGAGCTTAGGCAGCAGGGCCTGTACCAGGTGCAGGGTGCCGAGCACGTTCGCCTGGTACATGTTCAGCCAGTCCGCCGGCGACGACTGCGCCACGGACTCGCTGCCGATCGCGCCGCCGGCGTTGCAGACCAGCACGTCACAGCGGGACAGCGTGGCCACGAAGGCGTCAACCCTCGGTCGGTTGGTGACGTCGAGCGGGTGTACTTCGGCGTCGCCGCCTTCTGCGGCGATCTTCGCGGCGACCGCTTCGAGCCGGTCAAGGCGCCGCGCCGCGAGTACCACGTGGTACCCGGACGAGGCGAGCCGCTCCGCGGTCGCCGCCCCGATGCCGCTGCTCGCCCCCGTGACAACTGCTGTCCGCTTCATAGCTGGCATTTTGTCACCAGGGGTTGGCCGGGCATCGAAGACTGGTCACTTACCATCGGGTTCGTGACCGAACCGCGCAATTCCGTCCGAGGCGTCATCTTCGACTGGGGTGGCGTCATTACCGGCCCCATCATCGATACGGTGTTCGCCTGGCTGGAAGCCGAGGGTATCGACAAGGACAGCTACACCGCGGCGATGCGTCCGTGGGTGCAGCGGGCCTACGGCGCCGAGCAGCAGGACACCCCGATTCACGCGCTCGAGCGCGGCGAGGTCACCGACGCCGAGTTCGAGCATGCGCTTGCCAGATTGCTGGTCACGACCGACGGCCGCGCAGTACCGGCAGAGGGTCTGCTCAGGCGCATGTTCGGGGCGTCTGCCGTGCAGTCAGAGATGCTCGACCTGATCAGGGAGTTGCGTGCGACCGGCCTGAAGATAGGGTTGCTATCGAATTCTTGGGGCGGCACGCAAGACGGCTACCCGCGCGACATCCTCGAGGAACTGTTCGACGCGACCGTGATCTCAGGGCTGGTCGGGATGCGCAAGCCAGAGGAGCGGATCTTCTTGCTGGCCGCGGGGCAACTCGGGCTCGAGCCAGTCGAGTGCGTGTTCGTTGACGATGTCGAAGGCAACATCGCGGCCGCCAGGGCACTCGGCTTCGGCGTCGTGCATCACAAGGAGCCGGCCGCGACCAAAGCGGAGTTGCTCGAGTTGCTCGCGCACTAGCCTTTGGCGGTATGGCAGAACAGCCTGTTCCGGTCAAGCCGTACCCGCACCCGACGAGCGCGGGCCGCTCCGCGAACATGAAGGCCAACAGGCGTACCGACACCAAGCCAGAGATGGCGCTGCGGCGGGCGCTGCACGGCCAGGGATACCGTTACCGCAAGGACCTGAGGCTCGACTTGCCCGGCGGTGTGAGGGTCCGCCCCGACATCGTGTTCACCGCCCGGCGCGTCGCCGTCTTCGTCGACGGCTGCTTCTGGCACTGCTGCCCGGAACACGGCAGTCAGCCGGCCTCGAACACCTGGTATTGGGAACCCAAGCTGCGCCGCAACGTAGAGCGCGACCGCACCGCCGACGCCGCGCTCGACGACGCCGGCTGGACCGTAATCCGGCTCTGGGAACACGTCTCCCTAGACGACGCCATCTCGGCGGTAGTCGACATAGTAGGGCAAACCAAATGTAAGCCCGCGAAACTCGTGCCTCCACCCCGCGCAGGCTGACCCCTCAATCCGGGGTTTGAGGGTGCGTACTCCCCTCAATCCGGGGTTTGCGGGGGCACGGCAGGGCCGGGCTCGGCCGGGCGAGGCTGATCGGGTGGTTCTGTGGTTGCTGGTCCTTGTGTGCTGGCAGACTCTTATCGCTTCCTGACTTCTGCAGTGAGCCTTTTGGGGACCTCATGCGCGTCTACCTGCCAAGTACGCTGGCTGACCTCGCTTCGGCACTGGTCGCCGGCGAGGTAGGTCCCGCCCCTGTGCTTGGTTACGCTGTGACGCCGGCCCTGCGCGAGTGGTATTCGAGCGGCGATCTTGAGGAGCTTGAGTACGTCGCGATGATGCAGGCGGCACGCGCGTCGCTGCGGATGCTGCACACCCAGACCAAGGTCCCCAGGCGGCGGGTCGTGCTCGCGGCCGAACTCGCCGAGACCGACGTCATGATCAGGAACGGGTTCGACAAGCCTGGCAAGGTCGAGGTCATGCTGCCTGTCCGGCTGGCCGATGTCGTGTCAGGGCACGTCGACGACGTCGAGGCCATGCCAGATATCGACGCTGCCGCGGCCGCCCTCCCGGCCAGCGACGGCGGCGACGGTGACGCGAAGTTCGTGGTAGACGGGGCCGAGGGGCACGAACTGCTCTGGTACGCCACTCAGGAGCTTATCTACCTGATCGGCTAGCCTGACGGAAAGTTCTCCTGTGTTTGAAGCACAGTGAAGCACAGTGTTGTCCAACGGAGGCCAACCGTGTTTGACGCCGTCACAAGCGTTCCCGTCCCCGCGAATGAGCCGGTCAAGACCTACGCCCCTGGCTCAAGCGAACGAGCCGCAATGGAAACCAAGCTCAAGGATCTCGCCAGGGAACCCGTCGATCTCACGATGACCGTCGGCGGCGTGCAGCGGATGGGCGGCGGTGACTGGATCGACGTCGTCCAGCCCCACAACACGGCGCACCGGCTCGGCAGGCTCGGGGAAGCCACGGACGAGGACGTGGCCGCCGCGATCGAGGCGGCGAAGCTGGCTGCCCCCGCCTGGCGTGAGCTGAGCTTCGATGACCGGGCCGCGATTTTCCTGAAGGCAGCCGAGCTGCTGGCAGGACCCTGGCGGTCCACGATCAACGCGGCGACCATGCTCGGCCAGTCCAAGTCCGTGTACCAGGCCGAGATCGACGCGGCCTGCGAGCTCATCGACTTCTGGCGCTACAACGTGCACTACGCGCGGCGGCTGATCGCCGAGCAGCCGCATTCAGGGCCAGGCTCGTGGAACCGACTCGAATACCGCCCGCTCGAAGGCTTCGTACTGGCGATCACGCCGTTCAACTTCACCTCGATCGCGGCTAACCTCCCCACGGCGCCCGCCCTCCTCGGCAACGTCATCCTCTGGAAGCCATCGCCCACCCAGCAGTTCTCCGCGCATTTCCTCATGCGGCTGCTCGAAGCGGCCGGGCTGCCGCCCGGAGTGATCAACCTGATCACCGGCAACGGCCAGGCGATCTCCCGCGTCGCCGTGCCGCACCCTGACCTGGCCGGCATCCATTTCACTGGCTCGACAGGCACGTTCCAGCGGCTATGGCAGCTAGTCGGCCAGAACATCGCCGGCTACCGCGGCTACCCCCGCCTGGTCGGCGAGACCGGCGGCAAGGACTTTGTCATCGCCCACGCCTCGGCCGAGCCAGAAGTGCTCAGCACCGCGCTTGTCCGCGGCGCTTTCGAGTACCAGGGGCAGAAGTGCTCGGCCGCATCGAGGGCCTACATTCCGCGCAGCGTCTGGGACAAGACCAAGGACCAGTTCCTCGGCACCGTCGAGTCCCTGACCATGGGAGACGTCGCCGCCGACCTCAGCTTGTTCATGGGTGCTGTTATTGATGATCGTGCGTTCAGCAAACACGTGGCGGCTCTTGAGCGGGCCAGGAGCCGGCCTTCGGTCCGGGTGCTGACGGGCGGCACCACCGACGACAGCCAGGGTTATTTCGTGACGCCGACCGTGCTCGAGTGTTCGGACCCGGCCGACGAGGTGTTCACCACTGAGTACTTCGGTCCCATCCTCGCGGTCCATGTGTTCGATGACGCGAGTTATGACGCGGTCGTGGATCAGGCCGCGGACATCGCTCCTTATGCCCTGACCGGGTCGATCATCGCCACGGACAGGGCCGCGATCGCGGCGGCGACTGACCGGCTCCGGTTCAGCGCGGGGAACTTCTACATCAACGACAAGCCCACAGGCGCGGTCGTCGGGCAGCAGCCGTTCGGCGGTGCACGTGCCAGCGGTACCAACGACAAGGCCGGATCGATCTTCAACCTCGTCCGCTGGGTGAACGCCCGCGCGATCAAGGAGTTGCTCGCGCCTCCTACGGACTACCGTTACCCCCATATGGGGTAAGGAGACAGCTATTTCACCCAACCCAGCCCACCCGCGCCTGATCTTGTGGAACATCGACCTGACCCTGGTGGATGTGGCCCGCGTTTCCCGCGATGCTTACGCCGAGGCGTTCCAGCGCACGACCGGGCGCAGGCTCGTGGCGTTGCCGCAGCTCGCCGGCGCGACCGACTCCGAGATCTTCTTCGAGTCGCTGGCGATCAATGAGGTCGTCTCTGAGGCGAACGACCAGCTCGCGCACTACCACGCCGAGCTGGCGGCGGCGTTCGGCAGCCGCGCGGGGCTGCTCGCCGAACGCGGAAGGCTCCTGCCAGGGGCGCTTGAGTCCCTGGCCGCGGTCTCACGGCTCCCCGGCGCGATCCAGACGGTGCTGACGGGCACGATCAAGCCGAACGCCGTTCACAAGCTGCGGGCGTTCGGGCTCGACAGGTACCTGGACACCGAGATCGGCGGGTTCGGGTCAGACGTGTACCCGAAGGGCACGCAGATCTTGCGTTCGCTCGCCAAGTCTGAGGAGAAATACGGAATCAAGCTGACCTCGGGCGACGTAGTGTACGTGGGCGACTCGACGAGAGATGTCGCCGCCGCTAAGGTGGCCGCCGTGCGCTGCGTGGGGGTGGCGACCGGTCGCTCGACGGCGGCCGAGCTCAAGGAGGCCGGCGCCTACCCGGTGCTCGACGACCTGTCCGTCACGACACGGGTTGTCGCCGCGGTCAGCCCATGAGCGGGCTGGCGCTGACCATTTACGGCGTGGTCGCGCTGGCGTTCATGATGACCATGTACGCGCTCGAACGGCGTCATCGCCGGTTCATACTGGCCTTCGCCTGCGGATGCTTGCTGGCGAGCAGCTACGGATTCTTGTCTGGCGCCTGGCCGTTCGGCGTGGTCGAGGCGGTCTGGGCAGTTATCGCGCTGCGGCGATTCCAGAAGGGGTAACCGATGCCAGAATCAGCGGCCGGACGCGGGTACGGCGCGACGTTGTCCGTCCCGAGCGAGGAGACGATCGAACGGGCGCGGATCACTAATTACCGGCGGTGGGTGGGGGCGCGGCACGGTGCTGACACCGGCCACGGATACCACCAGCTCTGGCAGTGGTCGGTCGACAACGTGGCGCTGTTCTGGGAGACGGTCTGGGAGTACTTCGGCGTACTCGGCGAACGTGGTGCGGGGCCGGTCATCACCGGCTCCGTGATGCCGGACATCACCTGGTTCGACGGCGCCACGCTCAACTACGCGAGGAACGCGCTGCGGACGGCTCTTGAAGACCCGCACCGTACGGCGTTGGTGTACCGGTCTGAGGCCGGAAATGGGCGAACGCCAGGCCACACGGGCTCTTTGAGCTACGGGGAACTCGACCATCAGGTCGCGGTCCTTAGATCGGCCCTGGTCCGGCTCGGCGTCGGGCTTGGCGACCGGGTCGCGGCTTACCTGCCCAATTCGCCGCAGGCGCTCGTCGGGCTCCTGGCCACGGCCAGCCTCGGCGCGATCTGGACTTCCTGTTCGCCGGACTTCGGGGTTCCGGCCGTGGTCGACCGGTTCTCCCAGGTCACGCCCAAGGTCTTGATCGCCGTCGACGGGTACGTTTACAACGGGAAGCCCTACGATCGGCGCGACGAAGTCGCGGCGATCGTTCAGGGGCTTCCTTCCCTCGCGGCGGTGATCACCGTGGACTACGTTCCCGTGAGCGGCCAGGGGCCGGCGTTGCCTGTGCCCGCCGTTCCCTGGGCAGGGCTCGGCGACGGAGTAGATCCCGCCCTCAGGGCCGAGTTCGATGAGGTGCCCTTTGGCCATCCCTTGTGGGTGCTTTACTCATCGGGCACGACGGGGCTGCCCAAGCCGATCACGCACGGCCACGGCGGGGTCGTCGCAGAGCACCTGAAGGCGCTCGGACTGCACCAGGACATCGGGCCTGGCGACGTGTTCTTCTGGTACACGACGACCGGGTGGATGATGTGGAACTACCTGGCGGGGGCACTGCTGGCCGGGGCCACCGCGGTCGCGTACGACGGGAGCGCGACGTACCCGGCGACGGACGAACTCTGGCGGCTTGCCGCCGAGACCGGGGTCACGTACTTCGGCACGGGAGCGCCCTACCTCATCGCGAGCATGAAGGCAGGAGCGCGGCCGGGGACCGAGCACGACCTGTCACGGCTGCGCGGGGTCGGGTCGACGGGGTCGCCGCTGCCGCCAGAGGGGTTCGACTGGGTGTACCAGGAGGTCGCGCCAGGCGCTCATCCTACGTTCTCGCTCGGGTCGTTTTCCGGCGGCACCGACGTGTGCACCGGGTTCGTAGGGCCCAATCCGCTGCTGCCCGTACGGAGCGGGATCATCGCAGGCTCTTGCCTCGGAGCCAAGGTCGAGGCGTTCGATGCGGCAGGTGAGCCGGTCATTGGTGAGGTCGGCGAACTGGTGCTGACCGAGCCGCTGCCTTCGATGCCGGTCGGATTCTGGGGGGACGATTCCGGCGAACGGTACCGCGCGAGCTACTATGCGGACTTTCCCGGCGTTTGGCGGCACGGAGACTGGATCATGTTCCTTCCCGACGGAGGCTGCGTGATTTACGGTCGGTCAGACGCGACGCTGAACCGCGGCGGCGTGCGGATGGGGACGAGTGAGTTCTACCGGGTAGTCGAGGACTTCTCCGAGATCAGCGACAGTCTCGTGATCGACACCGGGGTGCTAGGGACAGAGGGGAGGCTGATCTTGTACGTGGTGCTAGCCGAAGGCGTGCCGCTCGATGACTCCCTCACCGGCCGCATCAAGGCTGCCCTGCGGTCAGGGCTGTCGCCCAGGCACGTGCCCGACGAGATCCACCAGGTTCCAGGAGTGCCGCGCACGCTCTCAGGAAAGAAGCTTGAGGTGCCGGTAAGGAAGATCCTTACGGGAACTCCGGTCGAGCGGGCCGCGGATCCGAGCTCGCTGGCCAACCCCGACGTGCTCAGTTACTTCGCTCCTGGCGGCGCCTGATGAGCGGGCGCAGCTTCGGCGAGGAAGGCGGCCGCCTGACGTACGGCACGTACCTGCGTCTGCCTGAGCTGCTCTCGCAGCAAGTGCCGCTGGTCGAGCCGCCAGCGCACGACGAACTGTTGTTCATCACCACGCATCAGGTCTACGAGCTGTGGTTCAAGCAACTGCTGCATGAACTGGTCGCCGCGAGGGACTCCATGGCCGCCAGCCAGACCTGGCTGGCCGGGCACTTGCTGCGGCGTGCCCACGTGATCGAGCGGTTGCTCATCAGTCAGATCGATGTGCTCGAGACGATGACCCCCCAGGATTTCCTGCAGTTCAGGGCGGCGCTTGCCCCGGCAAGCGGACTGCAGTCCGTGCAGTTCAGGGAGCTTGAGTTCCTGTCAGGGGCCAAGGATTCCCGGTTCGTGGGACGGTTCAGGTCCCTGACGCAGGACGAGCGGACCCGGCTTGACCGCAGGCTCGCCGAACCTTCGCTTTGGGACGCGTACCTGGAACTGCTCTCCAGCCGTGGCCTGGCGGTCTCCACCGACGATGAGGTCATGGAGTCGCTGCTGGCCGTGGCAAGGCAGCGCGCGTCGCACGATGACCTCTGGCAGCTCGCTGAGGGCTTGCTGACGCACGACGAGCTGTCAGGGCTCTGGCGTGCCAGGCACGTGCAGATGGTCGAACGCCAGATCGGCACCAAGTCAGGCACTGGCGGTTCGACAGGTGCTCCCTATCTGTACGGACGAGTGCCCTTGCGTTATTACCCGTTTCTTTGGGAACTTCGGGACAAGCTGTAAACCACGAAGGAGTGGGGCGATGTCGGAGCATCAGGGTGCGGTGAAGAAGAAGCTGCTTGCCGAAGCGGCAGCTGAGCTCGGTGCGATCGGCAACGTCGGTGATCAGGCCAACTACCTGCGATGTTATTACCGGCACGTCGACGCCAGCGACCTGACAGGCGCGGGCCCAAGGCGGGCGGGCCAGGTCGCCGCCGAGCACGCTGAGCTGGCCGCGCACCGTCCTCACGGCCGGGCGCTTGTCAAGGTCAGGGCGGGTGCCGAGGAGACCTTGCTGCCTGGCCGTGACGTCATCGACGTGGTCACCGATGACATGCCGTTCCTGGTGGACACGATCACGATGACGCTGGCCGTTTACGACGTGACACCTGAACTGGTCGTGCACCCGCAGCTCATGGTGAGCAGGGACGTTACCGGCGTCTTGCGCGAGGTCATCAGGCCGATCGAAGGCCCGCGCCTTGCGGACGGCATGCGCCCGCTGAGCGCCGATGACCCGCACCAGCTCGCTGAATCCTGGTCGCATCTCGAAGTGGCCAGGCTGGCCGATGGCAAGGGAGAGGCGATCGCGGCCGCACTGGAGCGCGGGCTCGCCGACGTGCGGACCGCGGTCGAGGATTACCCGAAGATGCGAGCCATGGCCGACAGGCTAGCCAGCAAGTTCGCGGCCGAGGCCGAAGTTGAGTCGGTCGCTGCCAGGCAGGCAGAGCCCGACGCGCCCGAGTCGACGGCCGAGATCGGCCAGTTGCTTCGCTGGCTCGTCGACTCGCACTTCACGTTCCTCGGCTACCGCGAGTATGACCTGGTCGAGGACTCAGAGGGACTCGCGCTTCGCGGCGTGCCTGGCACCGGGCTTGGCGTGCTGCGGCACGACAAGACAAGCACGAGCTCGCTTGAGGTGCTGCCCTCCCGGGCCAGGGCTCTTGCCACCGACCCTGTGCACCGGCTGATCATGACGAAGACGAACAGCAGGGCCACCGTCCACCGGCCGAGCTACCTGGATTACATCGGGATCAAGAAGATCGCGCCTGACGGGCGGGTCGTCGGCGAGTACCGGTTCCTCGGGCTTTACACGCACATGGCCTACACGGACAGCATCACCAGGATTCCCGTACTGCGCCGCAAGCTGGCCGACGTGTTCAGCGAGAGCGGCATCCTGGCCGAGAGTCACGACGGGCGTGACGTGGCCGAGTTCATGGAGGCCTATCCGCGCGAGGAGATGTTCCAGACCAAGGTCGCGGACCTCGCGGACGTTGCCAGCGAGGTACTTCGGCTACGCGAGAGGATGCAGACCCGCCTCTTCCTGCGCGAGGACGTTTATGGCAGGTACGTGTCTTGCCTGGTCTACTTGTCGAGAGACAGGTACAACACCAAGACCAGGCTGGCTGTGCAGGGCATCTTGAAGCGCGAGCTCAATGCCTCGCAGCTTGACTACAGCGCGATCGTTGACGAGACGCCGATCGCGCGCCTGCACATCGTGGTACGGCCGGCACCAGGGCAGAAGCTCGCCAGACCCGAGCCTGGCCTGCTCGAGCAGGAGGTGGCCGCCGCCGTCAGGTCCTGGGACGACGACCTGCTTGCCGAGGCCGTCGCGCAGCTTGGCGAGGACACGGGAAGAGCACTGGTCAGCCAGTTCGGCGGCGCGATCTCCGACGGCTACAAGAACGACGTGCCCGCCGCAGCCGCCGTGTCCGACCTCGCGAAGATCAAGGAGATGCGTGAGGCAGGGCAGCAAATCTCGTTCGAGATGTGGGAGTCGTCCGGCTATGTAGGCGGCGTGCCTGTCGAGTTCGACCCTGACGCGACCGGGCGGCGGGTGTGGCGGCTGACGATTCACCGCAACGGCGCGCCGATCACGCTCACCGATGTCCTGCCACGGCTACAGCACATGGGCGTGGAAGTCGTCGACGAGCACCCTTACCAATTCGGCACTACCGAGCCGTTCTGGGTGTACGACTTCGGGCTGCGCCCGAGTCCGTCCGCTTCCGGGCCCAACGGCCGCCGGCCTGAGGGCGCTCCCGAGGTGTCGGCGTTCGCCGGGCAACTGGAGGGGGCGCTGGCGGCGCTGTGGAGCGGCGAGATCGAGGATGACTCGTTTAACGCCTTGGTACTTGACGCCGGTCTTTCCTGGCGCCAGGCGGTCGTCCTGCGCGCGTACGCGAAGTACTTGCGGCAGACGGGCACCATGTTCAGCCAGACCTACATAGCCCAGGTGCTGAGCCACAATCCGGTGATCACCCGGCAGCTCATCAGGCTGTTCGAGTCCAGGTTCGATCCTGACATGCAAAGCGGCGTGTCCGAGCGGAGCGAGGCGCTGGCCGAGGAGATCGCCGGCGGGCTCGACGAGGTGGCGAGCCTTGATGAGGACCGGATCCTGCGCGCCTACCTCGGCCTGGTGATGGCGACGCGGCGCACGAACTACTTCCGTGCCCTGCCTGGCTCGGCCGAGCCGCTCAGGTACCTCGTGTTCAAGCTGGACGCCAGGGCGGTGCCCGACCTGCCCGCGCCAAGGCCGAAGTACGAGATGTTCGTCTATGCGCCCAGGTTCGAGGGCGTGCACCTGCGATTCGCCAGCGTTGCCCGCGGTGGCCTGCGCTGGTCGGACCGGCGTGAGGACTTCCGCACCGAGATCCTCGGGCTGGCCAAGGCGCAAGAGGTCAAGAACTCGGTCATCGTTCCGTCAGGCGCCAAGGGAGGATTCGTCTGCAAGCAGCTTCCCGACCCGGCTGACCGCGAGGCGCACGCCGCGGAAGTCAAGTCCTGCTATCAGATGTTCATCAAGGCGATGCTCGACGTCACAGACAACCTGCGGGCGGGCGTCGTGGTCCCGCCTGAGCGGGTGGTCAGGCTCGACGGCGATGACCCTTACCTGGTCGTCGCGGCCGACAAGGGGACAGCGACGTTCTCAGACACCGCCAACGAGATCGCGCTCGAGCGCGGGTTCTGGCTCGGGGACGCGTTCGCTTCAGGAGGCTCTGCCGGGTACGACCACAAGAAGATGGGAATCACCGCCCGCGGTGCCTGGGAGTCCGTGAAGTTCCACTTCACCACGCTTGGCGTGGACGTAGGGGTGACCGACTTCACCGTTTCCGGGATCGGCGACATGTCAGGCGACGTCTTCGGCAACGGCATGCTGCTCTCCGAGCACATCAAGCTGGTCGCGGCCTTCGATCACCGGCATGTTTTCCTTGATCCAGATCCCGATCCCGCGGCTAGCTTCCTCGAGCGCCGCAGGCTCTTCGAGCAGCCGCGCTCGTCATGGGATGACTACGACAGGGGGCTGATCGCGGCCGGCGGCGGCGTGTGGCCGCGCTCGGCCAAATCGGTCTCGCTATCACCGCAGGTAAGGGCTGTGCTCGGCCTCGCAGACGGCGTGACCTCCCTGTCACCCGACCAGCTCATCAACGCGATCCTCCAGGCGCCCGTCGATCTGCTGTGGAACGGCGGCATCGGTACCTACGTGAAGGCGACTGGCCAGTCGCACGCCGACGTCGGCGACCGTACCAACGACGCGGTGCGCGTCGACGCCTCGCAGTTGCGCTGCCGTGTCATCGGCGAAGGCGGGAACCTTGGACTTACCCAGGAGGCCAGGATCGAGTACTCGCTGGGCGGCGGTCTGGTCAACACGGACTTCATCGACAACTCGGCCGGCGTCGACACCTCTGACCACGAGGTCAACATCAAGATCCTCCTTGATGAGGTCGTCAGGGAAGGGATCATGACCGTCGCCGACAGGGATTCGCTGCTGGCGCAGATGACAGCCGAGGTCGCCAGGCTGGTGCTGGCGCACAACTATCACCAGAACCGCGCGCTCGCCGCGTCCCGTGCGCA
This sequence comes from Streptosporangiaceae bacterium, assembly GCA_035509195.1. GTDB lineage: Bacteria > Actinomycetota > Actinomycetes > Streptosporangiales > Streptosporangiaceae > Chersky-822. Next base: position 1,214 of record DATJLT010000104.1, on the reverse strand, counting down.
GGCGCAGCAGATGCTGCACGTGCATGCCAGGTACATACGCAAGCTCGAGCGCGAGGGGCGGATCAGGCGCCGGCTCGACGTGCTCCCCGCGGACAAGGACATCTCTGAGCGCCGGTCGATCTCTGGCGGACTCACGCTGCCCGAGTTCTCCGTGCTTCTCGCGAACACCAAGATCGCCTGCGAGGAGGAGATGCTGCACTCCGAGTTGCCCGATGACCCTTACCTGCGGCGAGTGCTAACCGCTTACTTCCCTGTTCCGCTCAGGGAGCGCTTCGCAGCCCGCATGACCGCGCACAGGTTGCACAGGGAGATCATCACCACCGCCGTGATCAACGACATGGTGGACAGGGCAGGGATCACGTTCGCATTCCGCCTAGGCGAGGAGACAGGAGCCTCGACCGCCGACATCACGCAGGCGTGGCTGGTGGCGCGTGAGGTCTTCGACATGGCCGGGTTCTGGTATCAGCTCAAGCTGCTCGACGGGCAGGTGGCGGCATCCGCGCAGACCCTCGCCCTGCTCGAGGGCCGCAAGCTGACCGAGCGCGCTTCCAGGTGGCTGCTGCACTTCAGGCGGCCGCCCTTCGACATCCAGGCCACGATCGACTACTTCGCTGACGGGGTACTCAATGTGGCCGCCAGCCTGCCTAAGCTGCTCGTCGGGCTCGACCTGGCCGGATTCTACGAACGGCGTGATCAGTACGCCGGGCTCGGCTTCCCCGACAGCCTCGCCGACCGCGTCGCGGCCATGGTGCCCGCCTACTCGGCCTTCGACATCGTCGAGATCGCCTCGCACGTCGGCAGGAGCGTAGATGAGGTTGCCGAGGTCTACTTCGACCTCGCCGACCGGCTCCAGATAAGCAGGCTGCGTGACCGGATCACGGCCCTGCCCAGGGAAGACCGCTGGACCACGATGGCGCGAGGCGCCCTGCGGGACGACCTCTACACTGCGCACGCTGCTCTGGCCAGGGACGTGCTGACCGTGACTGCCCAGGGCACGCCCGAGGAACGGCTGGCAGGCTGGGTGGCCAGGAACGAGTCAGCGGTTGGCCGGGCCGAACGGACTCTGACCGAGATCTGGGAGAGTGACGCCTTCACGGTCGCGACCCTTTCCGTCGCCCTCCGAGCGATCAGAACCCTAGTCTCCACGAGCACCCTCCCTGCCCAGTAACGCCCAAGCACCCCCGCGACCCGCCCCCGCCGCCGTGGCCCGCCCG
>DATJLT010000103.1:0-8119 GCA_035509195.1 Streptosporangiaceae bacterium | reverse complement strand
TGGCTACTTGATGCTGCTGGGCGGGCTGCGGAATCCAGCCCGGCCGGTCCTTGCCGAACTCTCCGGACGCGCGAGGGCACCTGCGCAGGGACGGTTTCGGCGTTCGCTCCGGCGCCGAGCGCCCGCACCAATGGGACGGCGAAGGGCTTGGGCCGAGCGGAATTGCCCCACGATGGCACGACGCCGGGCCATCGTGGGGCAGGCTGGTGCCGGTGCTGCCGTCAGCGGACGCCAAGCGCCCTGGCGAGCTGAGCGCGGCCCATCTTCGAGCGGCCGGGCAGGTCAATGCGCTGTGCCATTGCGTACAACTCGGTCCTGGTCTTCGGCATCACCAAGGTCGTGCGCTTGAACTGCTTCGCGACCATGCCCGGCTTGGCCATCTTGGCTGACAGTCCTGGCTTGGTCATCTTCGCGGCCTTGGCCGGCGTGCTCGCCTTGCTGGCGGCTGACTTGCTGGCGGCTGACTTGCTGGCGGCGGCTGACTTGCTGATCTTGGTGCCGCTGCTGATCTTGGTGCCGTTGCTGGCCTTCATCGTGGTGCCTGCCCTGCGGGCAGTGCCGGTCCTGGCCATGCTGCCTGCGCCTGCCTTGGTGAGGGAGCCTGGCTTCCGCGCCGAACTCGACTTGCTCGCGGTGCCAGACTTGCTCGCGGTGCCAGACTTGCTCGCGGTGCCTGGCCGGCTGGTGGTGCTGGGCTTGCGGATGGTGCTCATCTTGGTTGCGCTGCCCGGCTTGCTGGTACCTGGCTTGCTCGCCATCGCCTTCTTGCTGGCGACCGGCTTGCTCGCCATCGCCGGCTTGCTGGCAGCCGGCTTGCGTGCCTTGCTCGCAACGGCGCGGCTCGCAACGGCGCGGCTCGCACCGGCGCGGTTCGCACCGCCGTGGCTCGTACCGCTGCGTTTCGCCGCCTGGGTTTGCCTGGTCGTGGCCATGTATGTTTGCCCCGTTCGAAATCTCGTAGTGCCACCGACAGGTCGACTAGTGCCCGGACAGTTCCATGCTTAACTCCGGGATCGGCAAACGGACGGTAATCGTTTCCGCCGTTACTGGTCGGCGGCTATCTCGTGCGGTGTGAGCAGCGAGTCCAGCCATACCCAGATCTCGACCGGGCTGCCGTCGGCCATTCCGAACAGCTTGGCGTAATGCGCGTCGAGCGAAAGGTGCGGCGACCTGGCGCTGATCTTGCTGCCGCCAAGCTCAACTTCGAACGTCAGGCGTGCCAGCCTGGTGTACGGGCGGCGCAGGTCGATGCCGAGGGCGCCGGCGGGACCTTTCAGGGCGCCGAGCAGGTCGATTCCCGGCCGCCACCAGATCGCGGCGACGTGGCCGATTTCCAGCCATTCATGGTGCCGATCCTGATCGTCGTAAAGCGTTCCCCTGGTCAGCGCGCCCTTGGCGGTGTACTGGACGTCTGGCGACCAGATCACCCTGACCGCGCGGGCATTCTGGCCTCCCGTGCCGCCGGTAGCGAAAGTGAAAATCTTTGCCGCGCTGAAGTCAAGCCCGGTCAGGGAGTCGGCTGGCTGGAGGGTTTCCCGCTCGTCCGCCGCCGCGGTGACCTGACCGGTGACGGTGCCAAGGACCGGCTCGTGCTCGTCAGCGACCGCGTCACCGTCGGCGGCTGGCTCGATGGCCGGTTCACCGGCGTCCGCGCCGAGTGTGCCTGATCGATCCTGATCACCCCGAACGTCAGTGCCGCCAGCAAGGTTAGTGCCGCCAGAACTGCCAGGCCCGCCATCCCCGCCGGAACCATTCGCCTGCCAGGGCTGCTCGTCCTGCCCAGGCCGGTCCCGCGGTGCGGGCTCCTGCGGTGCGGGCCGGTCTTCCCCGCCTGGCTGGAACGCTGGTGCTGGCCGGGAAATCGGGGCGGCTCGGCTTTTTTTACCTCAAGTGCCGTCACCTCCTCATCGAGGCGCGCGCCGGGCCTGGCAGCGAGCAGAGCGAGCAAGCCGGGCGAGTCGTTGCCGGGAAGATCTGCCGCGTCGGCGGGCGTCGCCATGAGGTTGAGCACGAGGGCGTGCCCTGGTTTGCCGCCAAGCATCTCGGCCGCGCAGGAAAGAAACAGCCCCCGTCCTGTCTCATTGGCGATTCCCGCCGCCCAGGCCTGCGGGAAGTCGGTCACGTCAGCCTCGGCAATCACCTCTCCCCCGTACGCCGACCTCACGGCCTGCGCTGCCTCCTGCCACGTCTCTTCTGCGGGACCGGCAAGCATCCGCTCCACCACGCCCTGCGGAAGCCGCTCATCGAGCGCCGCACCAGAGATCGAGCCACCCGCCGACGCCGCCAGGTCCGCCAAGGACCGCGCCAGCACCGCCAGCATGAGCTCGCGCGCTTCCGCGTCTGTGGTCTCGTGCGCGCCGGCGAACGCCAGGTTGAACTGGATTGGCCGGTCAGACAGGTCACGGCGGGCCGAGGTGATCCCCGCCAGGTAGGCCCGCCAGTAATCAGCCCCTGACTCGAGCAGGATCGTCGGACCCTCGGTATCGGTCCAGGCACGGTACTGTCGCCACCAGAACTCAGCCGGCGCCTCGCCAAGGAACCTGTAATCCTTGTCCAGGCCGCGGGTGCGCAGGTAGATGTCCACCGGGCCGCCCTTACAGCTCGTAAACCCGCGGCCCGTAACGGTCGGCGGCGATGCGGTTGAGCACCGTGTCCAGGGCCGCCACCCGGTCCCATGCCTCCCTGGACTCGTCGGTGCGCTGCAGCGCCATCTCGTGCCTGGCCTGGCGCTCGCCGTTCATCCACAGCCAGATGTCGCGGAAGAATCCTTCCCTCCGCTCGGCGTACCTTCTGGCCTGCTCGGCCTGCCCGGTCAGCACCTGGCCTTCCGCCGCGCTCAGCACCCGCCGGCCCTCCACCAGGTGCTTGCACAGCGCCCGCATCACGTCGTCGACTCCCTTGCGGGAGATCCTGGCCGGCCTGCGTACCCGGTACTCGGCGTGGAAGGCGTGATCTTGCGTGCCAGGGGCCAGCGGCCAGGTCGCGTCGATCAGTTCCACGCATCCGATCGTGTCGATGGGCGCGTACAGCATGTTCGCCTTGGGTGCCTCGCCGGTGACCGCGCTGATCACGTCGCCGTAAGTCTCCTTGAACCTGGCCAGGAGCTGTACCGACCTGTCGCGCCTGCCGCCGTTGTCCTTGAAGTACGACTCGCACTTGACCGGGCAGAACACGACGAGGGCAGGCTCGTAGGGCTTGCGGTTGCGCTCCCTGGCCCAGTCCCTGGCGACCTGCTCGACCTCGTAAGTGGTGAGCAGCCTGGGCAGCGCCCGCTTCTGCGACGCCAGCGAGGCCTCCATCAGCAGGGCGGCATCGACTGGGACGAGCAGCACCGTGCTTTCGTTGATGAACCGCAGGCAGTCCTGCCAGTCGGTCTCGTACTGAACCGGCCGCTCATCGGCGACCAGCCAGCCGCCAGGAAAGTCGAGCAGCGCGAGGTTGATCTCCGACTGCGCCACGCCAGGGTCAAGCTTCAGGTGGAAGGTGAACGGCTCGACCGTGCCTTTCAGGCTCTTAGACTGGAACTCCCCAGCCAGCAGGTCACCGTCCAGCTCTTTCTTATTGCTGGCGATCTTGGCTTCGGTGGCGACGCCCACGGTGCGCATGGCTACCCCGCTGCCGGCCAGCAGCGTCTGCGACTCGGCGAGCAGCGCCGTGATCAGCGACGTCTTGCCGATGCGGGTCGGGCCGACCAGGCCGATCTTGAAAGTTACCTCTTCGGGCATCTCCCCATCCCCCATCAGCCGAGTTCGGCGGTGATCGTCTTGATGAGCCTGGCGACCTTCGCGTAGCGGGCGTGACCTTCGGTCATCCCGGCGAACTCGCCAGGCCACAGCTCGTCGCGGTAAGAACGGGCGAACCGGCGGAACTCGGCGTCGGAGTAGCCGGAGCGGATGAAGGCGTCCTCGAACTGCTCGGTCGCCGAGTAGACCACGAGCAGCGGCGTCACCTCCTCGGCGAGCAGGGCCTTCTTCGTATCCCAGGCCGCCTGCCTCGCCTGCTCGTACGTATACAGGTAAAGGTCGTGCGCGCCTTCCCTGCTCTGTTCCTTAACCACGACCGTCGGCTGTCCCGTCTGCGGGTCGTCGTACTGGATCTTCAGCTCGTTGAGCTGGCCCCGCATCTTCGGCTGAAGCTGCGTCCTGTACTCGAGCCTGAGGCTGAGAAGCTGCCTGATCGCGCTTTCCAGCGTCGGGCACGGTTCCGAGGCTTCGGCAAGCAGGTCGGCCGCGCGGGTGAGGACAGCGGTGCCGCCGCCCGGCGCGGCGATGTCGATGTCGTCGAGCAGCCCGCCGAAGTTCGAGGCGAGTACCCGGCCGACCCGGCGCCTGCCCTCTTCTAGCTGGTGCGAGAAGAAGTCGTCGAGCGAGGAGAACCTGGTGCTGATCTCGACCCTGATCCTGTTGAACTCCTCGCCGCCGTAGTTGACGACGTTCTGGTGCACGACGAACGACCGGTAAGCCCGGTTCTCCCACTCTTCCTCGCCGACGCCGAAGCCGCTGTCGATCCAGCCCTTCACGTTGTCGTAGGCGGCGTCGACGGCGACGACGTAGTCGGGATCGTCATCGTCGGCCGTGGCCCGGCCCTCGAGTTCCCGCACGAGCAGGCCAAGCTCGACCGCGAGGTCGGCCCGCAGTTCCCGAGCCCGGCCCTCCAGGTCCTCGATTGCCCCGGTCGATCCGGCCCTGAGCCTGGTCAGCGCCGCGGAGACCTCGCCGAGCTCGCGCCTGATGCCGGAAGCGACCTCGGCGGCCCGTTCTGACGCGCCGGTGAAGCAGTCCTCGTCCATGCCCGGCAGCCGGTCGGCCAGGGCAAGGAACAGCGGCGCGAGCACCGCCTCCCGCACCGGCTCGGCCTTCGCGACGTCGGCTGGCAGCAGAGAAAAGTGCTTGCCAGGCTCGTTGTCGTTGACCTGCCGCTGGATGTCGGCGGTCAGCGCCGCCGCGAGGTCCGAGTCTTCCGGCCGCTGGTTGACGACGATGTAGACGAAGTCGCCGCGGTTGCGTATGAATCCCCTGGCCTCATCGAGGAGGTTAATCGCCTGGGCGTCGGCCGCGCTCCAGTACGCCATGCCCTCGGCGGCGCGCTTGACCAGCAATACCACGTCCACGTCGTGCCGCAGGCCGGTCACGTGCTGCCGCTCGGCGTCGGCGGCGATCTCCCCGAGGCCAGGCAGGTCGATGATGCCAAGCTGGTCGACGTCGGTGTAGGGGAAGGGGCAGTCGATCCGCACGTCCTTGACCGCGAGGTAACGGTGCCCGGTCCGGCCGCCCGCCGCCCGCTCGGCGCTGGTCGGGTACGCGACGTACGGCCTGAGCTCGTCGAGCGGCACGGCCTTCTCGCCGCCGCTCAGGTCAGCCTCATACGACCACAGCGCCTGCTGCATGTCACGCAGCCGCACAAGCAGCGCCACGTCGCCTGCCCTGATCTCCGCGAGATCGGCGTCCTCCGGGTAGTCCCAGCGCCTGAACTCCTCGAGGGAGGCCGGCACGCCGACGATGTTCAGCGCGTTGTGATACGGCCGCACTACCTCATCGAGGAAGCTCTCTGGCGAGTGCAGCCGCAGCACGGCCATCCGCTCGCGCGGCGAATGGTAAATCCGGCTGCGGACGGCGGTCACGGGGATGTCGCGCCCGGTGGGAATCTGCTGATCGGAAAGGCCCGAGATCGACTGGAGCAAGGTGCTCTTGCCGACCCGCGCGCTGCCGCTGACGCCGATATTGACCGTTTCCCTCGCGAACCTGGCCGCTACGTCGGAATACAGGTCAATCACGCCGGCGATCTCCGCCCTGATCTCCTGCAAGCGCGGGAACACCAGGTCGGCCGCGTCTTCCGCGCTCACGGTCGGGTGCTTGCGCAGGTCGGCGAGCGCCCCGGCCAGCGCAGCGAGGTCGGCGTCCACCTGGCGCCAGCGCCCGATCTCGGCCTGAACTCCTGGCAATCGCTTTTTCCTGCGCTGCAGCAGCGCGGTAATACGGTCAGTCAGCTCCGACGGCATACCAGTCAGGATATCCGCGTCATTACGCGCCGCTCTCCTAAGCAGGGCCGCCCCGCTAAGCAAAGGCGGCGATGCCCGTGATGTCCCGCCCGACGATGAGCGTCTGGATCGTCTCCGTCCCCTCAAAGGTGTGGATGGCTTCCAGGTCGGCCATGTGCCTGATCACCTGATTTTCCAGCAAGATCCCGTTCCCGCCCAGCATGTCACGCGCGTCGGCCACGATGGCCCGCGCCTTGCGGGTGTTATGCATCTTCGCCAGGCCGGCCACGGTCGGCGTCAGCTTGCCCGCCTCAGCCAGCCGCCCGAGTTGCAGGCAGTACAGCTGCATCGCGGTCAGGTCGGCCAGCATGGTCACCAGCCGCTGCTGGATGATCTGGAAGCCGGCCAGCGGCTTGCCGAACTGACGCCGCTCGGTCGCGTACTTAAGCGCCGTGTCGTAGGCAGCGGTCGCATGCCCGAGCGCCGCCCAGGCACACGTGCTGCGGGTCGAGGCAAGCACCCGCGTCGTATCGGCGAACGACCGGGCCCCTGGCAGCCGGTTCGCCTCAGGCACGCGCACCTCGGTCAGCTCGATATCGGCCTGCCACACGGCCCGCAGCGACCCCTTGCCCTCGATCACCCGCGCCTCGTAGCCAGGCGAGCCCTTTTCCACGACGTAAGCGCCCACCTTGCCGGTGCCCGCGTCCCTCGCCCAGACCACAACCAGGTCAGCCACGGTCCCCAGCCCGATCCACCGCTTGCGCCCGCTGAGAACCCAGGTGTCCCCGTCCCGCCGCGCCGAGGTTTCCAGCGCGACCGAGTCTGAACCGTGGTCAGGCTCGGTCAGCGCGAACGCCCCGAGCTTGTCCATCCTGGCCATCGCGGGCAGCCAGCGCTCCTTCTGCTCGTCAGAACCGCACACCGCGATCGACCGCATCGCGAGGCCGGCGTGCACGCCGAGCACGACGCCGAGGCTGCCGTCGCCCCTGTGCAGCTCCATCGTGACCAGGCCGCTGGCCAGTTCGCTCATGCCCGCGCAGCCGTAGCCGGAGATGTCCTCGCCGACGATGCCAAGCTCGGGCAGCCGCCGCACCAGGTCCCAGGCGATCTCGGCCCGCTCCCAGTACCGTGCGGCGACCGGCAGCACCTCGGAATCGACGAATTTCCTGACGTTCATGAAATGCGTCCACTGCTCGTCGGTGAACTGTTCCCTGACGGAAAAGAAGTCCGTACCGAGAGCTTCTCCGCGAATCGTGCTCATGTTTTCTCCAGGAAAGATTCGATGGCCGGCGCCAGACGCATTGGCTCGGCGATGAGCTCGAGATGACCGCCGTCATAAATATGCAAATGGGCACCAGGTATCAGCGCGGCCATGAGCCTGGCGTTGACGAGCGGGATGATCGGGTCGTCGTCGCCAGCGACGATCAGGGTTGGCTGCCTGATCATCGGGAGAGCCGGAAGACTTGTCCAGCCGAGCCCCGCGAGCAACTGGTAGTAGTAGCCGCGCTTGGGTCCGACCCGCGTGGTGGCATGCAGCAGCCCGCTGGCCCGTTCTGGATCGCCGCGCAGGCTCCCGCCGTAGATCTCAGGGGCGACGCCTGCCGCGTAGCGCCAGTCACGGTAACGCCGCGGCGTCAGCAGGTGCTTAAGCACGCGGGGACGCGCGGGTACCATCAGCGAGCCGGTGCCGGTCGCGACCAGCACGAGGCAACGTACCCGGTCGGGCCTGGCCAGCGCGAACTGCTGCGCCAGGCCGCCGCCCCAGGATATGCCGAGCACATCGGCGCGGTCGTACCCGAGCTGGTCGAGCAGCCCGGCCAGCAGCGCGGGCAGGCCGACCAGGTGGTAAGGCAAGGAAGGCGCGGGAGAGCCGCCGATGCCAGGCAAGTCGAACCTGATGACTTCCCTGCGCGGATCCAGGCAGTCCACGAACGGCTGGAGCAGGTCAAGGCTCCCGCCGATCCCGTTGCACAGGAGCAGCGGCGTGGTGCCTGTGCTCGCGGGCTCGCACGTGCGGACGGAGACCCGGATTGGCCTGCCCCGTACGCTGACTAGCTGGATCCGCTCGACCGGGCTGGTGCGGCGCATGAGCCTCATTTCTGCCGCACGTAACTGCCGGGGGCCGGCTCGATCGGGGGATGC
>DATJLT010000102.1:0-9835 GCA_035509195.1 Streptosporangiaceae bacterium | reverse complement strand
GCCAAAGTGGCAACCGATATCGTGCACGCGGGAAACACCTCATCGGCATCGATCCCGCTGGCGTTGTCCAGGATGATTGAGCGCGGTGAGCTGGCGAGCGGTGACAAGGCCCTGCTCATCGGTTTTGGCGCCGGCGTTTGCTACGCCGCGCAAGTGATCACGCTACCCTGACCCAGATCCCACCCCAAACAAGGAGAGCGAACATGGCTATGACACAGAAAGAGATCCTTTCCGGCCTGAGCGAGATCATCGACGAGATCGCGGGAGTTCCCGCGGACGAGGTAACGCCGGACAAGACCTTCGTCGACGACCTCGACATTGACAGCCTGTCGATGGTGGAGATCGCGGTGGCGGCGCAAGACAAGTTCGGCGTCGAGATCCCCGACGATCAGCTCAAGGACCTCAAGACCGTCCAGGACGTCATCGACTACGTCGAGCGTTCCTCAGTATCGGCCTAGGGGTCCGCGTGAGTGCATCGACCCGGGTCGTTGTGACCGGTGTTGGCGCGATCACGCCGGTCGGCGCGGACGCCCCGGCCACCTGGCAATCCATGCTGGCCGGGCGCAGCGGCGTGCGCACGATCGATGCTGACTGGGCCGAACGGCTGCCCTGTCATATCGCCGCGCCCGCCGCCGCGGAACCGGCGACAATGATCGACCGAGTACAGGCGCGCAAGCTCGACAGGTGCGAGATGTTCGCGCTGATCGCGGCCAGGGAAGCCTGGGCAGACGCGGGCAAGCCCGACGTGGATCCCGAGCGGCTCGGCGTCGCGGTCGCCAGCGGCATCGGCGGCATCAGTTCGACCCTGACCGCCTACGACACGCTACGGGAACGCGGCTGGAACCGGCTGTCGCCTTTCACCGTGCCGATGCTGATGCCGAACGGCTCCGCCGGCTGGCTCAGCATCGAATTCGGCGCACAGGCCGGGGTGCACACCCCGGTCAGCGCCTGCGCCTCAGGTGCCGAGGCGATCGCCTACGGCATCGACATGATCAGGTCGGGCCGGGCGGACGCCGTCATCGCCGGCGGTACGGAGGCGGCGATCATCGAGCTGAACATCGCCGCGTTCGCCGCGATGCGCGCGCTCTCGCTGCGCAATGACGAGCCAGAACGGGCGTCACGGCCGTTCGACCGCGGCCGCGACGGTTTCGTGCTCGGCGAGGGCGCGGGCATCGTCGTGCTCGAGTCCGAGGCCCACGCGGCCGGGCGCGGCGCCAGAATCTACGCCGTGGCGGCCGGCGCGGGGTATTCATGCGACGCTCACCACATCGCTCAGCCCGATCCTGAAGGCAAGGGAGCGAGGCTGGCGATCACGCGCGCGCTGGCCAACGCTGATGTATTGCCAAGGCAGGTCGCGCACGTCAACGCCCACGCCACCTCGACTCCGGCAGGGGACGTGCTCGAAGCGCGGGCCATCTTTGCGGCGCTCGGCGAGGCTGCGGCCAGCGTCGTGGTGACGTCGACGAAATCCATGACCGGGCATCTGCTCGGCGGTGCGGGAGCCGTCGAGTCGGTAGCCGCCATCATGGCATTGCACGACCGCGTGGCACCGCCGACGATCAACCTCGACGACCCTGAGGAGGACCTCGGCGTGGAGATCGCGGTAAAGCCCACCGAGTTGCACTCCCGTGGCAGCGAGCCGATGGCCGTGCTGAACAACTCGTTCGGCTTCGGAGGGTCGAACGTCGCGGTCGTCTTCACCGATCCCTGACACGGGTTCGCGAACGGGACGGAGTGGACGGGCGGACCGGCCGCAGTGGCAAAATGGCGGCATGACGAGCGAGCCTCAGCAGGGATCCGAGCAGAACGAGTCAGGGGAGAAACCCGAGCGGTTCGAGGTCAAGCGGGTGATCGCGGCGGATCCGGCCGCGATCTTCGCGGTCCTTTGCGATCCGCAAGGACACGTGGCGATCGACAGTTCAGGCATGCTCCAGTCGGCCGACGGCGAGCCCGTCTCGGCCGCTGGCGACAGCTTCGTCGTGCACATGGACAGGGAGTCCCTGAACGACTACCCGCTCGGCCGCTACGACGTGACCGTGACGATCTCCGTGTTCGACCCGGACAGGGAGATCGCCTGGACGATTCTCGGGCAGCTACGCCCGCAGATCGGGCACGTATACGGATACCGGCTTGAGCCCGGCGAGGAAGGCACGATCGTCACGTCCTACTACGACTGGTCGGATATTCATCCGCAGTGGCGAGAGGCGAACATTTTCCCTGTCATATCGGAGGGAGCGCTGCGGGCGACTCTGGGGATTCTTGACCGCACGGTGCGGCGTGGCTATCCGGGCCAGTCGGGGTCGTGACCACGGCGTTCGTGCTCGGCGGCGGCGGCCTGCTAGGTGCTCACGAGGTGGGCATGCTTCGGGCGCTGTCCGAGGCAGGGATCAAGCCTGACGTCGTGGTCGGCACTTCGATCGGCGCGATCAACGGCGTGTTCGTCGCCGCCGATCCGGCGGGATCGGCCAGCCGCCTAGATGATCTGTGGCAGGGCGACGCGATGCGGCTTGCCTTCGCCGAGACCGTGTTCGGCCGCGCGGTTCGGCTGGCCAGGTCGGGGACTCACCTTCACTCGATTGAGCCGCTAGGGCAGATGCTGGCGGAAAAATTGCCTGTTGCTGACTTCGCCGAACTCAAGCTGCCCTTCCAGTGCGTGGCCGCCAGCATTGAAAGAGCCAGCGCGGTCTGGTTCAAGTCGGGGCCGCTCGTGCCCGCGGTGCTCGCTTCCTGCGCGGTCCCTGGGCTGCTCCCCCCGGTCGAGATCGACGGCCAGCATTACTTCGACGGCGGCCTCGTCGACTCGATTCCTGTCGGGCACGCGGTCGCGCTCGGCGCGAGCACCCTCTACGTCCTGCAGGTCGGCCGGATCGAGACTCCGCTGACCGCGCCGAAGCGGCCGTGGGAGGTGGGGCTGATCGCGTTCGAGATCGCTCGCAGGCATCGCTTCCACGAGGAGATGTCCGCGCTGCCGGCGGGTATCACCGTCCATGTGCTTCCTACCGGCTCCGGCCGCAGGCCAGCGGATCTTTCCCAGCTCAGGTACCGGGATAAGGCTATGGTGCAAGAGAGCATCGAGCGGGCTTACCGTGCGTCGGCGAGATACCTCGCCAGCGCCCAGCCGACCTAGCCCGCTCACGGCTTCGAGACCGAGGAGTCGGCCATGCTGCCACCAAGGCTGATCCGCAGGCTGGTGCTGGCGCCCCTGGTCGTGGTCATAGCGCTCGCCCTCACCGTACTTTTCCCCTTGCTCGCGCTCGTGACCACGGTGTTCGGCTGGATCGCGCGGCGCAGGCCGCGCCGCACCCGAGCGGTGCGCCTCCTGGTCTTCGCGCTGATCTGGGCGTTCGGTGAGACGGCCGTCCTGTTCATGTGCCTGGGCTTGTGGGTCGCCAGCGGCTTCGGCGGACGGCTGCGCACAGAGCCCTTCCAGACCCGCCATTACGCGGTCATGCAATGGTTCCTTGACTCGGTGTACCGCGCGGCGGTGCGGTCCTTTGGCCTGCGCATGGAGGTCGATGAACCGCCGTTGACCGAACCGGAGCTCGCCGCCAGGCTGGCACGCCCGGTCATCGTGCTCAGCAGGCACGCCGGGCCAGGCGACTCGTTCCTGCTCGTACGCCAGCTACTCAGCGTTTACAAGCGAAGGCCAAGAGTCGTGATGAAGGCCACGCTTCAGCTTGACCCTGGCGTGGACGTGGTAGTGAACAGGCTGCCCAACGTGTTCATCAATCACGCGAAGACCGGCGAGCGCCTTTTTACCGAGCAGATCGAGCGGCTGGCCAGCGGCCTCGATCAGGTTGGCGCGCTTGTCATCTTTCCTGAAGGCGGCAACTGGACGCCGAGTCGCTGGGAGCGCGGTATCCGACGGCTTGAGCAGGTCGGCCGGCGCGACCTGGCGAACCGGGCATTGCACATGCCCAACCTGCTCGCGCCGCGCAGCGGCGGTGCTTTCGCCGCGATCAAGGCCTGCCCGGAAGCTGACGTGATCTTCGTCGCGCATGCCGGCCTTGACCGGCTGGCCAGCCCCGCCGACATCTGGCGGAACCTGGACGTCGGCCAGGTCATCAAGGCCAAGTGGTGGCGGGTACCTGTCGGCGAGGTTCCGCGCGACGCCGATCATGAGGCGCAGCTTCAATGGCTGTATCAGTGGTGGGAACGCATCGACGCCTGGATCTCAGATAACCGCCCCGACCAGGACCGCCCGCTGGCACTAGCCGGCGAGGAGTCCTGACCGCCGTGGCAATCAGGTTCGATGCCGAGATCTTCCGGCGGTAACAGCAACGGATGGCCACCGATGCGGTTCCTCAGGCAGCGGCGGCAGCAACGATGGCTCAGCGATGCTGCTCCTGCGACAACGAAGTTCCATCGTTGCGGGTACCGAGCGCCCCGGAGCAGCATCAACTGGCCATTGATGCTGTCACGCGCGGCAATATAAGGTCGTTTGGCCGCTTCGCGCCCATGCCCGTGCTCCCGGCTGACTTGAACGCCGGGGCCATAGCGGAACGCCGGGGCCATAGCGGCAGGGCGCGGACTTTAGCCGGTCGCGTGCAGCCACCTGACCGGCGCACCTGCCGAAGCGTGCCTGAACGGCTCGAGTTCAGCGTCCCACGGCTCGCCGAGCAGCAGCGAAAGCTCGGCCTCAAGGGAGCCGCCAAGCGCCGGATGACGTGGCCTGTGGAGTTCGGCCAGCCCGCTGTCGGCCGGGTTCGCGGCCAGCGTGATGGCCGCCCGCAGGCGGTTTTCGCTGATCATGATGTCACCGTTAGCGCCTGTCGCCGCTGAGAACATGCCGAGCGAGGGCGTGCAGCTATACCTCACGGCGTCGCAGCCCGGACTGGCTTCCTCGGTGACCTCGAACCTGAGCAGCTTCCAGCCCGCCAGGGCCGAGGCCATCTCGCCCGAACTACCCGGCCGTGCTTCCCAGGCCAGTTCGGTTCGCAAGGAACCAGGAGCAGCCGGCTGCTCGATCCAGTGCAGCCGGACAGGCACGCCAAACACCCCGGCCACCGCCCACTCGATATGCGGGCTAAGCGCCGGGGGCGCAGAGTGAATCTGCAGCACACCGCGAACGGTCACTGAACCTCCCTGCCAGCCGGACGAGATGCGTCTTCCCCAACGGATCTCAAGGCCGCAGCAGGCAAGCCTGGTGCTCGAGCAGACTCTGATACTCCACAGACATTGTGCAGCACGGACCCTGGCCGCGCCAGCACCGCCCCTCCCCCGCGTGGCGCGGCTGAAGGCCCGGCTAGCAAGCGGGGCCGCAGCCGTGCTGAAATAAGGCCATGATCCGGGCAGCGGACGCTTCGGACAGCCTGATCTTCACCGGCGAGATGTACGGGCTTCAACTCGATCACCTCGCCGGACTGCTCGGCGGGTCGCAGCGGGGCGCGACCGCGACCGTCTCCCGCTGGACGGCGGCCGGCCTGGCCGAGTCGGACAACCTGGGACCTGGCCATCGCTGGATCTGGCTGACCAAGGCTGGCCTGGCGGCTTGCGGTCTCCCGTTCACCGCCAGGGCTCCGGCCTTATCCCAGCTCGCGCACTTGCGCGCGGTGACCGCCGCACGGCTGGCGCTGGCCGCGACCCCGCAGTTCACCGCTGGTCAGGGCTACTGGCGCAGCGAGCGCAGGATCAGAGCCAGGTTCGGGCGCCGCATTGCCATCCGCGAGCACGTGCCTGACGGAGAGGTCCACTGGCCAGAGTGCACCGGACTCGCCTGGGCGGGAGAATGCTGGGCTATCGAGGCGGAACTGACGCCCAAGACAGTCGTCAAGACCGTCGCGATCATGAGGGAGTTGCTTGCCAGGACGGGCGACTACGGATGCGAGCCGGCCGACATCCTGGTTCCCGGACAGCCGCAAAGGCACGCAAGGGCGATCTACTTGTGCTCTCCGGCGGCCCGTAACGTTGTCGCCAGGGCACGGGACGAAGCCGGCGACCTGGCGGACAGGATCGAGATCAGGCCCTTGCCAGCCGATGCGCTTCGCCGGCCGGCGTCGTGATACGGCGCTGGCTGAGCCTGCTGGTCGCGCAGGTCATCTTCCAGGTGATGGTCAGGCTGATCAGCCTGACCATCATGCTGGCGGTCGCGATCGCCCTGGCTCCGGTCACGCTCGTCGCCGCCGGCGGGCTCGCTACAGCCTGGTACCTGGGTCTTCCTCCACGCCGGCTGCTCACCGCCGCTGCCTGGTGCCTGCCCATGGTCATTACCTGGCTCATCGCAACCGCCGTGACCAGCGGCTGGTCAGCCGCGCTCGCTGTGCCTTTTCACGCCTGGCTCACATTCTGGGAGCTCGCCCGTGCGGGCCGGGTCCCGCAGGCGGCGGACGCCGTAGCACCGGCTGCCCTGCCACTCGGCCTGCTCGCCGGCGCCCTGGCCTGGGCCTACCGGATCCGCGCACTACGGACAGGGGCAGGAGGCTTCGCGCCGGACTCCGCCGTCGCC
This sequence comes from Streptosporangiaceae bacterium, assembly GCA_035509195.1. Classification (GTDB taxonomy): domain Bacteria; phylum Actinomycetota; class Actinomycetes; order Streptosporangiales; family Streptosporangiaceae; genus Chersky-822. The sequence goes on along the minus strand of DATJLT010000102.1, from coordinate 3,390 downwards.
TTCGATCAGCGGCAATGGCGCCATCAGGCTCGCACGGCGAGGGCACTGATAGCGGCCCCTGGGTCAGTACCCCTGATCTACGGACGTGAGGATCTGCTCGGCGTCGGCGCGGTGATCCGCTCGACCGGGCACCGGCCGGGCAGAGTTGCCTCGATCGGCTACCAGCGGATGCGATCCCACCAGGTCGTCGTCGGAACCACGGGCACAGGCAAGACCACGCTGCTGCTCAGGCTCTGGGCCGGGTTCATGGCAGCGGGCTTCAGGCGGCACGCCGCAGGCCTAGGCGAGCCCCCGCTTCTCGTGGTACTCGACTGCAAGGGCGGTTCCGACGCCAGGAAGATCGCCGACCGCACCCGGCGGGTGCTACGCGACGCCGGGGCGAGGTCAACCGCGATCTGGCCAGACGAAATGAGCCTGTCGCTTTGGACCCTACCGCCCCGCCAGCTCACGACCACGCTCGTAGATCTCATCGAGCACGGCACGGGTGCCGCCGCCTATTACACCGACGTCATGGAGGCCCTCATCGGGCTGGCGGTCGAGGCGCCCGCCGGGCCGCCAGCTAACAGCCAGGAACTGCTGAGCAGGCTCGAGCCCGGCTGGCTGGCGGCCGCGTACGCTACGGTGGGCACCGCCGCTGACCACCTCATGATCAGGTCAGCCAGCAAGCACCTCGCCGATGTCGCCCTGCGGTTCCGCACGCTGTTCCGGCGTCTCGGCGACGGCTTCGACGGAAGCGCGACCTTCGCCGAGGCCGACGCCTGGTACTGCGTTCTCGAAGGAACCGATCAGATCTCGGTGGCAGAAGGCCAGGCCAGGGCCCTTGTCGACCTGCTCGCGAGCTTCGCCGCCCGTGGTCAGGTCAAACGGGAGATCCTCCTCGCGGTCGACGAGTTCTCCGCCGTGTCGCGGCGGCTGCCGATCTGGCAGCTCTACGAGCGTGCCAGGTCGCTCGGCCTGGCCGTTCAGGTGTCCGCCCAGTCCTGGCATGGCCTCGGCGTGGCCGAGGACGAACGCAACCGGATCGCCGCCACCGCGGAAGGCGGCATCTGGCTACTGCGCACCCCCCAGCCCGAGCCCGTGATAGCGCTCGCCGGAACCCGCAAGCAGGTCGACACGACCCGCCAGCTCCGCCGGTTCCCTTTCTGGTCCCGCCAGGGCTCCTCGCGACTGCGCGAGACACCGGTCGTCGACCCGGCGCTGATCAGGTCGCTAGACACCGGCCAGGTGGCCTACCTCTACCGCGGCGGCGTCACCTACCTTCAGGTCAAGCGCCTGACGGCGACCGCTGCACAGGTAAGCCAGGAGGCACGGGAAAGGCCGGCGGCGAAAACACAGGCACCCGCGCCCGCACGGCGTGCGCTTCCTGACGTCAGCGAACTGCTCGACGCCGCCTTCGGAACCGAGCACTCACGGTGAACCCTTTCGACGTACTCGGCCTCAGCGCGAACGACCCGGTCACCGACGATGACGTCAGGGCTGCCTGGCGGCGAATCGCCTCGGCGACCCATCCGGACCGCGAAGACGGTGGCGATGCCGGGCGTTTTGCCCTGGCCGCTGCCGCGTACAACGAGCTGCGCACCGAATACGGCAGGAACGAGGCCAGGGCGGCAAGCGCACCGCCCGATTCGGCACCTATCCGGACAGGGTTTCCCTTTCGTGCGCTGATCCGCCTGGTGATCGCCCTGGTCGCAGGCACGGCAGGAACGCTGGCGGCGCCGGACAGCGCTACGGCGATCGCCTTGACCGTCGGAGTAGCCACCTGGCTGGCCCTCACGATCAAGCGCTGACCCGCCGCCCTGCGCAAACGTTTGCAGCAAACCCGGGCGGACTCGGGCGCCGCCAAGTTACCCGTCGGGCGAGGCGGCCAGCAGCATCGATGGCCCGCCGTTGCTGCTGGCGGGGGGAATCCAGCAACAACGATGGTCATTTGATGCTGTCCCCGTGACATCGCCGGGACTCTGATGCTGTAGCCGGGGCGGGGTCTACAGCATCGGTGGACACTTAATGCTGCTGGCCGGGATGCGGGGGCGGGTGCGCTGGTAATAAGCCCCGGTCTGGACCGGTCGCCACGGGGCGGGCCGGGTCGAAGGACCAGGCGGACCAGGAGCCTACGTACAGGGCCGCGGGCAGGCCGGCCAGGTGCAGGGCCAGCACCTGGTGGGCGGCGGTCACGCCAGAGCCGCAGTAGGCACCGATCACCGGCTCGCCGTTCGAGCCGGCGCGGAGGTCACCGGCCGAGGGCAGTCCAAGTGCGGCGAACCGGCCGACGAGTTCCTCCTGGTCGAGGAACTGGCCGTCGGCGCCCACGTTTTCCCTGGTAGGAGCGCTGATCGCGCCGGGGATGTGCCCGCCGGTACGGTCGATTGGCTCCACGTCACCACGGTAGCGTTCTGACTGGCGGGAATCGAGAAGGAACCCAGAGCGCGCCAGTCTGGCTGCACCGTCATCGTCGAGCACGGGCATGCCGCCGGTGAGGCGCACGCTGAAGTCTCCCGGCTCAGGACGGCGGATGAGCTTGCTGATCGGCAGCCCCGCCAGCGCCCAGGCCCGGTATCCGCCGTCGAGCACCGCCACCTGATCGTGGCCGAAGTACCTGAGCATCCACCACAGCCTGGCCGAGATCGTCGAGTCGCCGTCGTCGTAGGCAACGGCAAGCTGGCCCTCATGCAGGCCGGCGATGCGCATCGAGTTTTCGAAAACGGCGCTGTCGGGCAGCGGATGCCTGCCGCCTGCGCCCGGCGGGCCGGAGAGCTCACTGTCCAGGTCAATGAACATTGCCGCAGGCAGGTGCCCGTCCAGATAACTGTTGATTCCCGGCGGGCCGCCGAGCCGCCAGCGCACGTCGAGCACGGCAGGCGGTTCAGGCGATTTAAGCAGGCTGGCCAGCTCGCTGGTGCTGATCACCGGCTGGCTTGACACTGTGGATAACCTCCGGCGTTCGGTGGATAACCCGGCCTACGGCGGTGCGGTTCCCGCGTCTGCCTGTGGACAAACGCGAGCGGGCTAGGTAGTTGTTACGGTCAGTAGCGGCACGAGCTGGTCGGACTGAGTGAGCGAGCCGTGCAACCCTACCAAGGCCGATTCGCGCGGTTCCGCCCTGGTTGCCACGATCGCGGCCTGGCCAGACGGTGCCGCGACCACGTCGCCGATCCTGGCCGCGACCGACTGGCTGACCGGACCGAACCAGCCGTCAGCGACAGCCTGCCCGCGTGTCAGGACCCACGCTCTGTTACCAAGTACGCCCCGCCAGTTGGCGATCACGTCCTCGACCGCACCTGGCCGGCAGTAAACGTGGCGCGCCCTCGGCTCGCCGCCCAGGAGCGCCACACCTTCTCGCAGCTCAGGTATCTGGTCCACGTCAACGCGATCGGCCTGGGGCACGTCGGTCAT
>DATJLT010000101.1:0-9898 GCA_035509195.1 Streptosporangiaceae bacterium | reverse complement strand
AGGATGAGGTACGTGATCTGCGGGCCAATCTTGAGCGCCGGGAGGCCCGGCTTGCCGAACGGGAGCACCGCCTCGATGACGAGCTACGCCGGATCGAGGACAAGTCGGCCGCCCTGGATCAGCGCAGGCACGAGCTTGACCAGCGGCAGGCTGAACTCGACGCCCTGGGCCACGACCTTGATCAGGCCGAAGCCGCGCAGCACAAAGAGCTTGAGCGCATCGGCGGCCTCACCGCCGAGCAGGCGAAACAAGAACTGGTCGCCGTCATCGAGAATCAGGCCAGGCGTGAGGCGGCACTGACCATCCGCGACATCGAGCGCGAGGCGCAGGCCGAGGGCGACAAGCGTGCCCGCAAGATCGTCACGCTGGCCATCATCCCGGCTATGTGCGCCGATTCGACGAGGTGCTTGAGCACGTTCTGGCCATAGGAGGTGCGGTACCTTAGCTGACCGAGCAACTGGGCTAGCTCGGGGTGCATGTCGGTAATGCCCACCTCGATGAGCGCGTCTTCGCCGGCCCTGACACATAGCTCGGAAATGGCATGCCTGCTTTGCTCGAATACCTCTTCGATGCGTTGCGGGTGGATGCGCCCGTCGGCCACTAGCCGTTCAAGCGTGAGCCTTCCGACCTCGCGTCTCACCGGATCGAAGCACGAGAGCAGCACGGCTTCCGGCGTGTCGTCGATGATCAGGTTCACCCCGGTCACGGTTTCGAAGGCGCGGATGTTGCGGCCCTCGCGGCCGATGATGCGGCCCTTCATCTCGTCGGCCGGCAAGTGGAGAACAGAGACGACAGACTCGCTGGTCTGCTCGCTGGCCAGACGCTGGATGGCCAGGGTGATGATCCGCCTGGCGCGTGCCTGGCCTTCCTTCCTCGCGTCGTGCTCGATGTCCCTGACCAGCGTCGCGGCCTCGCGCTTGGCCTGGCTCTCGATGACGGCGACAAGTTCGGCCTTGGCTTCGCCTGCTGTAAGGCCCCCGATTCTTTCTAGCTCCTCCTTTCGCTTCGCCTCGGCGGTCGCAAGCTCGGCGGTCCTGAAGTCAACTTCCTCGCGTGCCTTCACGAGTGCCTGGTGCTGCTGTTCTTGCCGTGCTGACTCGGCGTCCAGGCGGTGCTCGCGTTCGATGATCCTGGTCTCGCGGCGCTCAAGGTCGGCACGGAGCTGCCTGGTTTGCTCGGTGACGGCCTGGACCTCATCGTCCAGCTTCTGCCTGGCGCGGGCGGCTTGATCGGCCGCCCGCTCAGCCCTGGCGACGATCGCGGCAGCCTCCGCCTCAGCGGCCTTGACCCGGGTTGTCTGGCGATTGCCCGCCGCTCGAAGCGAGAGCGTGATGACGACGGCCGCCGCCAGCAGGGCAATCACGGCAACGCTGATCGCCAGGACCAGCACCGCACTGCTTCCCACCGCGGCTCTCCCTTCCCGCTCTTTAGACTCCTTGACCCCGTAAATGGGTGCCAGGAACCTTGCCCGCAGCGAGGAAAACCGCGCCCATGCTGCACTCGCGGCGCGGCGCCGCTCAGAAAGTGACCACCCGATCCCTTCTTGCGCTCGTTCTCACGCCTGCCATGTATCTGCTGGCCAGGCGAGTTGCCCAGCCTGGTGCTCGCTTCTCGCCCGCCGCCGCCCGACGGCACGCGACCTAAACCTCACTGTCCCGTGAGGCTAAGCCGCCAGTGACACAACGGTCAAGGTCGCCCCGAACATGGCAATACCCGCAAATTAATGCGGGCGCCGCCCCGCCTCCCCCGCGCCCGCGCGCCCCGCCGCGCCCGCGCCCGCGCGCCCCGCCTCCCCCGCCTCCCCCGCGCCCCGCCGCGCCCGAGCGCCCTCCCTCCCCCGCCGCGCCCGCGCGCCCCGCCGCGCCCGCGCGCCCCGCCGCGCCCCGCCGCGCCCGCACCGTGCCGCCAGCTCCCGCCACCCGGCACCCGCGCCGTACGGTCGGCGCCCGCCACCCCGCACCCGCGCCGTCCCCGAGTTTCGTCAGATTTAGTGCGTTCATGCTCAGGTGAGCCGGGAAGCACGGGAATGGCGTGAAGCGAACAAAAGGCTCACCTTGTCGCGCGTAACAGCAACCGTGGCCCGTTGATGCTGTTCGGCGGCGCACGGCTACCGCAACGATGGAAATCTGTTGTCGCGGGAACAGCATCTCTGAGCCATCGTTGCTGCCGCTGCTGCACAGTGAACCGCATCGGTGGAACTTCGTAGCTGTTACCGCCGGGAATCGCAGCTGCCGACAACCCCGGTATACGCAAGGTGACTGGCCGGCCAGACCGAGAACGCGTAGGCCAGCACCAACCGGGGTTTGATGGGGTGCACGCACCACCAAACCGGGGTTTGATGTTAGCCGGGTGCCCGCCGTGAGGGTTCGCGGCCTTAGCCGACCGAGCTATGGCGACCGCTCCGGTCGGACAACTCGCTCGTATCGGGCGACGTAGTAGCCTATTCGGGAATTATCGGCGCACCGCCGGACCCGCGCCCGTGCGTTCGCCGCCCGTGAAGTTCCGGAGGGGAGGACCTCCAGATCGGAGACTTTGGTGGCGTATTTGACCAGGGGATCTTGTCTCGAGCCGCTCAGCTAATCTTCCTCGGCGGCGAACTCAATGGCGAGGTAGTCATCGGCATCGGATGTCGCCCCGCTTCCGCCAGGTTCGGATCGGGCAATCGCTTCGCGGACAACGCTGAAGGCGATCCCCGCCGAATACCCTTTGCGCGCGAGCATTCCGGCCAGCTTCCTGACCCGCACGGGGTAAGGCTGCCCCGCCGTGCCCGCCACCTTTCGCTCGACCAGGGCGAACGCCGTCGCTCGCTCAGTCTCTGGGCTGAGTTGGTCGACGGCAGCCTCGATGTCCTCACGCGCTACCCCGCGCCGGTCAAGTTCGGCCACGAGCACACGCCGGCCAAGACCACGCCCATAGTGCCGGGACTCCACCCACGCCGACGCGAACGTAGCGTCGTCGATCAGTCCGACGTCGGCGAACCGGCTGAGCACCGCGTCGGCAGCGTCCGACGGGACGCCCCGTCGGCTGAGTGCGTCAGCAAGCTGCGCTCTCGTCCTCGGAGCGGCCGTCAGCATCCGCAAGCAGATGATCCGCGCCACGGACTCCGGATCAGCGGGCACATCGCCCGGATCGCGCATGCCTCCGGACTCCCCGAACCCGCCCGCGTCGGCCAGATCGCCGAAGCCAGCCGAGCCGCCGGAGTCAGCCAAACCGCTGGAGCCGCCGGGCCGACCTGAGCCGCCAGATCGACCCGCCCCAGCCGACCCCGAACTCCGACTACGCGCCCTACCTGCCACCGTTCGGTCCCGGCACGACCTCAAGCCCGCCACGCCTAGCCGACAAGCCCGACGTGCCCGACACGCCCGACACTCCAGAGCCACTCGGCCTAGAGCCGTTCGGCCCGGAACCGTTCGGCCCGGAACCGTTAGACGCTGTTACGTCCGCGTCAAGCTGCGGGCCTATACCCAGCTTCTCCTTGATCTTCTTCTCGATCTCGTTGGCCACGTCCGGGTTGTCGCGCAGGTAGTTCCTGGCGTTCTCCTTGCCTTGGCCAAGTTGGTCGCCGTCGTAGGTGTACCAGGCACCGGACTTGCGGATAATCGTCTGCTCGACGCCGAGGTCGATGAGACTGCCCTCCCTGCTGATCCCGATGCCGTAGAGAATGTCGAACTCGGCCACCTTGAAAGGCGCGGCCATCTTGTTCTTGACGACCTTCACCTTCGTCCGGTTACCCACCGGCTCATTGCCGTCCTTCAGCGTCTCGATGCGCCGCACGTCAAGCCGCACCGAGGCATAGAACTTCAGCGCCTTGCCGCCAGTCGTGGTCTCCGGGCTGTTGTGCACCATGACGCCGTCGACAAAATAGTTGTGCCCGCCGCTGACCTCGATATCGAACCTGTTCATCGACCGTGTCGGCGGTTTGACACGAATGTCAAGGATGCGAGCAGGCTGCGGGCGCAACTCCGCAGGCACGAACTCCGGCTCGACCTTGAACTGTCCGCGGAACTTAGGCAGGAGCTTGTACTCCATGGACGGGTGAACGTACCGTGCCACCAGTTTCTGGAATTTTGCTGTCGCGTCGGTCGTGAACTGAAGCACCGCGACCTTTCGAGCACCGCTCAGTCTGAGCTTGACCTCTAGCCCGTGCGTGTCGTTCAGGTACTGAACGACACGGCTCCTTGAGCCTGGACTCATCGCCTCGACACAGATCTCGATCCGACCCGAACCGCCCTGAGTCCGCTTCTGAACGCCCTTGGACCTGACGGTGAAGCCGCCATCATCGGCATACCAGACGGCCAGCGCAAGCGGCGTGAGCGCTTTCAGGTAATCCCAGCTCAGGTGCTTTTTACCGTCGCCGAAGTACACCGCCTCGTGCAGTTCGGCCAACTCGGGCAGGGGCATGAAGTCAGCGAAAGCCGCGCCCTTGGAGTTCGTGGTCCTGCTGCAGCCGATATTGCCGAGCATGGAGACCTTCCAGTCTAGGTAGGCCGTTTGCGTGACTCCATGTCCCATCCGGAACCTGGTACCTGATCGGCCACGCCGGTTCGGGGACAGGTTCCCGTCACCCATCAGCGATCCCAAGATGAGCTGGATCTGCTGAGAACTCAGAAGCTGCGGCTCGACCGCAATTACCCGGTCGCCGACCATGAGTTCTCCAGCCGGCCGGTAACCGCCGGGCGTCTGGACCAGGTGATTCTCGGTCGCGGCGAATTGAGCACGACCGTTACCGCCGGACTTAGCGACGGTGAATTGCAGGAACCGGTCGGCCCGCCCGTTATTGAACCAGTTCGCGATTCGGCGCGGAGCGATCTGACCAGAGTCCGGATCGTAGGACAGCACTTCCACATCGAGCCGCTGGTTGACGATCTTACCGATCTTCTCCTGAGTTCCGTCAGCTAGCGTGACCTTTGTCTCGTATGTCATGCACCCGAACATGACGCCGATTTTTTCCCTGAGCTGGTTGATGAAGATCGCGGTCGTCCTTGTCTGATTCAGTGCCCCGGCGATCTTCCTGAGGGCCTGGGACATCAGGCGGGCCTGGAGGCCGACATGACTGTCGCCCATCTCACCCTCGATCTCGGCCTTCGGCACCAGTGCGGCCACCGAGTCGATCACCACAATGTCGATCGCACCCGAGCGGATCAGCATGTCCGCGATCTCCAGAGCCTGCTCACCGGTATCCGGCTGGGAGACCAGCAACGCGTCGGTGTCCACGCCAAGCTTCCGCGCGTACTCCGGGTCGAGCGCGTGTTCGGCATCGATGAACGCGGCGATCCCCCCGGCCCGCTGGGCATTGGCGACCGCATGCAGCGCCAGCGAGGTCTTACCGCTGCTCTCAGGTCCGTAGATCTCCACAATCCGGCCACGCGGCAGCCCGCCGATGCCAAGCGCCACGTCCAGCGAGATCGAACCCGTCGGAATTACCTCAACCGGAGCGCGGGCGTCGTCGCCAAGCCGCATGACGGCGCCCCGGCCGAACTGCCGTTCGATCTGGGCTAGCGCCGTCTCCAGGGCCTTGTCCCTGTCACCGGCCTTGACGCCGCTCGCCTTATCGTTCGGTGCCATGTGAACTCCTGTCGGGATCTTGGGGCCGTCTGCCAGCCTTCGTGCTGTGCTACCTCAGGGCGTGCCAGCTATTAAGGCAGACGCTACGCGCCGCCACTGACAACCAGCCCCGCAATTCAGTACCGTCCGCCGGCGTGGCCCGCCCTGCTCCAGAAGTAGCAGGAAGAAACCCACCGGCCGGGCCAGCCTAACGAACAATTGTTCGATCATGGCCACGACTCGCCGGTACCGCCCAATCAAGCAGAAGTTTCTGCGTACCGGCGGCGTCCGGCGGACTGGCAACCCCACGCTGGAACGACGCTGGGGCCATGGCAGCAGCATCGATGGCTCCGCGTTGCTCCTGGCGGGGCGGATCGAACGACTACGGTGGCGAGTTGATGCTGTCCGGGTGACATCGCCGGGACTCTGATGCTGTAGCCGGGGCAGGGCGAGCAGCATCGCTGACTAGTTGATGCTGCTGGCCGGGTGGCGCGGCGCACCCCGGTCGCCGGCGAACTGAGAGGTCGCGCTTGGCTTGTAGCCTTGCGCGGGTGCGGATTACTGAGTTCTGGCAGCGGATGGACGAGCAGTTCGGCGCCGCGTACGCGCAAAGTGTCGCCAAGGACTACGTAATGGCAGGGCTCGGCGACCGGACGGTGCAGCAGGCGCTCGCCGATGGCGAGGACGTGAAGGTGATCTGGCGCGCGGTCTGCGCCGCCTTCCCCGTGCCCGAGCGACTGCGCTGAGCTCAGCGGCCGCCCGACCGTGACGGCGACCGGCCTACTGGTTGCTGTCGGCTCCGTCCAGTGCCTCGTCGGCGCGCAGTTCGCCATGACGCCAGGCCAGCATCCGCGGCCACCGCCGCGCATAGCCGGCCAGAGGCGAGGGCGGAACCGCCACTACCGGGCACGTCGCATGCGTCACGCAGTACCTGACCACCTGCCCGTGCCCCAGCCTGGCCAGCATCCCGCGCCTACCGGCCCCGAGCACAAGCACATCGTCGGCACGGCGCGCGACGTGCACGAGCACCTCTCCAGCCGAACCTCGCATGACGACCGGCCACATATCGACCCCGTCAGGTGGCCCGCCGAACGCGGCCTCGACCGAGTCGTTCAGGCGCTGCCAGGCGGCTTTATGCCATACCTGCCTCAAGATCGGGTTAGGCGCCCGCCGGTCAGCGATCTCTCCTCCGGGCGGCACCCAGGCGTGAACGGTAATCAGTGCCGCACCAGAGTTAACTGCCAGGTCCCTGGCGTACCGCATCGCCCGGATGCTTCCAGGCGACTCGCAGGTACCGACGATAACCCGACCTAACAAAGACACCCCGATACACCTTCTTGCCCAGCGAACTTCTAGTCCCCCGCGGACCGTACTGCCCAGCCGTTTCCCAGGCTATCCAGCCCGCGTCCGCCTGGATGGCAATTCGCCAGACCTCGGAAGAAACTTGCGCCCCGCGCGGAATGCACGCCCCACCCGTTGGCGTTGACCTGCGACGACCGCCCCGGCAGTTTGCTGTCGACTGGCGCGGTGGCCAGATGTTAATGTCGTAGACAGAACGATGCAGCACACCGGGGTGTTGCCTGAAACCGCCCGATGTGCCCATGGAGGCCGCAGTGTCAAGCCGAGCAGGGACTAACCCAGGGCTGCTGCTTACCTGCCGACGTCACGTCGACCTGCTCCGCACCTGCACCGCCATCTGTCGTTCCTTCCGCTGATCGCAAGCCCCGCACGCACGCGCCTGGCCCGGTGCCGCAAGCACGGCGCCAGCGCCATGAAACTCGTGCGCGCCAGGATCCAGGAGCAGAAGGAACAGCGAAATGCCCAAGCAGCAGCGCGGCCAGGGTCAGTGGGCTCTCGGCCATTACGAGCCGCTGAACGCGGCCGAGCGCTTCAAGAAGGACGACGCCGGCCTGAACGTCAGGGACCGGATCATCAACCGGTACGCCTATACGGGCTTCGACTCGATCGACCCCACAGACTTGCGCGGCCGCTTCCGCTGGTGGGGCCTTTACACCCAGCGCCGTCCCGGCATTCCCGGCGGCCGCACGGGCATGCTCGATGACGAAGATATCCAGGACAGCTACTTCATGATGCGCGTCCGCATTCCCGGCGGCCAGCTCACCTCGCATCAACTCCGTGCGATCGGCGGCGTTGCCAAGGAGTTCGGCCGTGACCTCGCCGATATCACCGACCGGCAGAACGTGCAGTTCCACTGGATCAGGATCGAAGACGTTCCCGTCATCTGGGAGCGGCTCGAAGAGGTCGGCCTCTCCTCGATCCAGGCTTGCGGCGACGTCCCGCGCAATATTCTCGGCTGCCCGGTCGCAGGCATCGACGCCGCCGAGATCATCGACGCGACCGCGACCCTGCGCGCGACCGAGGCCGTGGCGACCGGCGACCCAGACCGGTTCGGCAACCTCCCGCGCAAGTTCAAGACCGCGATCTCCGGTTGTGCCTCCCACTGCACCGTGCACGAGGTCAACGACGTCTCGTTCGTCGGCGTCATCGGCCCTGACGGCAACCCGGGCTTCGACGTCTGGGTCGGCGGCGGCCTGTCAACGAACCCGATGATCGCCAGCCGCCTTGGCGCGTTCGCGACCCCCGAGCAGGTACCCGCCGTCTGGGCCGGCGTCGCCGACTTGTTCCGCGACTACGGTTACCGCCGCCTGCGCACCAGGGCACGGATCAAGTTCCTCGTCGCAGACTGGGGCACGGAGAAGTTCAGGGAAGTACTCGAGCGTGAGTACCTCGGCTTCAGCCTCGCCGACGGCCCGGAGCCGGCCGCCCCGGTCCTGGCCGCCCGCAACCACATCGGCATCCACGCGCAGCAAGACGGCAACTACTACGTCGGCGTCGCCCCGCACGTAGGCCGGACGACCGGCAGCCGGCTCTGGCAGGCCGCAGACCTGGCCGACGAATTCGGGTCGGGCAGGCTCCGTACCACGACTGAGCAGAAACTCCTTTTTCTTGACATCCAAGAAAACACCGTCGATCAGCTCACCAGGGAGCTTGACGCCATTGAGTTGCAAGCCAGCCCTTCGCCGTTCAGGCAGGGAACGATGGCGTGCACGGGCCTGGAGTTCTGCAAGCTCGCGATCGTGGAGACCAAGCAGCGAGCGCGGGACTTGTACGGGGAACTCGAGCGGCGCCTGCCTGAGTTCGACACGCCGATCTCGATCAACGTGAACGGCTGCCCGAATTCCTGCGCCAGATTCCAGCTCGCCGACATCGGGCTCAAGGGCTCGATCGTCGACGGCGAGGAAGGTTTCCAGGTCCACCTCGGCGGGTCGCTGGGCACTGACCCGTCCTTCGGCCGCAAGCTCAGGGGCCTCAAGGTCACCGCCGACGCGCTGCCCGACTACGTCGAGCGCCTGCTACGCGCCTACCAGGCAGACAGAAAGGACGACGAGCAGTTCGCCTCCTGGGTGCGCCGCGCGGAAGAAGGCCTGCTGTCATGAGCGGCGAGGAAAGGCAGGTTCCCTTCTTCTGCCCGTACTGCGGAGACGAGGAACTTAAACCATCAGGCCCTGAGGCGGGTTCATGGACTTGCGGTTCGTGCACCCGGACGTTCACCCTGAAGCTCGGGGCCGGTCAAGGAGCCGACCGGTGAGCGGCTACCCGATCGAACTCAACCTCGCAGGAAGAAAGGCCGTGGTCGTGGGCGGCGGGCCGGTCGCCCTCCGCCGTACGCAGTCACTCGTCCTGGCCGGTGCCGAGGTCACCGTCATCGCCCCCGTACTCGCCGCCGAGTTCGGCCACCTCCAGGTAACAGTCCTGCGCCGCCAGTACAGCGAAGGCGACCTGGAAGACGCCTGGCTAGTACACGTGGCCACGAACGACCCCGTGGTCAACGCCGCCGTAGCGGCAGAAGCCGAGCGGACCAGGATCTGGTACGTCCGCGCCGACGACGCCGAGGCGACCGCCGCCCGCATGCCCGCCGTGACCAGGTACGGGGACATCACCGTCGCCGTCACCGCAGGCGGCGACCCGCGCCGGTCCCAGCGCCTGCGTGCGGGGATCAGCCAGGCACTCGCCCAGGGCACTCTTCCGGTCCGGCGGCTTCGCCGCCGGACCGGAAACCCCGGCCACGTTGCCCTCGTAGGCGGCGGTCCAGGCGATCCTGGCCTGATGACCGTACTCGGCCGGCGACTGCTCGCCGAGGCGGACGTCGTCGTCGCTGACCGGCTCGGCCCGCGCGACGTGCTCGACGAACTCGACCCAGACGTCGAGGTCATCGAGGCAGGCAAGGCGCCTGGCGCCCACCGGCTGACCCAGGACCAGATCAACGACCTGATCGTCCGCCGCGCGCTGGCGGGAGACCGCGTCGTACGGCTCAAGGGCGGCGACCCCTTCG
>DATJLT010000100.1:0-25391 GCA_035509195.1 Streptosporangiaceae bacterium | reverse complement strand
CACGCACCTGCTGAGCCTGGCGTATGCCGCTAACACCGTGACGGTGGTGGTCGCGCAGCTGCTGGTGCTGCGCTGGCTGGCCGGACGGCGGCGTACCACCGCGACCGCCATGGCCGCCGTCACGTGGGCGGTGACCTGGGTCATCGTGATCGCGGCCGGGCAGCTTGGCAGCGGCGCGGCCGCTGCGGCCCTGTTCGCGATCGCGCTGGTGGCGTTCGGCGTCGGCGAGACCCTGTTCTCGCCGACGCTGCCGGCGATCGTCAACGACATCGCCCCGCCCGAGGCGGCCGGCCGCTACAACGGGCTCAGCACGCTGGCCTTCACCACCGGGTTCCTCCTCGGCCCGGTCATCGGCGGCGCCGCCCTCGGCGCCGGGGCCGGCACCGCCTTGTTCGGCGCTCTGGTCCTGGCCTGCCTGATCGCCGCCGCCCTGGCCCTCGCCCTCGGCCGGCACCTGCGACCCGCCGTCAATCAGATCGCGTCCCCCACCTCAGCCGAGTCACCGGTCTAACATCTGGTCATTGGCCTGGCCATACGGCGAAAGGCAGACGCAATGAGCTTTGAGAAGACTCCCGACGGCACGCGAGGGCCGAAGAGCATGGGGCCGAGCGTGATCGTGCGCCCGATGATGCGCCTCATGACCGGCTGGCACCGGCGGTCAGGAGACAAGTTCCAGGGAATGGACCTGCTGTACCTGACCACGGTCGGGGCCAAGAGCGGCGAGAAACGGCAGTCCACCGTGACCAGGTTCGCCGACGGCGACGACGCCTGGCTGGTCGTGGCCTCGGCAGGCGGGTCCTCGCATCACCCCGCCTGGTACCACAACATCGCGGCCCATCCTGATCAGGTGTGGGCCGAATTCGGCGGGCAGCGATTCCGGGTAATTCCCGCCCAGCTTGATGGCGAGGACCGGGAGCAGGCCTGGCAGCGCATCGTCGCGGCCCAGCCTCGCTACGAGGGCTACCAGGTCAAGACCGACCGCGCGATCCCTGTCGTCCGCCTGACCCGCGCCGCCTGAGGCCCTGCAACGGACAGCCGGGCAACGGACAGCCGCGCCAGGTACATCGGAGTCGTCGGCCCTGGCGACGACGCGACCGCGGCCGACCTCCAGGCAGCTCGTCAGGTCGGACGCCTGCTAGCCGATCATGGAGCGATCCTGGTGTGCGGCGGTCTCGGCGGCGTCATGGCGGCGGCGTGCGAAGGAGCGGCCGAGAAGGGCGGGCTGACGGTCGGCCTGCTGCCGGGAACGGATCGGGCAAAGGGCAATGCCTACCTGACGATCGCGCTCCCGACCGGAATCGGCGAGCTGAGGAACGGCCTGCTCGTGCGCGCCTGCGACGCAGTGATCGCGATCGGCGGTAGCTGGGGCACGTTGAGCGAGATCGCCCTCGCGAAAAAGACGGGCAAGCCGGTCATCACGATCAGCGGCTGGACAATAGACGGTCATCTTGATAGCACGGCGCTCACCCCAGAAGAGGCCGTCAATCTGGCAGTCGGAGGCTAGAGCTTCAGCAGGGCCTGCTCCACGACCTCGGTCAGTGCGGGGTGAATGTAGAGGACTCCTGTGGCCACCTGGTCGACGGTGTTGCCGAAGCACATGGCCTGGATCAGCGGCTGTATGAGGGTCGCGGCCTGGGGCCCGAGAAGGTGCGCGCCGAGAAGCTGCCTGGTCGCCGGATCGGCGAGCACCTTCACGAAGCTCGTCGTGTCTTCGAGCGCCCAGCCGTATGCCGTGTCGCTATAGGGCCGGATCGCGGACACGTAGGGCTGGCCGCGAGCCTGAAGAGACTGCTCGGTCGCGCCGACAGAGGCGACCTGCGGGTCGGCGAACACGGCCGATGGCACGATCGTGAACGGCAGCTTCCTCGGGTTCTCCGGATGAAGCACGTTGTAGCGGACCAGTCTCGCCTCGGCGTTGGCCATGTGCTTGAGCTGGAAGTGATTGGCGAGGTCGCCGAAGGCCCAGATGCCAGGCACGCCGGTCGCATAGGTCTCGTCGGTGCGGATGTGCCCGTGATCGTCGAGCCGCAGGCCAGCCGCGGTGACGTTGATCCGATCACTGTTCGGCACCCGGCCGGTCGCGACCAGCACGACTTCGGCGTCGACCAAGGTGGCGCCGCTAGCGGCGGCCAGCTCAGCACGGACGCCTGTTCCTGTTGCCTCGATCCGTCGCACCGTGGTACCGAACCTGACATCGAACTGCTTCGCGTAGATCTCGGTGAACTTGTTCCTCACGTCCACGTCGTGCTGCGAGAGCATCTGCGGCCCCCGCGTCACGATCGTGACCCGGGTGCCGAGCGACCCGAAGACGTGGCTCATCTCCGCCGCGATGTAGCCGCCGCCGAGCACGAGCATGGACTCTGGCAGTGCCCCGAGCCGCATGACTGTGTCAGAAGTCAGATAAGGAACCTCAGCCAGCCCGGCGATAGCAGGCACCGCAGGCCGTGACCCTGTCGCCAGGATGAACCGGTCAGAACTGATCTCTGTTCCGTCGACCACGATCGTGTCAGGGCTGCTGAAGCTCGCGACCCCGCGGAACACGTCGACGCCGTGGGTCTCGCGATAGGACGCGGCGCGCTCGTGAAGCGGGTCGATGCGGCCGAAGACGCGGTCACGGATGGCCGGCCAGTTCGCTCCGAGGAACTCGGCATTGACTCCGAACTCGCCTGCGTGCTGTACCGTACGTGCCACGTCGGCGGTGAAGACAAGGATCTTGGAAGGGATGCAGCCGCGGTTAAGGCACGTGCCGCCGAACTTGTCGCTTTCCACCACGGCGACCCGCCAGGTGCGGAATTCCTCAGTGAGGATCATGTTCCCGCTGCCAGCACCCACGATCACCAGGTCATAGCGCCTTCCGGCCATGTCGGCTCCCTCCCGTGCCCGCGCCAGTAGTCCAACGCAGACCTATCGTGTCATTCTCCAGCCAGGACGCGAGGACATCCAGCTACGGCTTCCAGCCGTTCGTGACCGCGGGAATGATGCGGTAGTCGCGCTGGAAGACCAGGTTGTGGAGGTCGGCCGCCGCTATGGCCCGCAGGGTCGGCAACGTGGCAGCGGCCTGCTGCTCGGTGAACACGTTAAGCGGCCAGGCCCCGGTCGTCGCGCCTGCCAGGTGGGGATGGCTGAACGTCAGGCCGTAAAAGGCGCGGATCGTGACCGGCTCGATCCCGGTAGCCCGCTGCTCGGGCCAGGACAACGTCCACAGCGCCTCCGTGCCGTCCGTCGCCGGCCGGTACCCGGTCGCGCCGATTTCGCCGGTGCCGAGCAGCAGGCCGGCGTTGAGTTCCGCGAGCGGCTGCCTGGCCACCGGATCGAGCAACTCGACGGCCGCGCCGAAAAGCCGCTCCTTGTCCGGCCTCGACGACACACCGCCGTGGGTCCGATCACGCAGGTCGGCGAAATGGCGTAGCAACTCGGTCAGGTACCCGTGCGCTGAGTTGTCCATGGCCCAACGGTAAGTGACGCGGGGCGTAAGGAGCACCGATCCCGATTCGATCTCATAGGCTCTCTCCATGAGCGAACCGGCAAAAGGGTCTGGGCACGCCTTCCTGAGCTATGACCCTGGCGACGCCGCTTCGGTCACGCGGCTCCAGCGGACTCTGGAAGGCGCCGGGATCTCCGTCTGGAGAGATACCGGTGATTTGTGGCCGGGCATGGACTGGCGGTACGAAATGCGGAAGGCAATCGCCGACGGCGCGCTTGTCTTCATCGCCTGCTTTTCACGCGCCAGCGTGGGACGCGTCAAGAGCGTCCAGAACGAGCAGCTCATTCTCGCCATAGATCAGCTAAGGCTGCGGGCGCCTGGAACGGTGTGGCTTATCCCTGTCCGTCTCGACGAGTGCGTCATCCCTGAATGGGATATTGGCGGCGGGCGGACGCTCGGATCGCTTCAGCCGATCGACTTGTCAGGCGATCGCTTCGAACCTGGGTCGGTCAGGCTCATCGGGAGCATCAGGCGGGCGCTCGGCGACGCGGCCCCCGTGCCGCCGCCGACGGGCACTTTCAAGGCAAAGGACGTCCAGCCAGTTACCTTCGAGGTCTCGATCGCGCCCGCAGGCGACGCCGGAAAGTTCAAGTCAGAGGTACTGCGGTCAGACGCCGGCGAAGGGTCGGCTATCACCGGGCTCGACCTCGGCGACCTGACCGCCAGGTGCAGTGAATTGCAACAGGCCCTGACGCTCTCGGCTGCGGGCTCAGATTCTCTCGCGGCGGAAACCGGGCACCTGGTGCGGGAGGTCGGCGAGCAGCTCTTCGCCGTCTTGCTTGGCTCTGGCCAGGTCGCGGGGATCTACCGCGCCAACGCGGCCCTCGCGATCGATCGAGGCGCCTCGTTGCGGGTGGTCCTGCGCGCCGAGGCACCCGAACTCGCGGCGCTTCCGTGGGAGGCCATGTACGACGAGGTCAGGGGAGCTTACCTGGCACGGCGGGACCAGCTCGTCAGGAATCTTCCGATGCCCACCGCTCCCGCACCGCTCCAGGTCGGGCGCCCGTTGCGGATCCTCGGTATCGCCTCGTCTCCTGATGGCCAGCCGCCGGTGAGCATCGACAAGGAGCGCGACCTGCTGGCCAGCGCCCTTGCCGTACCGTTGCGCGACGGGTCGATCGAGGTCGACTGGGCCGCTCCCACCTGGAATGCCGTACTTGACCGGATGCTCAGCAATGAGTGGCATGTCATTCACTACGTCGGGCATGGCAGCACCCGCGGCTGGCAGGGCGAAAGCGTGCTGATCTTGACCAGCGAGGACGGCAGCCCCGATCCGATCGAGGCGGGCCGCTTTACCGATCTTCTGTACCAGGCCAAGCCAATGCCGAGGCTCATCGTGCTTAACTCCTGCCAGGGTGCCACGCCGCCTGCCAGGAGCGCCAGCCTCTTCTCGGCTACCGCGATGGCGCTCATCCGCGGCGGCGCCTGCGCCGTTGCCGCGATGCAATACAAGATCACCGACCGCGCCAGCCTCAGGTTCGCCCGCGCCTTCTATACCGCGATCGCGGAGGGCCGCGCCGTCGACGAGGCAGTGTCGGCCGGCCGCATCGGCATCCTCGGCTCAGGCAGTCACACCTTCGAGTGGATCACGCCTGTCCTTTACCTGCGCAACGACCAGACCCGCCTGTTCGACCGCAGTACCTGATAACACGCGCTCCCTGGGGGAAGGAAAATGGCCGCGCCGCTCGCGGATGCACGCGAGGTAGCAGCAGTCCCGCGCGAGATCGTGACCTCATACGGGCCGGCGGCGCTGTCAGATCCCGACACGATGACTGGCTGGCTCGCCGACGCCTTCCCCCATTCACCGCAGACCTCGCGGGCGCTGATCGCTCGGCTATTCGCGGATCGGTGGCTTCTCGCCCGACGGCAACCGTGCGGGCAAAGTGGCCCAGCTTTGGGCTGTCCGTTAAGGCGGTATGGTCGACCAGGCGCCGGTTTGTTGCGGGGAGGTAATGATGACCGATGTACCTGCGGGGAATTCCGGCGGCAAAGCGAGCAGCCTGAGGCTGCCCGCCGGGTCGCGGATCGCCGGGTACGTCATCGAACGAGAACTCGGCGCGGGCGGCATGGCGACGGTGTACCTGGCCGCGGACGAGCGCCTGAACCGCAGGGTGGCACTGAAGGTGCTTTCCGCCGAACTCGCCGAGGACAACGCGTTCAGGCTCAGGTTCATCAGGGAATCGCGGGTCGCCGCCTCGGTCGATGATCCGCACATCATCCCGGTCTTCGAGGCGGGCGAGTCAGCGGGCGTGCTGTTCATCGCCATGCGGTACGTGCCAGGCGGCGACGTTCACACCCACATACGCGAGTCAGGACCGCTGCCAAAGAGCAAGGCTGCGCTGATTCTTTCGCAAGTCGCCTCGGCACTAGACGCCGCGCACCGGCATGATCTCGTGCACAGGGACGTCAAGCCGGCGAACATGCTGATGGACGTCAGCACGGGCGGCGACCGGCCCGACCACGTTTACCTCTCCGACTTCGGCATCAGCAAGGACGTCATGTCAGGGTCGGCCCTGACCAGCACGGGCCTTTTCGTCGGCACACTCGATTACATGGCACCCGAGCAGATCGAGGGCCAGCCAGTGAACGGCCGCGCCGACCAGTACTCGCTGGCCTGCTCGGCCTTCGAACTACTGTCAGGCACGCCGCCTTATGTGCGCGAACAGGCGATGGCCATGATCTGGGCCCATGTCAAGGACGAGCCCCCGGCACTGACCTCCCGCCGGCCCGACCTTCCGCCGCAGGTCGACGACGTGCTGGCCAGGGCACTGGCGAAGTCCCCGGCCGACAGGTACGGTACCTGCCGCGAGTTCGCCGGGGCGCTTAGAGAAGCCCTGCGCCTGCCGCAATACGAGTCAGGCGAGAGCGCGATCCCAGGACATGCCCCTCGCACGCCAACAGAGGCCGTACCGCCCGCCCCCGCGGCGGCCGCACCAGCGGCGGCACCAGCGCCAACCCCGATGCCGCTCGCGCCCGCTTACGCCCCCACGCCAACGCCAGTCCAGCCACCCCCAGGCTACGGACCGTACCCCCAGTACTACCTCCCGGCCACTGGCCCTGTTCCAACCGGTCCTGGCCAGGTCGACCGGCGAGGCAGGCAGCGCTCGCTGCTGATCGTGCTCGGCGCCTGCCTGGTGGCAGCGGCCATCGTCGCAGGCAGCCTTCTGCTGCGCTCCGCGCTCACGTCAGGCCAGAACACAAGCGGCAGCCGGCTAAATCCGGCAGGCAACTCCGCCAGCCACCCCGGCAGCCGCGCGACCACCCCGCCTGCCACCCGGGCGCCGAGTTCGTTCACCCACCTGGCCAAGCTCGTCCCCGCCGGGGCAAGCACGGGCGTCAGCACGCTCGCGTTCAGCGGCGCGGGCACCGGCGCGGACAGCCTCGCGACCGCCGGCCCCAACGGAACCGTCTACCTGTGGAACCCGGCGACGGGCAAGGAGACAGGGACCGTCAGCCTGCCCGACCTGAACCCGGTGAACGCACTCGCGTTCAGCCCCGACGGGCATACCCTGGCCATCGCCGACTCGGCGGGCAGCGTCTATCTGTGGAACGTCGCCGGCCAGTCCCAGCCAGTCGAGCTCTCGCCGGTTTCCGGCTCCAAGATCGAGTCCGTGGCGTTCAACGCGGCAGGAACCACGGTCGCGGCGGGCGACGCCAGCGGCGACATCCGCCTCTGGAACGTCGCCGCGAAGAACATGACCTCGGAGTTCTCCGACCCTGGCTCCTCAGGCGTGAACGCGCTCGCTTTCAGCCCCGACGGAAGCCAACTGGTCTCCGGCGACTACAACGGCGACGCGGACATCTTCCAGGTCGCCACCTCCACCGAGGTCAGGACCCTGACCGTGCCGGGTGGCGCGGTACTCGCGGTCGGGTTCAGCCCGGACGGCCAGACTCTCGCCACCGGTTCCTACAACGGCTCGACCTACCTGTGGAACGTGGCCGACGGCAACCAGGACGGCGCGCCGCTGACCGACCCGAACCCGGGCCCGGCCGTGGAATCACTCGCCTTCAGCCCTGACGGCAGCCTCCTGGCGACCGGCGATGTCAGCGGCTACACCTACCTGTGGCGCCTCAGCGACCGCCAGGTCACGCAGGAACTCCCCAGTCCCAAGACCGTCTGGGCAGTCGCTTTCAGCCACGACGGCCGCTACCTGGCGGTCGGAGATCATTACGGCGCCACCTACCTCTGGCACGCGGGCTAAACCCGCATCAGCTCACCCGCATCCACTGGCACAGAAACGGTATTGCCAGGCGGAGCCAGCGGACACGCCCAGGCAGGGTCGTACGCGCAGGACGGGTTGTAGGCGAAGTTAAGGTCGATGACCAGGTATCCGTCGTCACCGCCGAGGTCCGCGCCCTTGACCGTGTCGAGCACGTACCTCCCGCCAGGATAGGTTTGCCCGTCCGCCCGCCTGTCCTTGACCGGCAAGAAGATCCCGCCCCCGTACCCGGCCAGCCACCACACGTCCAGGTCACCCACCCCGGCCAAGTGCACGACCCCGGCCCTTTCCATGGCAACCACGCCGTCTGTCCCCGTCACCATCTCGATTCTGGCCGGAGCCACGTCGCCGTCCACCTCGGCAACAAACCGGAGCCCGGCGTCGTAGTCCGCCACCGGCACCGAAGAAAACCCCGAGCGCGAAGCAACGGGAACCGGCGACTGCGGATGATGCCCGAGCAGCCAGTTCCGCCCCGCCTGCCAAAGCTCATGCCCGGCCCGCGGATCAGGTTCGGCCCTCACCTCCGCATACAAGGCAGCCACCCGCCTCCGCCAGTCAAGCAACCCCGTCGCATCCGTCCTGACAGGAACGGCCATGGGTGAGCCCCCTTACCGCAGGAAGATCCACCCAGGACAGTAGTAAACGCTTAGCGACAGCGCCACCCGCGCGGGCGAGCCGCGATTGGCGGACTCGAGCACCGGCACAGCATCAAGTAGCCAGCGATGCTGTACGCCCCGCCCCTGCTACAACAACGAAGTCCCGGCGATGTCACCCGCACAACATCAAGTAGCCACCGTTGTCATCAGATCCGCCCCGCCAGCAGCAACGCAGGGCCAACGATGCTGCTGCCCCGGCCCATGCCTCCGCCAACTCGGCCCTTGACACAGCCCGGCCACTACCACCCTCACCACAAGCGACCTGGCCGGGCCGGTTGCTCCGCCGGGGCACCTGCCGGGAGAACAGCCGCGACGGTGCCCGGCCGCGGGGGCTATGGCGAGGCGGGCGGGATTTGCGCCATTGTTTAATGTCAGGGTGAATGGACCCAGGAAGGGTCAAGCTCATTTACATTGGCGCAGCCGGCGAGCGCCAAGGCGGTGCGCAGTTCCGAATGCAGGATATCGACAGCACGGCGAACGCCCGGCTCTCCCGCGGCGCCTAGGCCGTAAGCAAGCGCCCGGCCGGCGAGGCACGCGCGGGCACCCAGCGCCAGGGCCTTGACCAGATCGGCGCCGCGCCTGATCCCGCCGTCCAGGTAGATCTCGGCCTCGCCGCCCACCGCGTCGGCCACCGCAGGAAGTGCGCTGATCGTCGCCGGGGCGCCGTCGAGCTGGCGGCCGCCGTGGTTGGAGACAACGACGGCCTCGGCGCCGCGTCGCACGGCCTCGCGGGCGTCGCGGGGGTCGAGCACGCCCTTGATGACCAGGCGGCCGTCCCAATTGTCCCTGAACCAGCTCAGGTCGGCCCAGGTCGCGGCCGGGTCGAACTGCTGGTTCGTACGTGAACTGAGCGAGGCGGCCGTAGCCTTCGCTTCACCTGGCAGGTTGCCCCAGCTAATGCGCGGATTGCGCACGAAACCGTACGACCAGCGCGGATGCGCCGCGCCTTCGGCGAGCGCCCTGGCCGTGACCCTTGGCGGCACCGTGAAGCCGTTCCTCCTGTCGCGGTCCCTGTTGCCCGAGCACGGAACGTCAACCGTCACCACGAGCACGCTGACCCCTGCCGCCTTCACGCGGGCCAGCATGTCCCTGACCATCCCCCTGTCCCGCCACAGGTACATCTGGAACCACACCCGCCCCGGTGCCGCCTGCGTCACCTCCTCGACAGGGCAGGATGCCATCACGGACAAGATGCTGAAGGAACCGGCCATTGCCATCGCGCGGGCGACCGCCGCTTCGCCTGCCGGGTGCAGCAGCCCCATTAGGCCCATCGGGGCGCTGATCAGCGGCAATTCGACCGGCTCGGCAAGAACTTTGGTCGAGGTCGCCACCTTCGACACGTCGGCAAGCACCCTCGGACGGAACTCCAGGCGCTGGAGAGCCGTCTCGTTGCGACGCAACGTGACCTCATCGCCAGCGCCGCCGTCGACGTAGTCGAACACGACATCCGGCACTCGCCGCGCGGCGGCAGCGCGCAACTCGCGTATCGTTCCCGCGCGGGCAGAAAGACCGGCCTGGCTTTCCGCCCTTAGCCACGCCCGCATCCGAGCAGGAGCCGTCCTGGCATCGGCGCTTACTTGCCTGACCAGCAATCGGGCGAAATCGTTCATGCTGGTTAGCTTTACCCTCAACGGACTCGATGATCAAGCAATTGCAAAGGCCAGATCTCGGAATTGCTGGTTAAACCGGCATCGGTATGGGCAGCCTTTTCCTGTCAGCGCCTGTCCCCCCCGAGGTGTCTGACCGAGGCGGTGCTCACTGAGCGGCGGGCTTAGTGAGCACCGCCGGCTCCGCCGGCCAACCAGCACAGCCCGGCTTCGCCGGCCGCCGGCTCCGCCGGCCCGGCCGGCCACCCACAAACCCCGGATTCAGGGCAGCACACACCCCCAAACCCCGGATTGAGGGGGTCACCTGTTCGGCGCCGGGCGGGAAGTCGCCGCTTGGTTTACGGTGGCAGGGTGGCTAACGTCGTGATCACCGGCGGGGCCGGGTTTATCGGCTCGCGTCTGGCCAGGGAACTGCTCGCCGCCGGGAGCGTCACGGTCTCCGGAGGCGCGCCGCGCCCGCTTGACCGGCTCACCCTGGTTGACAGGGCCGTGGTGCCTGATGACCTATCTGGTCTTGCGAAGGTCACGGAATTGCGCGGCGACGTGGGGCAGATTCTCGGGCGGGCAGGCAGCGGGGTCGCGGCCCTCGCCGAGGCCGACGTGATCTTTCATCTGGCGGCGGCGGTCAGCGGGGAGTGCGAAACCGACTTCGATCTTGGGATGCGAGCGAACCTGCGGGCCACGGAGTCGCTGCTCGACTCCTGTCGCGCGCTCGGCACGAACCCTTTCGTCGTGTTCGCCAGTTCGGTCGCGGTGTTCGGGGGCTCCCCCGAGCATCCGCTGCCTGCCATGGTCGAGGATCAGACGATGCCGAACCCGCAGTCGAGTTATGGCGTGCAGAAGCTGATCTGTGAGCAGTTGCTGGCCGATTACACGCGCAAGGGGTTCCTGCGCGGGCGGGCGCTGCGGCTGATGACGGTGAGCGTGCGGCCGGGAAGGCCCAACGGCGCCGCGTCAGGGTTCTTGTCGGGAATCATCAGGGAACCGCTTGCCGGGCAGCGAGCTTTGTGCCCGGTCGATCCGGGCACGGAGGTCGCGCTGGCGTCTCCAGCCAAGGCAATCGAGGCATTGCTCCTGGCGGCCGGCGCGCCCGACGACAGGTGGGGCGGACGCGGTCCGGTCACGATGCCCGCGCTGACGGTGACGGTCGGGGAAATGGCGGCCGCGCTCGAGCGGGTAGCGGGGGCTTCCGTGGCCTCGCTGATCGACTGGGAACCCGATCCGTTCGTGATCAAGCTATTCGATGGCTGGCCAGGAAGGGTCTGGTCGAAGCGGGCGACCTTGCTCGGGCTAACCCCTGATTCCGATTACGACTCGATTATCAGGCTTCACCTGGCCGAGACCGGATCACGCGCGTGAGCGGTGTCGCCGTGGTCACCGGTGGCGGGTCAGGGCTCGGGCGCGGCATAGCACGGGCCTTGCTTGAGGCGGGGTGGCTGGTCGCCGTGGCCGGGCGGCGGGAGCAGGCACTCGGCGAGACGATCAGTCACGGGTCGTGGCCGGCTTCGGCCGCTCTCGCGGTACCTGCGGACGTCTCCTCGCCTCCTTCGGTCGCGGCATTGTTCGACGCGGTGCATGACCGGTGGGGACGGCTGGACTTGCTGGTCAACAACGCGGGGACGTTCCAGCCGGCTGGCGCTGTCGACGAGGTGAGCCCGGCCGACTGGCAGCGGATCGTGGACGTGAACCTGACAGGCGCGTTCCTTTGCGCCCACCATGCGGTCCGCCTCATGAAGGCACAGGACCCGCGGGGCGGCCGCATCATCAACAACGGCTCGATCTCGGCGCACACCCCGCGCCCTGCCAGCGTGGGCTACACCGCGACCAAGCACGCGATCACCGGCCTGACCAAGTCCATCTCCCTGGACGGCCGACCCTACGACATCGCCTGCGGCCAGATCGACATAGGCAACGCGGCCACGGAAATGACACAGGGGATCAGCAGGGGCGCGTTGCAGGCCGATGGTTCCGTGCGGCCTGAGGCGACGTTCGATGCCAGGCACGTGGCCGAGGCCGTCCTGTACATGGCATCGCTCCCCCTGGACGCTAACGTCCAGTTCCTCACGATCACCGCGACCAAGATGCCCTTCGCCGGCCGCGGCTAGTTGACCTTTGACCGGCCAAGACTGCCCGACATATCCCCTTTACCGCTCAAATACGAGATCACTCAGCGGTGTGGCGCGTTGACAATGGGCTACTTGATTGCCGACGATCTTCTTATGGCCAAAAACGTTTCCGTGGTGATCACAGACGATCTTGATGGCTCAACCGGCGCCAAGACCATAGCCTTTGGCTTCGATGGCGTGAGCTATGAAATTGACCTCGGCGCCAAGAACCGCGAGAAGCTGGAAAAGGCGCTCGCGCCCTTTATCGCGGCGGGCCACAGAGCGAGGCCCGGCGGTCGCCGCGGCGCCGGCCGTCCTTTGGCTCATCCTGCGGACAGAGCCGCCATCCGGGCCTGGGCCAGAGAGGCTGGCCTGAACGTCTCAGCTCGCGGCCGGATCAGCGCAGAGATCATGAGCCAATACGAAGCCGCGCACTGACTCAGCGCTAGCCAGGGCGGGCACGGCCACTGCGGGCACGGCCACTGCGGGTCGTGGCCAGTGCGAGCACGGGCGGGCACGACCCGCGCGGGCTGGATCAGGATCAGCCACGAACACGTTGTTAGAGGGCTGAATCACGATATTGTCACGTCTTGGGCACTCTTTGCGCTGAAGTATTGGCTGGCCGGGGCGGGGGGCTCAGGCTGAGTGTTCATCCGCCGTTACTGGCTCCATCGTGCTCGCCGCCGCACGACGCAGGCCGGACGGTACTTGCCGCACAAGGAGAACGCAGCTATGCGCAGGTCCCCCCGACTGGCCGCGGCAGCGGCGATCCTGGCACTGGCGACCGTCGTCGCCGCGTGTTCAGGCACCAGCAGCAAGATCGGCTCTGGCACCCCGAAGATCACCGGCAAGCCGGAAAAGGGCGGCACGGTGACCATAGCCGAAGTCGGGGCTTCGCCCAACTTTATTTTTCCTTACGCACCGTCAACGAACAGCAACGGCTACAACGTCAACCTGACGCAAGGGCTCTGGCCGTTCCTCGTCTACTCAGGTGACGGCGGCAAGGCGATCGTGAACCCGCAGGAAAGCCTGTTCAGCTCCCTCAAGTACAGCGACAACGACTCGGTCATCACGATGGTGCTCAAGCCGTGGAACTGGTCAGACGGCACCCCGATCACGAGCAGGGACTTCACGTTCGTCTACAACCTGCTGAAGTACAACTACGAGAACTGGATCGACTACACGCAGGGCCTGTTCCCCGTCGACGTGAAGAAGGTGCTGACGCCCAACGCCCACACCGTCGTACTAGACCTGACCAGGTCGTATAACCCGACGTTCTACACCGACGACGTCCTGTCCACGATCGCGCTGATCCCGCAGCACGCCTGGGACAAGGAGTCGCCCAGCGGCAAGGTCGGCAACTACGACGAGACCAAGGCAGGCGCCAAGGCCGTGTACGCGTTCCTGCAGAAGCAGGGCGGCATCATGAGCACGTTCGCCACCAACCCGCTGTGGAAGGTCGTCGACGGGCCATGGACGCTGCAGACCTTCAACAGCAGCGGTTACTACGCCTACGTGCCGAACAAGGGCTACTCGGGTCCCGACAAGCCGATCCTGAGCAAGGTCATCCAGACGCCGTTCACCAGCGACACGGCGGAAATGAACACGCTGCGCTCAGGCACCAGCATTGACCTGGGAAACTTGCCGCTGAACGACGTGAACCAGGCCGGCGAGCTTGAGGCCGAGGGCTACACGGTCGCCGCGCTGCCTGTCGCCGGAGTCGCCGAGATGGTGCCGAACCTCTACAACCCGGTCAACGGCCCGCTGCTACGCCAGCTTTACGTCAGGCAGGTGCTCGAGTACCTCGTCGACCGGCCGCAGATCGTGAAGAAGGTCTACGCCGGCTACGCGGATCCTGGCAACGGCCCGATCCCCGTCGACTACGGGCAGCAATGGGACTCACCGCAGGAAAAGGCTGGCGGGCCTTACCCCTACTCGGTGAGCAAGGCGAAGGCGCTGCTGCAATCCCACGGCTGGAGCGTGGTGCCGAACGGCACCGACACCTGCCAGAAGCCGGGAACAGGTGCGGGCGAGTGCGGCGCCGGGATCACCAAGGGCGAGAAGATGCAGTTCCAGCTCCTTTACACCTCGGGTATCGCCTCATTCGACCAGCAGAACGCGGCGATCCAGTCGACCGAGGCGCAGGCCGGGGTCAAGATCGTCCTGAAGCCCGAGCCGTTCAACACGATCGTGGCGACGACAGCTTACTGCAACGCGAAGGTCCACCCGGTCGCGACCTGCTCCTGGCAGCTTCAGGACTATGGCTACAACCCGTACTTCCTTGACCCCTCGGGGGCCGGCCAGTTCAACACTGACGGCTACGGCAACTACGGCGGTTACTCCAGCGCCAAGGAGAACCAGCTCATCGACGCGACCGAGTACAGCTCAAGCTCGTCGGCGTTCTTCGCCTACGAGGACTACACGGCCGAGCAGCTTCCTTACCTGTGGCTGCCGAACTCATCGAACCTGTTCGTGTTCAAGAAGAACCTGGCCGGCGTCACGCCATGGAACCCGTTCTCGGGAACCCTGAACCCTGAGGTCTGGTACTACACCAAGCCAGGTTCATGACCTGGTACATCGTTCGCCGCCTTGGCCAGGCCCTGGCGGTCGTGGTGGGCGTCATGGTGCTGACGTTCATCCTGTTGCACATTGAACCAGGCAACACCGCCAAGGCCGTGCTCGGGCTGAAGGCCACGCCGGCCAGGATCGCGATCTTCGACCACACCTACGGGCTGAACAAGCCGCTTTATCAGCAATTCGTCATTTACGTTGACCAGCTCTTCCACGGCAACCTCGGCATCTCGTATCAGCTCCAGCAGCCGGTGACCACGCTGATCGCGCAGCGGCTGCCAAGGGATGCCGTCCTGCTCGGCCTCTCCACGGTGCTTGCGCTGATCGTCGGCATCCCCACCGGCATTTACCAGGCGGTAAACCACAACCAGTTCGCGGACGACGCCCTCGCGGGCACCTGGTTCACGCTGTACTCCGCGCCTGACTTCCTTGAAGCCTTCTTGCTGATCGCCTTGCTCTGCGTGCAGTTCCACGTGTTCTACGCGACGTTCAGCGGCGGCATTACCTCGGTCGGCGGCCTCCTGGCGGACTGGCGCGCGCTGGTGCTGCCGGTTCTCGTGCTGTCGATCAACAGCGTCGCCGGGTTCAGCCAGTACACCCGTACCCAGGCCATCCAGTCCCTGGCATCTGACTACGTCAGGACGGCCAGGGCCAAGGGCCTGTCCAGGCGGCTCGTGCTCAACCGGCACGTACTGCGAAACTCGCTTCTCCCGGTGATCACGATCGTCGGGCTGTCGTTTCCCGATATCGTGGCTGGCGCACTGATTGCCGAGTCGATCTTTAACTTCCCCGGCATGGGCCTGCTGTTCTGGCAGTCCGCGCTCGAACACGACTATCCGGTCATGCTCGGCGCCACGCTCGTCATCGGCGTCGCCACCGTCATCGGGAGCCTGGCCGCCGACCTCGCATACGGAGTGCTCGACCCGAGGATTCGATATGGCAGCTCCTAGCGCGCTCGAGCAAGCGGCAGAAGGCGGGTCCATCCAGCGGTCGCGAGCGCCAGGCGGACTGACGCTCAGGGCGTTCCTGCGCAACAGGCGCACGATGAGCGGTCTTGGCATCGTCGTGCTGCTCGGGCTGTTCTGCTTCGCTGGCCCGCTGGTTTACCACTCGCAACTGGTCATAGTGAACCTGAACATCATTAACGAACCGCCTGGGCCCGGCCACCCTCTCGGAACCGACGAGTACGGTTTCGACGTGCTTGCCCGTCTCATGCAAGGCGGTCAGTCCTCGCTTGAACTCGGTTTCGCGGTCGGGATCGCGGGCACCGTGCTCGGCTTGCTTTACGGTGCGATCTCCGGCGTACTCGGCGGGATCTGGGACGCGGTCCTGATGCGGATCGTCGACTCCCTGCTCGCGGTGCCGACGCTGCTGCTCCTGATCATCGTGTCGAGCATGTTCTCGCTCAACCTCTTCGTGATCATCGTGATCTTGTCGGTGCTGTCCTGGCCAAGCGTGGCCAGGCTGGTCCGCGGCCAGGTGCTCGAGCTGCGGACCAGGGAATTCGCGCAAGCGTCAACCGGCATGGGCGCGACCAAGTGGTGGATCCTTGTCAAGCACATGATCCCGAATACGCTGGGCATCTGCGTGGTGACCGCAACGTTCGGCATCGCCGATGCCATCTACGCGCTGTCCGTACTGAGCTTCCTTGACATCGGCCCGCCGCCGCCCTTCGCGGACTGGGGCACGCTGCTGACCAACGGGGTCAACAACTTGTTCAACGGGTACTGGTGGCAGGTTTACCCGCCGATGATCGCGTTGATCCTGGTGGTACTCGCGTTCAGGCAGATCGGCGACGCCATGAACGACCTCGCGAGCGGCGGCCAGACCGGGAGGATCTATGTGCGCAGGCGGCGCCGCATGGGCTTCCTGCAGATCAGCACCCAGTTCGACCTGCGGTCTTAAATTCCCAGGTAACAGACGACCTCGCTGCCCTCCGGCACGAACAGGCGTGATCCAGAGGCCGCGGGGCTGGGGAAATCGGTGACCGGCTTGGCCGTCCTCGCCTCGAACACCGAGGTGCCCGTCGCGAGGCGGTAGCCGTTCAGCGTGGCATTGCGGGTCACGTCCCAGACCACGCCGCCCGCGATGACGGGCGGACCTGCGCCGATCCCGCTTACCTCCCACACCTGCCGCAGTTTCCTTGCGGAGACCCGCACTGCGCGCAAGCTCGAGTAGCAGGAGAAGACGACCGTGCTGCCGTCAACGACATCGCCGCCGAAACCGCCTTCGCACACGCGCGCCGACGTCAGTTCGCCGCCGGTGCCGCCAAGCGCGGTGCCGCCGAGCACGTATCCGGTGCCCTGCTTGCCGACCTGGAAGACGAGACCTCCGGGCATCAGGGCAGGGGCGGTGGAGCCGAGATCCTGATCGTCCGCTGACAGCGACCTGAAGTTGTCAGGCGTGAACCTGCCGAGCACAGTGAGCTTCTCGCTCAGCCGCAGCACGCTGTCTGAGTCGTCGACCCGGTCGAAGGGCATGCCGTTGCCGGTGGCCACGTACAGGCTGTCAGCGCGGACTGCCTCGCCAGGCGGTGCCCAGATACCCGCCTGGCGCTGGTTGTCCGTCGTGAACGCGACGAGCGGGCCGACACCTGATGTCGGCGCTCCTACCACCCTCCCCTTGTAGTCAGAGCAGTCGCCGTACAGGCCGCCGAACGGCACGTACACTCGCGAGCCGAGCAGAGTCAGCGCCCCGCGCTGCTGCTGTGCCCTCGGGTCGCTGCCTGCCACGTCGATGGGCCGCTGGCCGAGTACGCGCCCGGTCGCGATGCTGAGGTCCCACAGCACGTGCTCGTAGCGCGGTTTCGCAGTGAACGTGACCAGCCAAAGCCGGCCGGCCGCGACGTCGGCGACCGGCGTGCCCGTGATGCCGGACGGCTGCACGTTCCCGCAGGGCAGGCCGCTAGGAACCGGCGAGGCCAGGTGCTGGTGCCACAACACGGCGCCGGTCGTCTCGCTGAGCGCGTAAACGCTGTCGTTCTCGGTGGCGATGATAACTTCGGAGCCGACGACCAGCGGCTGCGCGTACACCGCACCGTCGACCTTCGCCGTCCACGAGCGGCTGATCCGGCCGGGCGGCGGAGTGCTCACCGATACCCCGCTCCTGCTCGCCGTGCGATCGTACGTCGGCCAGTCGGCCAGCGAGCCCGCCAGCGAGCGGGGCGGCGGCTTCGAAACCGGCCCCGTGCTGACACCTGGCGAAGAGGACGAGCCAGGCTGGGTGCAGCCCGCTAGCAGCATCAGCGCTACCGCAGCCGCCGCTACCGCAGCCGCCGCCCGCCAGCAGGGATTCCTTAAACTCATGGGAACGACAATGGCACAGGTCGGCTGCCGGGACCGGCGGGCCCGCCGCGAAACTAGCTCGCGTCGGCCCGTGCCGGGTCGAAGCCGAGCGCACACGAGTTAATGCAGTAACGCTTGCCCGTAGGAGCCGGGCCGTCGTTGAAGACATGGCCCAGGTGACCACCGCAGCGGCGGCAAAGGACCTCGACGCGGCGCATGAGCATGCTGTAATCCGCCTTCAGCGTCACGGCTTCGGCGACAGCCGGCTCGTAAAAGCTCGGCCAGCCGGTACCCGACTCGAATTTGGTCCCCGACTTGAACAACTCGGCGCCGCAGCCGGCGCATACGTACGTGCCGTCGGCCTTGTTATGCACATATTCCCCGGTAAATGGGCGCTCGGTACGCGCGTGGCGTAGTACCTCGTATTGCTCTTTGGTCAGCTCCTGGCGCCACTGCTCATCGGGCTTCGAAATCTCGGCGGCAGCTTCGCCGGCCTTGTTGCGGCGCATTGACCCTCCATCGATCACGGCCGGTCCGCGTAACCCCGGCTCGTTGTTGCAACACGGCCGGGTAACCGGCTCATTCCTCGGCAATTCACGGCACACTCTTACTTATGAAATTGGGGAAGACAGCCGCGCGGGGTCTGACCGCGGCACTGTGCCTGGCCCTCGTAGCATGCTCGGGAAGCCAGCCGAGAACGTCAGTGCACACCGTGAAGAAGCCGGCCGGCCAGCCTACCGCAGGCGCCGCGGGCGAGGCCGTCGTCAAGTCGACCTGGGTCGAGTTCCTGAACGGCGCGGTCCCCATCGGCAAGCGCCTCAAGCTGCTGCAAAACGGCCAGGCCTTCGCCTCGTTCGTGCACGCACAGGAGAAGACCTCGGTCGGCGCGCTCGTGTTCCAGGCGTCAGGAACCGTCAGCGACGTCGTACTTGAGCCCTCATTTGGCCAGGCCGCGGTCACCTACACGATCCTCCTTGGCGGCAAGCCACTGGAAAAGAACCTCCAGGGCACGGCGACCTACTCCAAGGGCAAGTGGCTGGTCTCAGACGGCACGTTCTGCGGACTGCTCAAGCTTGTCTACAAGCCGAAGCAGATCCCTGCCGCGTGCGGGGCCTGACCAGATGGCACGCACGGTCGCCAGGCCGGACGAAGCTGAACAGGCACAGAAGCGGCCGCTCGCGCTGACCGTGCTCTGCACGCTGCTGTTCCTTACGTTCCTCGACAACACCGTCGTCAGCGTGGCGCTCGCCAGCATCCAGGGCGATCTGAAGGCCGGAGTTTCCACGCTCCAGTGGGTCGTCGGCGCTTACGCGCTGCCGTTCGCGGCGCTGATGCTCACGTTCGGCATGATCAGCGACCAGTTCGGCCGCAAGAAGGTGATGCTCGCCGGCGCCGGCCTATACTGCGCCGGCGCTGCCCTCTCGGCCCTGGCACCGGGCATCGGCATCCTGATCACCGGACGGGCGATCATGGGAGTCGGCGCGGCGGCCAGCGAGCCGGGAACGCTGTCGATGATCAGGCAGCTCTATCAGGACCGGGCGACCAGGAACCGCGCGCTGGGCATCTGGGCGGCAACTTCCGGGTTCGCGCTGGCGCTCGGACCGGTGCTTGGCGGCGTGCTGGTCGGCTTGTGGAGCTGGCGGGGGATCTTCTGGTTCGACGTGACGTTCGGGCTGGCCGCTCTGGTCGCCGGGGCCATGGTCCTGCCGGAGAGCTCAGATCCCGCGGCCAGCCGGGTCGACCTGCTTGGCACGCTGCTCGGGTTCTGCTGCGTCGGCGCGCTGGCCTTCGCGATCATCGAGGGAGAGACCTCGGGTTTCGCCCATCCCGAGCAGGTAGTGCTCTACTGCGTCAGCGCCGTGGCCGGTGCTGCCTTCTTGTTCTGGGAGCACCGCTGCCCTCATCCGCTGCTCGATACCAAGTTCCTTCGCATCCCCCAGTTCGTGACGCCTAACGTGATCGCCTTCTGTTGCTATTTCGCAACCTTCGCGATCTTCTTTTTCACCGCCTTGTATCTCGCTGCGGTAGCGGGATATTCCGGGTACCGGATAGCCGGGGTCTTCCTGCCCATGGCGGCGGTGATGATCGCGGTGTCCGTGCTCGCCGGGCGCTGGACGACCGAGGCAGGAATCAGGTGGTCGCTGGCCGGCGGCTGCGTGGTCTTCACCGGCGGGCTCATCGCGACCAACGCCGTGCTCAGCTCGCACCCTGACTACGCGTTGCTGGCAGTCAGCCTGGTGGTCGCCGGGGCCGGGCTCGGTGCCTGCGTGGTGCCGATCACTTCTGCGGTACTTGAGGTCGTGCCAGGCGAACGTTCCGGCATGGCGGCATCGGTGACGAATACGAGCAGGGAAATCGGCGCGGTCGCCGGCGTCGTCGTGCTCGGTGCCATCGTGAGCGCCAGGCTCCAGGCCGGGCTGATCGCCGAGATGATGAAACTCCATCTCGCGCCGGCCATCCAGGACTACGTGATTTCCAGCGTGCAAAGCGGCGGCGGGGTCGCGGCACTGGCTGGCGGCGTGAGCGCGAGCCAGGGCGGCTTCTTCGGTCCGCTGCTCAAGGCCGGCTACGCGGCGTTTGGCGGCGCACTGCACGACGCGCTTTACCTGTCGGCCGTGTTCCTCGCGCTGGCCGCGGTGCTTGCCGCTGTTACTTTGCGACGGTCAGCGTGAGCTTGGCCTTGGCCGTGGTTCGCTTGGCAGCGGTCGGATCGGTGACGGTGATCGTCAGCCGGAAGGAGCCTGCCGTTGACGGCTTGCCGCTGATCACTCCGGACGCGGTCGCGGCCAGTCCCTTCGGCAGCCCCTTGACCAGCCACTTATACGGCGCGATCCCGCCCTTCGCCGCCAGCGTCGCGTGGTAGGACTTGCCAACGCGCCCGTGGGCCAGGCTCTTGGTCGTGACCATGACCGGAGGCAGGCTGGCCGGCTTGACGTTGGACGTCGCGAAGGTGGCGCCGCCCGCCTTGCCCTGATCGCCAGGATCACCCGCCATGCCAGGGTTCGTCGCGAACCCGCCGCCAGGTCCTCCGGCCCCGCCGCACCCAGGATTGGGCTCCGTGCAGTCGGGGCCGACCGTCCCGCCGGCGACCTTGTCCGCGGAGAACCCGGTGCCCTCGAGGTGAACCGTGCCGGTCCCGTACACGGCACCGCCGGTCCCTTCGCCACCGTCACCGCCGTCGCCGCCATTCCCGCCGTCGCCGCCCGTATTGCCGCCGCAGTCTGACGGATTGCCAGACGGGCAGAACCCGGAACCACCCTGCCCGCCGTCACCGCCTATCCCGGCCGCACCGCCAACGGCGCTGTTCTTACTGAACTGATTTCCTTCCGCCAGCAAGCTCCCCGAACTGTAGATCGCACCGCCGGCGGCGTCACCGCCTAGTCCTCCCTGGCCGCCGTCGGCGCCGTCGCCGCCGTTACCGAACGTGCCAGAGTTCTGGACTTCGCCTCCGGCCCCGCCTGGCCCGCCGTAACCGCCGGCGCCGCCCGTGCCGCCGAAGGCGTGATCGCCGCTGAACGTGCCGCCAATGAGCGTGAGCTTGCCGAGATTGTAGATCGCCCCGCCCTGCCCGGCCCCGCCGTCGCCCGCGTCCCCGCCATCGGCGCCCTTGCCGCCGTCGCCGGCCGCGCCGCCGTTCGCGGGCCCGCCCTGGCCGCCCGGCCCGCCAGTGCCGCCGTCGCCGCCGTAGGCACCGTAGGCGGTGTTGGCCGTGAAATCGACGTGGCTGGCGGTCAGCGCGGCGCCCTTTTTGACGTAGATGCCGCCGCCCTGGGCATCGCCGCCATTACCTGCCTTTCCGCCAGGCTTGCCCTGACCGCCTGTCTGGCCTGGCGCGGTACCTTCCTTGCCCGCCGCTCCATTGGCGCCGCCCCGAGGCGTGGCACCAATGACCTCGCCATGAGCGACGGTGAGGTTCTCCAGCGTCAGCGTGCCTTCGACCATGAAGACGCGGGTGAAGTCGTTAAGCGGGTGATAGCTGGTACTCCCGCCGTTGAGCGTGACGTGATGCCCGTCGCCGTCGAGCGTGACGTGATCACCTGACGGGATCGTGAGTTCCCTGCTCAGGTTGAGCGTGCAGCCCTTGGCGAAATCAAGAACGCCGCCGTGGTCGAGGGCAGCTTGCAGCGAGTGCTGGTCGCAGGGTGCGGTCGCGGCGGCCGGCCTGGCCGCCGCGACCGGCTGAGACGCGGCCGCCACCCCGGCCCCGGCCAGTCCGGCCGACACACCCGTGATCACAATAAGTCCGGTCATCCATCGCACGGCCACCATCCAAGGTCGAACCAGCGGCCAGTGTCAACATCCGGTTACACCAAGACCAATTTGGGCCAACACCAAACCGGGGTTTGATGGGGGGCGGTCCTGGCCGCTAGCGGAAGGCGGGCGCGCGGACCTCACGCAGGATTTCCCCGGCACCCCGGCTGAGCAAGGTCGTGGCCAGGCTAAGGCCGACCGCCTCGGGATCGCTCCCGGCGGCGGAACCGGCGACGACCTGCCGTCCGTCCGGCGAGGTCACCTGGGCATTCAGCCGCAGCGAGCCCTCGGTCAGGTGCGCGAACGCGCCCACAGGCACCGAGCAGCCGCCGTGCAACTCGGCGAGCAGCGCCCGCTCGGCCCTCACGGCCGCGTCCGCCTCGGGATCGCCGTAGGCGTTCAGCATCGCGAGCAACTCGCGGTCGCCAGCCCTGACCTGGACGCCCAGTGCCCCCTGCCCGGGCGAGGGCGGGTAAAGCCCGGCCGGAAGATACTCCGTGATGCTGTCCGCGGCCCCGAGCCTGATCAGCCCGGAAGCGGCGAGCACCACGGCATCGAGCCCGGACTTCAGCCGGCCGAGCCGGGTAGGAACGTTCCCGCGCAGCGGGACAACTTCCAGGTCCGGACGCAAGGCCCTGAGCTGGGCGATCCGGCGCGGCGAGCCGGTACCGACCTTAGCCCCGGCCGGCAGTCCCTCAAGGCTTGACCCGCACAACGCGTCCCGAGGATCGTGACGCGGCGGAGTCACCGCCAGGGCGAGACCGTCGGGGCAGCTTGTTGGCAAATCCTTCAAGGAATGAACAGCTATATCAATGCGGCCTGCGAATAGCTCTTCTTGAAGCTGATTGGTGAAGACACCGCCGCCATCCGCGCCGCCAAGGTCACGCAGCGGCGTCCGCCGATCGCGGTCTCCGTCGGTCACTACGGCCTTGACCTTGAACTTCACTACAGGGCAGGAGCCCAGGTGATCAAGCAACTCCCCGACCATGAGCTGGGCCAGCCGGCTGCCTCGCGCGCCTATGACAACGGTCTCCACAGTTCCGACGATACTCGTCCGCAGCCGCCGGTCCACATTGATCTCAGCGTCTGATCTGCGTACGGTCGATGATGCACGCAGAATTGAGAACTGGGGTGACCGCCCGATGAGAGACAACATCAGGCCGAGAAGACGCGGTTTCTTGCTGCTCGCAACGGCACTGGCACTCGCGGGGGCGATAGCCGCCAGCGCGCCAGGTGCCAGCGCGGCCTCGCTGGCCGGCACCAGGGGAAGCGCGAGGCCGAGCATGCTCCTGCCAGGCTCGGCGCGGCTCAACGGCGTGTACTGCACGGCCAGCACGAATTGCTGGGGCGTCGGCATACTCGAATCCCCGAAGAACGCGATCCTCAACCAGGTCGTTCACTGGAACGGCAAGAAGTGGACCAGAGGGTCGGTGCCAAGCCCCGGCGGAAACAAGCCCGACGACAGCAGCCAGCTTGGTGCGGTCCGCTGCACGTCAGCCACCAACTGCTGGGCCGTCGGGACGTTCTCGAACGCCACGACCTCAGGGCTGCAGGCCCTGCACTGGAACGGCAAGCACTGGGGTCAGACGCCTGTTCCCGCACCCGCGGGCACGGGCAATGGTGATTTCAACGATCTGAATGACGTCGCCTGCACTTCCGCGAGCAGTTGCTGGGCCGTCGGGGACTACGGGAACGTATCGCCTGGCGGTGAGGTCAGCCGCAACTTGGCCCTGCACTGGACAGGCAAGAAGTGGTTCAAGGTCAGCACCCCCAATCCCTCAGGGACCAGCAACGACGACGTGAACGGCCTCTACACCGTCCGCTGCACCTCGCCTGACAACTGCTGGGCCGGCGGCTCAAACGGCAGCGTGGCCGGTCCTGGCCTTCAGTTCAATGAGATGCTGCACTGGAACGGCAAGCACTGGTCGGCCGCCGATGTCCCGAGCCCGACCGGGATCTTCCCCGGCGTCTACAACGCGATCGGCAGCCTGTCCTGCACCTCTGCTAGCAACTGCTGGGCGGTCGGCATCTACGGGGGCGGCAGCCCGTCCCCCACCTTCCTCAACGAGGCAATCCAGTGGAACGGCCACAACTGGACCCAGGTCAAGACCCCGAATCCCGACGGTACCG
The DNA here is from genome assembly GCA_035509195.1 of Streptosporangiaceae bacterium. Classification (GTDB taxonomy): domain Bacteria; phylum Actinomycetota; class Actinomycetes; order Streptosporangiales; family Streptosporangiaceae; genus Chersky-822. The sequence goes on along the minus strand of DATJLT010000100.1, from coordinate 1,083 downwards.
CCCCGGGCGACAGCAGCGAACTGGCCAGCGTCAACTGCTCGGCCGCTAACAACTGCTGGGCGGTAGGAAACCTCGGGACCATCAGTTCAGGCGGTGCGGAGACCGGCGAGGTCCTGCACTGGAAGGGCGTGAAGTGGTCCGCGGTCAAGGCCCCCAACCCTGGCGGCACAGGCAGCGGCGACCAGAACAACCTCAGCTCGGTCAGATGCGTCTCGCAGAAAGACTGCTGGATCGTCGGCTTCAGCCGGGCCGACCCTGACCCCGACCTGAACCTCACCCTCCACTGGAACAGCAAAACCTGGTCAGCCAGCTAGGCCGCGCGATCGGGAACTTGTCTAGTCTCCTAGTTCGGCGCGGCGGCGGGCGACGTATTCTTCTAGTTCGGCTCGGATGGCGTCGTCCATGGGTGGCTGCTGATATTCCTCAAGGGTCTTCGCGCAGATCTCACCGGCCCGCTCGGCGGCGTCCTTGCCGCCGAGCTTCAGCCAGCGCTCGTAGTTCGCCGTCGATGACAGCAAAGGCCGGTAAAAGCAGGACCTGAACCGTTCCATCGTGTGCTCGGCACCGAGGAAATGCCCGCCGTGACCGACCTCCACGTGTGCGCCGAACGCGAGTGAGTCAGCGTCGATTTCCAGCGGAGTGAACTCCGCCTCGAGCATCCGCAGTAGCTCGATGTCCACGATGAACTTCTCGTAGCAGCTCACCAGGCCGGCCTCCAGCCAGCCTGCGGCGTGCATGACGAAGTTCGTGCCGGCCAGGAACGTCGGCATCAGCGTCATCAGCGCCTCATAGGCTGCCTGCGCATCGCAGGTCTGGCTGGAGTTCAGCCCGCCGCCAGTTCGGAACGGCAGCCCGAAGTGCCTGGCTAGCTGTCCGGTGCAGAGCAGCCCAATTCCGGACTCTGGCGTTCCGAAACTCGGTGATCCTGACTGCATGTCGATGTTCGAAAGGAACGACCCGAAGATTACCGGGCAGCCGGGCCTGATGAGCTGGGCTAGCGCTATCCCCGACAGCGCCTCGGCGAGTTGCTGCACGAGCGCGGCGGGAATCGTCACCGGCGACATCGCGCCCATGAGAAGAAAC
>DATJLT010000099.1:0-39409 GCA_035509195.1 Streptosporangiaceae bacterium | reverse complement strand
CATCAGAGGTCATCGTGCCATCAGGCGAGAAGATCATCGTGTCAGAGGAACCATCGTCGTAAGTAAGGTCACCGGTTGTCGGATCTATATCCCAGTCAGAGGAGTAGTCCAGTTCATCGATGGAGGGAGCTTCCCATCCTTCAGGCACCACATTGACGGTCGCCGTACCTGAACCGCTGGTGCCTACCGCGTTCGTAGCGGTGACGCCGACGGTGTAGGAATCGGACTCACTGAGCCCAGGAAACGACATGTTGTCCGCGGTCGGATCGGTCGAGGTCGAACTATTGACGCTTCCGTCCGCGTTGTAGAGGGTCGCGGTGTAGCTAGTTATCGCAGCTCCGCCGTCGGTCGCAGGCGGTGACCAGGTCACGGTCGCGATAGTGCCCGACTGCCCGGCGTCTACAAGTACGGGCGCCGGCGGAGCAGTGGGCGCCGTGTAATAGCCCCGGATGGAAACAATGACATCGACCGTCCCGCTGCTGTGGTTCGTGACGGTCACCTCGCCCGTTGGGGACACCGACGATACCAGCGGAGCAGTCAGGTCAGCGTCTTGCGCGTCGCCTGAGTTGAAATTCACCGCGCTGTTGCCAGGATCTGCGCCTCCAGCCGGATAGACCGACAAGAACCCCGTCGCGGTCGGATTGCTCGCGGCAACGGTCTGAACAACCGCGTCCACGCCGCTGGCGGGAACACCGTCAACGCCAGTAGCGGAGAAAGTGATCGAACCTCCGGCCGCGACCGGCTCAGCCGGCACTCCGCCGGTTCCGTTGCGCGTGTCGGCGATCCTCTGAATCGGAACGTCGGAATAGGTGTCGCCTGCTTCACTGGCACTGGTCCCGACCAGGTACCCCTGAACCGCAGCCATAAGGTCCACTGGCTGAGCGCCATGATTAACGAGCGTGATCTGTCCGGAGGAAGACAAGTTACCGTAGAACAAATTACGTACGATCTGACCAGGCGTGTAGCTGAGCACGCGGAGCCCAGGATCGGAAGTTCCGGTCGCGAATGCCGTTATCCAGCCGCTCGCGCTGGCATTCGCGGCACCTAGGTAAAGGGCAGCGCCGACCGCGTCGCTCGGAACGCCGGCCGTCCCTGCGACCTGCACGGTTACGCTACCTCCAGAGGGAATCTGCGCTTGGGGGGCGCCGTAGCCTGAGCGAGTATCAAGAACCCCACCGTATGGCAATGGGGCAAAGGTCTCGCCCGCGTTACTCGAACTCGAGTCCTGAACGTAGCCGAGTATGGTCACCGCCGCGTCGGTGGTACCCGAGCTCGTGTTCGTCACCGAGATGTAGCCGGCACCGCCGACCTCCACCATGTCGCTAACAGTCGTCGTAACGCCGCTGGCGAACGGACCGTCCAGATCCCTGGGTTAGTGTCGTCGGCGTCGTAATCCTCAAGCGCACCAGAAGCAGAAGGCCCGAATGCGGAGATGTCGACGAACACGTCGGTCACACCTGAGGCAGGAACAGTTCCTACCCCTGTAACGGGAAAGGACACGGTTTCGCCGGCTGAGAGCGGCGCTTGAGTGACTCCGCCGGTCCCGTTGCGGGTATCGAGTGCCTCGACGGGTGTTACCGGGACGTACTGGCCGGCAGCCGGCATGAGTTCAGGAGCGTAGGAGTTCGCCAGAGCCTGGCCAGACGTGGATACGCTGGCGAAAACAGCTACCGCCAGAGCGCTGGAAACAAGTAAACGTGCCGCGAGCGCGACTGGACCGGATTTCCCAATCATGAATAGCCTCAATCAGTCGATGAGGTTGCCAGATTCATACACTGACGATCAGAAGGTCCCTTGTCAATATTCAGTTTCTAAACATTCGGCCAAATGTATCCACTTGGCGACCTCGGCGGCAGTGGTCTGCTACGAAGCCGTCCGCCAGCGGCTAGAACACCTTCAGCCGGGTGAGGAGGGCCTGGGTCAGGTCGGGGGAGCTTGAGTCGATGCTGGCGGAGTCCCAGGGACCACGCTGGGTGACGGCGCGGATGAAGTCGACGGCCGGGGTCGTGACCACGCCGAGTGAGTCGCCATGGCCGGCGTCGATCGTACGGGAGCCCTGGCCAGTGAGGGCGAACGTGATGGAGCCCGGCAGGCCGGCGAAGACCTCCGCGCTTTGCTGAGGCAGCGCGGCCGCGATCCAGCCGAGCGCCGGGCCCAGGCGGAGTTCGTCGGCTGGCGGCGGCTCGCCGGTCAAAGGCCCGCGGGGCGCGAAGAGGTCCATCCTGATGTGCACGAAGTGATCGAAGTTGTATGCGGTAGGTACCACCGTCGCCTGATAGGTGCCCAGGTCACCGAGCGGCAACTCGAAGGTCTGGCCGTCCAGGCTGGCCAGGATCGGCAACGCCGCGGCGCTCACCGACTCGTAGTCGGCGACGATTTCTGCGGGACTGAGCGGCCGGCGAGCGGCGACGTAGACCTCCTGCGCCTGTTCGGTGGGCAGGCCGGTGACGTCGGGAAGCTTCTTCGGGTCCACGACCAGCCAGTAGAGCGCCGCCATGTGCGACACCACGTCTCGCACCGTCCAGCCTGCGCAGCCGCTCTCTGCCTGCCAGTCGGTCTCGGTCAGGCCAGAGCAGATCCCGAGCAAGGCGGCCCTGTCGGCCTCAAGTCCATCGGTGGCCAGCGTCACTGCTTACCTCCAGTCGATAGCGTTCACACCATTTTGACGGTACGGATCACGTTCCGCGCCAGCCCGGCGAGCACGACGACCGTGACCGTCAAGGCGACCCAGGTCCAGGCCCTGGCGAAGTCCGTGATCCCCCGGATGCCCGAGGTCTCGCCGACGGCGAAGCTGCAGGCACCGAACATCCCGACCGGGAAGACCGTGGCCCACCGGCGCACGTCGTACCTGAACCTTGGCCTGGCGATCTCGCTGCCGATGAGCACGACCAGCCAGGCCATGGCGACGCACCACAGCGCCAGCGTGAGGTCAGCAAGCGCTCCGTGCCAGTCCTGGTAAGCGGAAAGCGCGGTGGCGCTGAGCGTGATCTTGCCGACGGCGAGCGTGGCAATGGCGAGCGCACCGCCGGCGACCCAGTGATCGCCAGCAGCCGAGCCGAGTTCGCCGCGGTCGAACCGCCACGCGATGATGCCGTAGCTGACGAGGCCGAAGGCGCTCACCACGACCGCGACGCCGAGCAGCCAGCGAGCCTCGTCAAGCAAAGCGACCGTCGCGCTCAGCCCGGCGAGGCCCGAGATCGCGACGCTCACCAGGAACGACGTGCCCGTCACTGGACCCTGCCAGTCCCTGAGCACCGGCACCAGCGCGACGGCACCCCAAAGTGCCGCGAGCCCGAGCAGGACGGCGGCCGCCAGCCTGTCGCCCTGGACGGCGAATCTGGCGCCAAGCACGGCCGTGCCAGCGACGCCGCCGAGAATGGCAGGCGACTTGAATTCCTGCCTGATCAGGCCGGCCGAGCTCAGCAGCCTGACGGCGAGCAGCAGCCAGGCAGCTACCGCGAACCACAGGAGCACATCGGAAAGGATGACCTGCCCGATCGTGAACAGGTCGGCCGAGACGATGCCGCAGCCCATGACGACTGCCCAGGAACCTGGCGCGGCAAGAGGGGCCAGACGGTGACTCGCACCGCCTGACCCCTCCATGAGGTGCTTACTTGCTGCTATTTGATCGTGTAGGTGTAAGGCAGGCCGGTCACCTCGTCGGCGCCTTGCTGCCCGAATGGCGGGACGTTGGTCAGGAAGTCATCGATGAACAGCGTTCCGCTGACTACCGTGCCCGACGAGCCTGACGGGGTGATGGTCACGTTGACCGTGGCCGTCTGACCTGGGTTGATGACGACCGGCGAGAAGGTCGTCGCCGGGTTGATGGCGGCCGGCTCGAGGTCACCGGTCGTTGAGGTTACCGAGTTGTCGAAGGCAAGGGAAGTCACCGACATCGCCATGCTGACCGTGCCCGCGGGCGCGCCCGACGGGTACGGGCCGATCTCGCTCGGCTCGGCGAACCAGAAGCCGTTGGTGAGGTCACCGGCAGGCGTGGTGTAGCTGCCGCTGGCGCTGGTGCCGATGCTGCTCACCAGGTCGGGGTCGCCCTGGTTGGCGCCGTAGTCGAACTCGATCGGCAGGCTGGCGGTCGCCCCCACGGACACGCTGGTGGACTCGGTCGGCATGAACCACACAGGCGGGCCGACGACGAGCGGCAGGGCAAGCCCGCTCGCCTGGCTGAACGGCGCCAGGGCCAAGGTCGTGTCCGAGTTCAGGCGCGGGTCGACGAAGAAGTCCTCCGCCTGGTCGCTGGTGTTCGTGATGTGAACAGGGATGGTGACCGGGGTTCCGGCCGCCAGCTTGGTCGCCGCGTTGTCTGGCAGGCCGGCAGCGGTGACGTCAGCGGCGTTGAAGGCAACGTTGCCGGTGAAGTTCTGCTGCACCTCATCGCCGACGACTGGCTCGGCGAAGTCGATGATCAGAGTCCACATGCCGGGGATCGGGTGATCCGCGAAGGCCGACAGCGCGGTTCCCTGGTTGCCGTTGATGGAGTTCTGTCCGTAACCGCCGACGTTGCCGTCCGGGTCGACCAGGTAGGCGCCGACCGGGTCGTTGGCGTCGTTGGTCAGCTTGACGTTGGCCAGGATGTTCCTGTCGTCGTGCGTGACGCGGAACTCGTAGTAGTCGACCTGGCCTTCGCCGTTCGGCCGGCCGTTGCCGCCGGTCAGCAATCCGCTGAAGTTGGCGTTCTTGTCGGTGAACTTGAGCTGAGCGCGCAGCGTCACCGGGACGGTGGTGAGTACGTTGCCTCCGCCCTCGTCGAACACGACCGAGCCGTCGCTGTCGCCAGCGCTGGTCAGGGTGCGCTCGTGCACGTGGATCACGCGGCTCGCGCCAGGTGCCAGCTTCACGCTCGCCGGCGAGGTGTAGCCGAACGACACGTACTTCTGCGTCGCGACCCGCCATGGCACGGACCCGTTGGTGCCGCCGTCAGCGGCCGTGATGCCGAAGATGACGCCGGTCCACGTGCCTCCCGCCGGGTTCACGACATCCACGTTGCCGTAGTTGCCCACGCCCTGCGGTAGCGAGTGCGCGGCGAACTGGCCGGTCGGTGTGATCAGGATAAGCCTGACCCTGGCGTTGTTGCCGCGGGCCGGGTTAGCCGGGTATGCGATCTGCGCGTCGAGCCGGTTCTGCCCGGACGGGACGTTGAAGGTGAAGGTCGAGTAGTTGTTCGGCAGGCCCTGGAAGTTCGTGAACTGCGGGCTGTTCGTGTCGCTCAGCGTGACGCTGCCTGACTGAACGTTCTGGTCGGGACCGATGGCGCGGGTCGAGCTGTTCACGGTCACCTTGGACGAGCTCTCGTTGGTGATCGTGACCTTGAAGTCTTCCCTGTCGCCAGGCTTGGCCACGGCGTTGAGTTGGGTCGGGGACTTCAGCAGGGTCGTGCCGGTCACGGACGGCGAACCGTCCGAGGTGTGGATCGACTCGGCGAGCTGAACGGCCTTGTAGCTGTTCAGCAGGCCAGCGCCCTGCTCGTTCGCCGGGGCGCCGAGGTCGGACGCGGTGCTGACCAGGATCTGCTTGACCAGCGCCGGGGTCGGCGTGGCGCCACTGTGGGTCTGGCGGTAGGCCTGGATCACGAGGGCAGCCGCGCCCGCCACGAACGGTGAGGACTCACTGGTGCCGCCGCTTTCCTCCACATCCGATGACTGGCCCTTGAAGTTGACGCAGCCGGCGAAGACCGGGCTGGCGTCACACGAGGCGAAGCTGAGGTCACCAGGGGCAACCAGGTCAACCGTTCCGCCGGTCTCGTTGAAGCCGCCCGAGCTGAGCGAGCTGATGTTGTTGTTCAGCCAGCCGCTGGTGGCGAAGTAGTCCGCCGCCGCGTAGTTGGTCTGAGCATAGAAGCGGAAGTCCGTCGACGCGCCGACCGAGATGACCTTCGGGTCGGTCGACGGCGAGCCGATGGTGTTGGTCGAGCCCGCGTCACCGCTTGACACGGTGACCACCACGCCGGCCGCGACGGCAGCGTCGTTGAACTGCTTGGTCACGTCGAGGGAGGTGATGTCGGGGAACGGGTTGGAGCCGAAGGACTCGTTGATCACGTTGACGTGATCGGTCTCGACCGCGTAGTTGATCGCCTGGAGGAAGTTCGACTCCGTGGTGTCCTCGAACGTGCCGAACACGTCAAGACCGACCATGCTGGCGCCGGGAGCTACACCCTCGATCCTGATGTTGCACGCCGTGGGGTCGGCCTGGGCAGCGAAGTTCTGCACGTTGTAGGTGTGCAGGCCCTGCCCGCCGATCGTGTTCGAGTCAAGGAACGCCTCGTCGCCGCTGGTCGGCTGGCCGGGTCCGTCACCAGTGAAGTCCTGGTAGTCGACGAAGGCCGAGGTGTTGTTTGACCGGATGAAGTTGATGTTGTTCGGGTCGACCCCGTCAGCGATCCAGGCGACCTTGACTCCGGCTCCGGTGATGCCGAGCGACCGGGCGGTCGGCTGGCTCGGGTTGTCGGAGTCGGTGTTGGTCAGCGACAGGCCCTCGGGGTCAAGCTGAGGCGTCGTCGCCGAGCAGGCACCAGGGATGGTGTTGGGCGTCAGCGCCGGCTTGTTCGAGTGCGACTTCCTGCTCGCCTTCGCAACGGTCGTCTGGGCCGTCGGGTCGAGCGGGTTCGGGCCCTTGATCGTCACGTCAGGAATGACTTCCTTGACCGCGGCATTGGCCTTAAGCCTGGCTTCCTCGCCCTTGGAGACGGTCGCGGCGAGCGCGTCGACGAGGCTGTACGACTTGATGCTGGTCGCGTGCACCTCGTGCAGTTCCGCGATCAGCGGAGCCTGGGCGGCCCGCGCCATTGCCGACCGCGTCGTAGCGGCCCGCGTGCCCTCGTGAGCGGCCGCGAACTGGGTCTTCATAACCACGATCACGTGCTGGCTGACGTTCTTGGACAACTGCGCGGCGAGCGCGCTCGTCATCGGTGCGTACGCTTCGGAATGAACTTCCGGTGCGGCTGGCGCCGCGACGGCGCTTGCCGAGGTACCGGCCACCAGGGCCAGCACCGAACCGGCCGCCGCCAGTAGGGGAATCTTCCTAGATCGGACGTGCACCAGCCGTGCTCCTCCGCTTTGTCCTGGCATACTCGCCTCATCCTCGAGGGGTGGCCAGGAAGGCCACCGTAACGAGCCGACCCCCACGCCTTTTATCCGCCGCTTCCTGGCATGGAAATCGGCAATACAGCACCGGAAGTTAGCAGTCTTCTCATGACCAGCACCCCCTGCGGTGGATAACATCTTGATAACAACAGGGCACGGGCTTTGCCGAAATTCGCCCGTCACTCGTTGTTTCTCGCGGCCGGCGCGGCAATGGCGTGCAGCCCGAGCACCTTCGCGAGCGCGGCCGCCCGTGGATCGCCAGGTGCGGAACTCGCCGGGTAGCCGCACATCAGCTTGAACGGGTACCTGGCGGCCAGGTCCGCCCACCTGGCCTCGAGTTCGAGCGCTTCGCTGTACATCCCGGCCTCCCAGAAAAGCCGCACCATGTCACCTGACACCCGCACTGGACGGCCGGCCTCCGCGTCATGTCCGACCAGCGGGCTCATGACCCGCCAGAACCGGCCAGGGTCTGGCCAGCCGGCTACCGTGCAGCGGCGCAGCATCTCCTTCGCGTCGATCACCAGGTACCGGCCGCCGACAGCCGCCGCGAACACGTCGGTGCCGCTGCGAGCCAGCCTGGCCTGGACGAGAGCGCTGTGGGCGGGAGTGGCAATGAGAACGGCCAGGCCGTCACTTTCCATGGCCTCACGCAGAAAGTTACTGACCCGGCCGGCGAACTCCTCATCGTCGCGATAAATCAGGACAACGTGGTTCACAGCCCTCTCCGGTAAAGCACGACTCTACTGAAGGATGGATTATAACCCTTTATTAGGGTGAAACTCAGCCCTTATGGTAATCCGGTGGCGCATGGTCAGGCCGCGCGGGCGATCAGCGCGAGCCGGGGGATGAGCTTTTGCGCGGCCACGAGGTCGGCATCGAGCGGCCGGTCGGCGTAGCCGGGCGGCAGCGCCGAATCGGCCAGGGCAAACGCCTCGGACAGCGCGTCGGAGGCTGGCCTTTGGCCGCGCATGCGCAGCGCCCTGACCGCGGCGACCAGTTCGCAGGCAAGCACGATCAGATAGGCGCCTGTCACCTCGGTAGTGGCCCGTGCCGACTGGGTGGAAAAGCCCGCGTGCTCTTCCACGCCCCTGGACAGCACGGCGCTGCCTAGTGCGGCCGGTGCCGCCAGCCTGCGGATATCGGCGATCGCCGAATGGGCCACGTATTCCAGGATCATGATTCCCGAACTGGGTAGCTGATCGGCCGCCAGGAACGGGGCCAGGCCGGTGAACGAGGGCTCGACCAGCGTGCCAAGCCGCGCCGCCGACAGCGCGGCGGTCTGGAAGAGCGCCGCGCGGACCGCGTCCAGTGCCAGGCCAAGGTATGCCGTATGGAAGTTGCCGTTATGCCAGACCGCGCCTGCGGTCACGTCGGCCAGCGGGTTCTCCGCCGCCGCGTTCAGCTCGGTCGCGGTGACATGTTCCGCGTAACGAACGGCGTCGAGCGCCGGCCCGTGCACCTGCGGCAAGGCGCGGTACCCGTAAGGGTCCTGTATCCGCTTCGCTGGCGGGCCGCCGCCAAGCAGCGCGCGCAGGATCGCGGCGACTGCGCTCTGCCCAGGGTAGCTCCGCGCGGCCTGAACCGCTGCGGCGTAAGGCTCCGTCGATGAGGAGGTCGCCTCGTGCGAGAGCGCCGCGATCACGACCGCGGCGAGCAGCAGCTCAGCCAGGTCAGCGCAGGCGAGTGCGGCCTCGCCGATGGTGGCGGCGTTGCTCGACAAGAAGGCGAGAGCGTCCGCCGATGCCAGCCTGAACCGGGGCTGCACGGCCCCCTCTGGTTGCCAGTCGCGGTCACCGAGCAGGCAGAGTGCCACAACCGCGAGCGCGGTCAGGTCGCCTGTGCCGATCGCGCCGTACCTGGGCACAGGTACCCGAAGGCCGGCGTTGATCGCCGCGAGCAGCGGGTCAAGCACCCCTGGATCCACCCCTGACCCGCCCGCGGCGAGCTGGTTCGTCCTGACGACAAGCATGGCACGGCTGAGCTCGGCAGCGATCGGCTCGCCGCCGCCCCCCGCGTGGCTGTGCAGCAGCCGGTATCCGTGCTCCTCGTGTTCTGAGCTGGCCACGAGCTGATCACGGTTGGCGCCGACACCCGTGGTGCGTCCGTAGACCGCCCGTACGGCCGCCTCTCGCGAGACCAGCGCGGCCGCCGCCCTTGCCCGTTCCCTGCCTTCCGCGCTCACCGTCGCGTTGCTCTGGCCGCGTGCCACCGCCCGCACCTGCTCGCACCCCAGAGTCCGGCCGTCAAGCACCGCAACTGCCTCACCCATCCCAGCCCCCTCACGTCCGCAGCCTGGCCCGTCAGAGTCTGGCTCGCGTTACTAGCGTTAGTGTCCTCACATGAGCCGACTGCCTTATCTGCGCTATGACGAACTCGGGCCCGAAGGAAAGCAGGTGTGGGACGACATCGTAGGCACCCGCGGCGACGTGATGGTGAACGAGCACGGCGGCCTTCGCGGGCCGTTCAACGCGTTCGTGCACGCGCCAGGCGTCGGCCGTCACCTCAGCGCGCTCGGGGCGGCCGTGCGGTACGGCACCTCGATCGAACGCCGCCTGACCGAGCTCGCGATCATCACTGTCGGTGCCAGGTGGCAGGCTGAGTTCGAGTGGTGGGCGCACGCGAGGATGGCGCGACGGCACGGCGTTGCCGATGCGGTCGTCGACGCGATCGGACGCGGCGAGTACCCGCCGTTCGACGAGGAAAGGCAGGACGAGCGGACCGTTTACTCGGTCGCGAGCCAGCTTGCGCGGTCAGGACAACTCAGCCAGGAAACCTGCGACGCGGCCGTGCGCTTGCTTGGCGAGGAAGGACTCGTCGAGCTGATCACTTTGTGCGGTTACTACACGCTGATCTCGTTCCTGCTGAACGGCCTCGACGTGCCACTGCCCGCAGGCGCCGCTCCCCAGTGGGCCTGAGCTCAGAAAACCACCTCATCGATCTCGCTGAGCTGCCAGGCATCGACCACGATCAGCCAAGGACCACCTGGCAGCCGACGTGCCATCGTGGCACCGTGACCGGAGAGCGCGACGTGCTGGCCGTCGGCACTTCTGCCGCACATGTCGCGCCGCACGAGCAGCAAGGCGAGGTCGCCGACCTCAAGCACACGGTAAACCAGCACTGACAGCGGCAGCCGCAGCTCCATGAGCTGGTCAAGAAGGTATTTGGCGCTGCCGCCAGACTCGGCGGCGCGGCTGGCCCACGGCAGGAGCAAGGCGCCTGGCTCGTACTGCGCGAGCGCCGCCTCCAGGTCACCGTCGCTCATTGCCGCCGACACCAGCTCGACAACTTCGGCCGGCTGCCTGGCGGCGGGCGGTGCGATTCGGTCTGGCATGGAGAGCTCCTGTCGTGGACGCCGGCGGCAGTGCCGGGGCGGCAGGACTTCCTGCTGCCGCTGACCAGCGTGCCTGCCGGCCACCGTGGGAACCATCGCGGCGCGGGGGGAACCTCAGGGGGCGACGAGCTTCTGGTACACGGCCGTTGTCTGGGCGGCAGGCGGCACGCCGAGTTGCTCGTCAAGCAGCCTGGCCAGCTCGTGGTAGTGCCCGACCGCGCGGGCCGTCTCGCCCTGCCTGGCCCAGCACGTCATCAGCTCCCTGTGCGCGGTCTCGTTGAGCGGCTCGTGAGCGACCGCCCGCCGGAAGGCGGACACCGCCGGGCCGAGACGGCCCGCACCAGCATGCAGGCGGCCAGCGGCCAGCAGCGCCGACTCGAACCGGCGGCGCAGCTCCTCGCGGCGGGTCAGCGCCCAGTCACCGGCCGCCACGCCCGCCAGGAAGTCACCGCCGTACGCCCTGATCGCCTTCTCGAGCTCGGGCAGCGCGGACGCCGCCGGCCTGGCCCTGTTCGCGCCCGCCAGCGCGGCCTCGAACGCGGTCAGGTCACAGTCGAACTCAAGATCAGCGTTGAACGCGTAACGGCCGTCGGCATACACAACCCAGCTTGGGTCGCCGAGCGCACGCCGCAGGCCGCGCAGCCCGGTATGCAAGGCGTTACCTAGCTGCTTGGGCGCCAGGTCAGGCCAGAGCGCGGCCCCGATCTGCTCCTTGGTCAGCGGCGGCGAGGAGATCAGCAGGAAGAGCAGTTCCCGAGGCTTGGCGTACCCCCAGTCGGCGGCGGTCACCTGGACCTCGCCACGGCTCACGATCCCGGCACCGAGAGCCTTAACGCGCAACGGCGCTGAGCCGGCGGCCTGCGACGCGGGCGGTACAGCCGGTACAGGCGAGGCAATGACCGGACCCGGCCTGGACAGCGGAGCGTCACCGTCGAGCCGCGCCAGCAGGTCGTCGGCAGAGGCGATGATTCCGTGCTGCCACGCCGAGGCGTACTCCTCCGCGCTGAGCACGGCCTTGGCCCCTGCCACGGTCTCATCGTGCATGACCGCCTCGCAAGGAGCCACCACGGTCCCGATGGCCTTCCTGGCGTGCTCGGCCGCCGCGAGCAGCGATACCGCCTCGGACGCCCGTCCCTGGGCAAGCGTCAGCGCCGCGAGGTCCTCGATCAGGCCGCACGTCCGCCACCTGTCCCGCAGTTCCCTGTGCAGGGCCAGGCTCTCACGCAGCAGCCGGCCAGCCCCTGACTCGCCACGCGAGAACGCCAGCAGCCCGGTTTGCTCGAGCGACCAGGCGACGCCTTCCCTGAACCCGATCCTGGCCGAGCGGGCCTCCGCTTCCGCCAGCAATCCGGCAGCCAGATCATCGTGATGCCGGTACCTGGCCACGGCGCCGAGGCTGATCAGCGACCAGACGATCCCCTCAGCATCGCCGAGATCACGGAAGACGCGCAGCGCCGCCGAGGCTTCCTCATCGGCCCTGTCGAAGTCGCACTGCAGCCAGGCGGAGAAAGCAAGGTAATTCCGCGCGCTCGCGATCGCCCACTGGTCGCCGATCGCTTCCGCAGCGGCCAGGCTCTGCGTGTTCAGCTCAAGTGAGCGCACGTACCTGCCCTGCTCCCGTGCCACGCTGCCAAGGATCTGCAGGGCGGCGGAGATCCCTGCCGGGTCATCAAGTTCGGTGTAGAGCCTGAGCGCCGCCTCGAGCCGGCGCACCGCGGGCACGTAATCACACTGGAGAAGCGCCAGCCGCCCGCTGCCTAGCAGGGCCTTCGCCCGCAGCGGTGGTCGCGCGCCATCGCCTGTGCCCACGCTCACGGCTTCGTCAAGCCAGGCCCTGATGAGCTGGTAGTGCCCGCGCAAGTACGCGAACCGCCCAAGCGGCGCGGCCACCCTGAGCGCCGAGACGCCATCACCGCGGGTGCTCGCGTACTCGAACGCGACACGCAAGCTCGGCAGTTCGGCGTCGAGCCGGTCAAGGACCCGCTCGAAATCATCGGGCCCGCCACAGGGCTCGCACCTTTCGATCCTTGGCTCAAGCCGTTCCACCAGGTCGATGACGTAACACAGGTGCGACAGCGCGGCCTGCTCATCTTCCCCTGCCTCGGCCAAGCGCTCGCGCGCGTACTCGCGCACGGTCTCGAGCAGGTAATAACGCGCGCTGGAACCGGTGAAGTCGACCCTGATCAGCGACTTGTCGGTCAGCCTGGTCAGCAGCTCGAGCAGGTCGCCAGGCGAGATCTCGCCCCCTTCGGCGACCTGCTCGGCGGCGCCGAGCGTGAAACCAGCAGGAAAGACCCCGAGCCGCCTCAGCACCGCCCTTTCCTGGTCATCGAGCAGGTCGTAGCTCCAGTCAAGCGTGGCGCGCAGTGTCTGGTGCCTGGGCGGAGCGGTCCTCGCGCCAGCACCGAGCGCCGCGAAGAGGTCGTCGAGCCGCTCGGCGAGCTGGCCAGCGGAAAGGACCCGCATCCTGGCAGCGGCCAGCTCAATGGCAAGCGGCAGGCCATCGAGCCGCCTGCAGACCTCCGCCACGGCGGCCGCGTTGTCGTCCGCGATCCTGAAGACCGGCAGCACGAGCCGCGCACGCTGCTCGAACAGCTTGATCGCGTCGAATCCAGCCAGGACCTCCGCCGAAGGGACCGGCTCTGATCCTGGCAGCGAAAGCGGCGGAACCGGCCAGCTATGCTCGCCGTCAACGCCGAGCACCTCCCTGCTTGTCGCGAGGATGGTCAGGCCCTCGCAGGCAGCGAGCAGCCGGCCTGCCAGACTGGCCGCGGCGGCGGTCTGATGCTCGCAGTTGTCGAGCACGATCAGCGTCCGCCGGTCGCCGAGTTCCTCCGCGATCATGGCCGCGACGTCGGCGCCCTGGCTCTCTGCGATCCCCAGCCGCTGGGCTACCGCGGCAGGCACCGCGTCGGGGTCGGTCACCGCGGCCAGTTCCACCCAGCAGACTTCGCCGCAGAAGTTCTCGACGGCCAGCCCGGCGGCGGCCAGCGCGAGCCTGGTCTTGCCCATGCCGCCAGGCCCGGTCAGCGTGAGCAGCCGGCAGAAGCCGAGCGCGTCAACGACGTCCTTCAGCTCGCGCTGCCTGCCGACGAACGGAATCAGCCTCACCGGAAGCGTGCCAGCTCGCTGCGATGCCATCAGTCCAGCTCCTTCACCCGCCTGTCATCGATGCTCCCCTGACGGGCACCGCGGGACCAGTGACGTGCCCCCTACATGACCCCGACAATGCGCTGACTTCGCCTGTCCTCGCGGCGAATCACCCGTGCGGGATGAGGCTCGGCGGCGGGCGTTCCGGTCAGGATGAGCCGTGAATTTGCTTCTTGAGCGGCTAGGCGCGTTCGCCTCCCGGCGGTACCTGATCGTCATCGTCGGCTGGCTGATCATCCTCGGCGGCCTGCTGGCGGCCAAGCACGCCTGGGGCGGCGACTACATCAACAACTACACCGTGTCAGGTAGCGAGTCACAGAACGGGCTGAACGTGCTGAACGACACGTTCAGTAAGCAAGGCGGCTACGGCGGTCAGATCGTCTTCTCCTCACCGGGCGGCAAGGTGACAGCCGACCAGGCCGCGGTCAATCAGGCGACCGCGAACGTGGCAAAGCTCTCGCACGTCATCAAGGCCGTCTCCCCCTTCTCTTCAACCGCAAGCGGCCAGATTTCGGCAAAGGGCACCATCGCCTACTCGAGCGTGTCGTGGAACGTCAATCCCTACTCGCTGGGCACCAGTTACCTGGACAAGCTCAACAAGGCCGTCGAACCGGCTACCAGGGCCGGCCTCCGCGTCGACTACGGCGCCGGCGCCGGCAACATCGGCCAGACGAACAGCGACACCACGTCAGAGGCGATCGGTCTCGGCTGCGCGCTCCTGCTGCTCCTCTTCATGTTCGGTTCCCTCATCGCTGCGGCGATCCCGCTGGTATCCGCCCTGTTCAGCGTCGGAGCCGGGCTGTCGCTGCTCGGCATACTCGCCGCCAGCATCACGTTCCCGACCACGGCGCCGATCATCGCCACGCTCCTCGGCCTCGGCGTCGCCGTCGACTACGGGCTGTTCCTGATGGCCAGGCACAGGGAGCAAATGGACACCGGCATGGACGTCGTGACCTCGGCCAGGCACGCGGAAGGAACCTCTGGCGCCGCGATCGTGGTCGCGGGCAGCACCGTGGTGATCTCTATCCTCGGCCTTTATATTTCCGGCGTCAGCTTCGTCGGCGCGCTCGGCCTCGCGGCCGCGATCGTGGTCGCGCTCACCATGCTGGTCGCGCTCACGCTGGTCCCCGCGTTCATGGGCGGCGTGAACGAAGCCGTCCGCAGCCTGCGCGACCGCCTCCAGGCGAGGAAGGCAGGCATCTCGGCACGCGAGCAGGCCAGGCGTACCGCGGCCAGGACCGAGGAAGAACACGAGAACAGCGGCTTCGCCAGGTGGGGCAGGCGGGTCAGCGACAGCCCCTGGCCCTGGGCGATCTTCAGCGTGGTCGTGCTTGTCGTGCTCGCCATTCCGCTGTTCTCGATCGACCTGGCCCAGCCGGACAACGGCACCAACCCCACCTCAGAGAGCAACAGGCGAGCCTACGACCTGATCTCGGAAGGTTTCGGCGTCGGGGTAAACGGGCCGCTCACCGTCGTCGTCGAACTGCCGAAACAGTCCGGTTCGGCCAATGACAAGCTGCTGATGACGATGAGCTCGAACGTCGCGAAGACCAGCGGCGTCAAGTCGGTGTCGCCCCCGCTGATCAACCAGGCGGGTACCACCGCGATTCTCAACGTCATCCCGACCACGCGCCCGCAGGCCACCGCGACCAGCGACCTGGTCAAGACGCTGCGCGACACCGTGCTGCCCAAGTCGCACGTGACCACCTATGTCACCGGGACCACGGCGGGCAACGTGGACTTCACCGACCGGATCACCGGACGGCTGATCTGGCTCATCCTGGCCGTGATCGCGATCTCTTACATCCTGCTTACCACGGCGTTCCGCTCGGTCGTGATCGCGACGAAGGCGGCGATCCTGAACCTGCTGTCGATTGGCGCCGCCGTCGGCATCATCGTCGCCGTGTTCCAGTGGGGCTGGGGCGCCAGCCTGATCGGCCTGCACACGACGCTGCCGATCCCCGCGTACGTGCCGATGGTGGTGTTCTGCATCGTCTTCGGCCTGTCGATGGACTACGAGGTGTTCCTGCTCTCGCGCGTCCACGAGGCCTGGATCAGGACCGGCGACCCGCACCGCAGCGTGGCGATCGGCATCGGCGCGACCGCCCGCGTCATCACCACGGCGGCCAGCATCATGGTCGTGGTCTTCGCCAGCTTCGTGCTCAACTCCGAGCCGACGGTGAAGATGCTGGCGATCGGCATGGCCTTCGCGGTCCTCATCGACGCCTCGCTGGTCAGGATGATCCTGGTCCCCTCCGTGATGACGCTGCTCGGCAAGCACGCCTGGTGGATGCCACGCTGGCTCGACCCGGTACTGCCCAACCTGAAACTCGAAGGCAGCACCACCCCGGCCACCCCAGCCCGCTAAGTGCGTTCCCGGCATTCCGCCGAGGCGCACAGCATCGCTGGCCCGTCGTTGTCGTTCGCGGCCCAGGGCCAGGGACATCGGTGGCTACCTGATGCGGTTCCCGCAGCATCGCGGAGCCACCGATGCTGTTGGTCCTGGCCCAGCCGCGGCATCGGTGGCTACTTGATGCTGTGCGGGGCGGGCGTGGACGGCGAACCCCCACGCCGTAACGGCGTGGGGGTTCGCGGATCTAGCTGATCTAGTAGTTACAGGCTGCCGGTGATGATCGCGGCCATGTTCGGGGTGCCGATGCCGGTCGCCTCGTCATAGCCCCTGGTTGTCGGGAAGAAACCGTTGCCGGTCTCCGGGGTGCCCGCACCGGTAATGTCGTGGAAGTAGACATTTGGCGCGATGTTGTACAGGAGATACAGAAGCGGGTTCAGGTTGCCGCTGCGGAAGCCCTGGAAGCTGTCGCGGTCGGCGGCAATGCCCGACCACAACGGCGACGACAGGCTCGTGCCGCCGATCTCGAACCAGCCAGCGGGAACCTGGCTGCCGCTGAACGATCCGCAGACACTGAACGGCGTGTTCGCGTTGCCCGTGCAGTACTCGGCGTACCCGGTGTTCTCGTCGGCGTTGGCCGATACGTCAGGATCCTCACGGCACGGCGTGCCCGTCGAGGCGAGCTGGCATTCGGTACTGCCGTTGGCGTGCTGGGTGTACGGGTTGTTCACGCCGGCACCGAACTGGTAGAACGGCCGGCCCCAGTACTCGCTGTTGCCGCCGCCGCCGGCTCCGTCGCCCGCGCACCAGTCGAAGCCGGACAGGCCGTCTTCGTTGGTCGCGGTGGCGTTGCACAGGTTGAGGTAGTTCCAGATGGTCTCCTGGCCCCTCGGGTACGACGGGTTCTGGTTCGCTGCCGGGTCGAAGTTCTCGAGCGAGGTGCCGCCCACGCTGGTTACCCAGGGCTGGCTCGGCGGGTCGAGAACGTTCAGGATCGTGGTGCCGTCTGACCTGATGCAGGAGAACGCGCCGGTGTCGCCCTCGGCACCGAACATGCTCTGGCCCTGCATGGCCATCTGCTCGAACACGACGTTTTCTGCCTGCACGTAAGCGGCGTCGACGTCGTTCTCGCAGACCGCCCAGCTTGAGCTGACCGACGCGGCCTTGTTGGCGTTGGCGATCGCCGTGTACTCATCGAGCTCGGTCTGCCCGGTGAAGTCGTTCGGCGCGTTGTAGACGATGAGGTGCGACACGTCTGGCGAGATCGAAAGCTGCATCTCGATGTCGGCGTCGACCTCGATGTCGCCGGCGTAGCCGTTGAAGTCAGGCGGGCACTCATCGCCCGCCGGGCAAACCGGGTTCAGCGGACCGCCGTCCACGTTGACGTTGACCAGCGGCGGGTTGAAGTGCGGGCCGTAGAACGTGTGCGCCCAGGTGTCGATGTCAGACGCCTGGTAGGCGGACAGCTCGAAGACCGCGATGTTCACGCCAGCGCCCTTGCCACGAGGGCCGGCGTTCGGCGCGTTGTAGATTCCGTTGGTCTGCGACGGGGTCAGGCCGTTGCAGCCAGGGCTGCCGCCGTAACCGGGAGAGATGCCGCTGATGCCGAGAAGCGCGTTGGCGATCGCCTGCTCGCTCGGGTAAGGGGTGTCGCAGGCTGGCGGGTTGCCGGCGAGAGCCGGACGGGTGCCCGACGCCCGCTTCTGGTGCGCTACCCGTGCGATGTTGGACTGGTCGCGCACGGTGTTGGTGAGGCCGATCACGCCATAGACGTGCGAGGCGATCGAGGCGGGCAGCTCGACGGCGGTCGAGTTGGAGAAGTACCGCACCCCGTGCGGGTCGCGGTAGTTGCTCAGCGTCGTGTGGAAGGCGGTCTTGACCTTTTCGCTCGAGCCGACGGCGCGGACCAGGAACGGCGAGCTCGACTTCGCGATCTTGAGGCCCTCGCTCCTGAGGTAACTCTTGACCGCGTTGCGACTCGCCGTGGTCGGAGCGTACCTGGCGTCGAACTGCCCGGTGCGCAGCCAGTTGTGATAGGCACCGCTGTGCTTGGAGTACAGCGCCTTCAGCGAGTGAGCCAGCCCTGATGCGTTCCTCGGGGCCAGCGCCACCTCGACCGACATGCGGGAGCTGCTGTAAGCGCCCGTGATCTTGTCGGTGGTCGGGTTCACGCTGTTCTTCAGCGCGACGAGATGCGGTCCGGCAACTGCTGGTGCCGCTACCGCGCCGCTCGCAGCGAAGGCGCTGGTGTAGCCAGCGATCGCCAGTCCCATGACGGCCACGGCGCCGGCACGGACAGGGCGACTGATTAGACCCATACAGCCCTCCTAGAGGCATTAGATGAATCGGCTGCGCCGCTTAACCTATGCCACGGATAGGAGGGTTGTCACGGTTAGATTTCGCTTCTCCGGTTAGTAACAGCGCGAAAACTCACCGCGCGGCGTGCGCTCCGGTCATCATCTCGGCGAGATCGTCTGGCCGCAGGAATGAAGGCGGCGGCGGCGGACCCCAGGCGAACAGTCCGCGTGCGCCTTCGAGGTCTTCAGGTGTCCAGAGCTGATCGTCGATGATGCAGTCCATGTCCGAGTAATACTCGGAGAAGTTTCCTGCCGGGTCCTTGAGGTACCAGAAGAAGTTGGATCCGGCGTAATGCCTTCCCAGCCCCCAGACGTGCCGTTGAGGGTTGCCTTCAAGCATCGCGCAGGCACCGCGGCCGACGTCGTCGATGTCATCGACCTGCCAGGACGTGTGGTGCAGGAAGCTGACCGGAGCGCCGAGCACCAGCACGTTGTGGTGGTCGCTTGAGCAGCGGAGGAAGGCGCCGACGTTCTTGATCCTGTCGCTGACCTTGAAGCCGAGTCCCTCGGTAAAGAACGCGATCGTGGCCTCGTGGTTCGTGCTGCCGAGTACCGCATGGCCAAGTTTGCGCGGCTGTACAGGGTTGGCCCGCATGAATCCCGCCGCGCGGTCACCGATCCTGTCGAACCGGCCAGGGCCGTTGTAGACGCTGGCAGGCAGCGGCTCCTGCCTGGTACGCGGCGCGACCTCGAGCACCATGCGCGCGCCGGTCACGGGCTCGGCGGTGCGCAGCGTGCCGTTGAGTTCGGCGACGACGCCCAGGCCGGCGAGGGCAGCGGCGGCACGGGAAAGGTCGTCTGCGTCGTCGACGCCGATCCGCATTTCCCGCAGGCAACGTACCGGTGCGTGCACGAGATGTAGCTGACGGCCGGCATCCGTGGTGCTGAACCAGTTATCGGATTCGACTTTAAGCCCGAATTCGGTGTAGTAAGCGGCCGTTTCGTCGACGTTGGGTACACCTATGGTTACCGATAGCAATCCGTGCAGGCTCATCGGGCCACTCCTTTATTTGCTGCCATTACTCGCTCGCGACGAACACGTGCCGCATTTCGCCGATGCCTTCTATGTAGGTGGTGAGGACGTCACCTGGCGCCAGCCAGCGTGGCGGCTTCCTGCCCATGCCGACGCCCGAGGGCGTTCCCGTGAAGATAAGGTCACCCGGGAGCAGCGGCACCACCGCCGAAAGCTGCTCGATCAGCTCGGGCACGCCGAAGATGAGTTCGCTGGTGCGGCCCTTCTGCATCTCCCCGCCGTTGACCGAGCAGCCAAGCTCCAGGTCGGACGGGTCATCGAACTCATCGAGCGTCACCAGCCAGGGACCGACGGGGCCGAAGCCGGGGAACGACTTGCCCAGGCTCCACTGGGGCGGGGCGGCGGCGGCCTGGGTGATCCGCTCGGACACGTCCTGCCCGACGGCGTACCCGGCGACGCAGTTCAAGGCGTCGCCGGCGTTCGTTCGGAACGCTCGCCGGCCGATCACGACGACGAGTTCGACCTCCCAGTCGGTGTGACCGCCAGGCGGGAGCACGATCTGCCCGCGCGGCCCGGTGATGCAGGAGGCGAACTTGGTGAATACCGGCGGGAACCGGTCAGGCCGGTCGAAGCCGGTCTCGCTGGCGTGCTCGCCGTAGTTCAGGCCGATCGCGAAGACCTGGCGGGGAGCCGGGGAAGGTGAGCCGAGCGCATCGGCGCTGAACGGCTCTCCTTGCGGCAGTTCGGCCGAGGCGGCCCAGGCAGTGAACTCGTCCCAGCGGTCGTAGACCGCGGCCGGGCTGGCGTCGAACTGGCCGGAACTGGCGGCTTGCACGTCAACGGCACGGGTGCAGCCCTCGCCGATCAGGCACAAGCGCCCTTCGATCGTGGCGATTCGCATGATGTGTCTTCTTCCCCTTGTCAGCTTGAGGCCAGTTTCTCACCCGCGACCAGCCCGAAGTCGATCTGCTCCGGCTCCGTGGCCCGCCACGCGATGTGCTGGTCGGGCCGGACGAGCAAGTACTCGTCTCGCCACGGGTAATCTGGCGGGCCTTCCATGATTTTGAGCGGGAGGTCAGGGGGAGCCCCGAGACCGCGGTCGCGGCGCGGCCCGAGGAGGGTAAAGCCCGGACCGAGATGGTCGTAAAGCGACGAGCCGTCCGCGAGCCAGTGGTGCGGCAGGCGGGCGCCAGGGTCGGTGACCGGCGTGTAGGCCGTCGTATCCGTCGCGGGCGCGGGTCCAGGCTGGATGACAGGCGAGCCCGCGTAGCTGTAGCCGAGCACCAGGCCGAGGCTGTGGAACTCGGCGTACTTGGCCCGCTGGATGGATTCCGCGTCGGTTGGCAGGGAGCGTGCGAGGGCCTTCATGTTGGCCGCGGCGACCGCGATCGTCTGCTCGGCGACTCCGCGCCTTTCCCGGTCGTAACTGGCAAGCAGCGCGGGCGGCGCCCAGCCTCGCTCGACGGCCGCGATCTTCCAGCCGATGTTGACCGCGTCGCCCACGCTGGTGTTGAACCCGTGGCCGCCCCAGGGCGGGTTGAGGTGCGCGCTCTCGCCGACGAGGAACACCCGGCCGCTGGAGAAGCGGTCGGCGATCATCATGCGCGCTGTCCACGGGTCGGTCGCCAGGATCTCGTGCTCGAACGGCCGGCCGATGAGCCCGCGGAGGAGTTCGCTGGCGTGGGCGTTGCCGTACTGCTCGTCGATGCCAGACATGATCGCCCACCACGTGCCGTTGAGGTCAAGGCGCCCGACCAGGCCGGCGATGTTCTTGCCGAGCACCCAGTACTGCACCGAAGGGCCGAGGTGGGTGTCCAGGTCCCTGGCGCGGAAGACGAAGTTGAAGTTGGGCCGCGGGTCGGCGTGACCTTCATAGACCGCGCCGACCTGGTCCCTGACCACGCCTGACGCGCCGTCGCAGCCGAGCACGTAGCTTGACCTGATCTGGTACGCGGTTCCGTCAGGGCGGCCGACCTTCGTGGTGACGCCGTCCGCGTCCTGCTCGAGTGACTCGACTCGGTCGCCTAGCCGCAGGCGCGCGGCTGGCAGGGCACTGACATGCTCGCGGAGCACGTCCTCGACGACCGGCTGGGGTACCTGCTGGCCGGGCTCGGCGAACCGCTCGTCAGGCTCGGTGTAGAGGGCGAAGGCGTGGTCGAAGTCGGTGATCCTGCGTCCGGTAAGCGACTCGCAGAACGTGACGCGCTGTGACCAGGCCACGGGCAGGGGTGCCGCCGCCCTGAGCTTGCCCGCGATGCCCCAGCGCCTGAAGTGCTCCATCGTGCGGGCACTGGTGGTCTTGGCTCTCGGCCTTCTGTGCGACACCTCGGTCCTCGGTTCCACCGCGATGCAGTCGATGCCGTGGAAGCCGAGTTCAGCGGCGGCCGCGAGACCCGCGGGGCCTGCGCCCGCGATGAGCACCGTGGTGTCGGCCATGACTAGCCTCTGATCTGCTTCAGCAGCTTGCGGCCCGCGAGTTGCTCGTCATCGGCGAGTACCGCGGCGCGGACGATGATGCGCTGGAAAATCTCATCGTCGTCCAAGCCAGGCTCGTAGTAAATGTCGTGACGGAGTGCGGCTTCCTTCGGACGGCGGGTGTCGAAGGAGAGCCACTTGCCTCCGGGTTCCATGCGGACGTTGGCGGTCGCGAGATCGATGCGGTACGTGGCGAGCGCGCCGCGCACTATCAGGTCGGACGCGGTCAGCTCAAATTTGCCCCCTGGTGCCTGGTCAGGGAAGAAGCGCGCGACCAGCGCACGCCGGTGAGTCCTGAGCTGGTCGAGGCCGCCTTGCGCTACCCGCTGCCAGTACTGATCAAGGTCGGGGTAGCTGTGGTAGTCCTCGAACCAGAGCGGGTCATTGGCCACCGTCGTGACGCTGACCACGAGGTCAAGGTCGCGCATCGCCTCAGAGAAGATCTCTGGTGGCACGTCAACTAGCGGGACTGGCGCCCTGACCTGGTCGGCAAGCGCCGAGAAGGCGACCTGTCCGGTCAGGCAGAGCTCGACCGCGACCTCGGAACTGGCGTGCCCGAGCTCAGCGATCTCCCAGGACGCCCGCAATCCGGCCTGCGGATAGTCCCTGCGCGCCACCGCGGTGTCGCCGCCATCCCAGGCACCTGACAAGAAGCCGCCCGCCCAGCCGCGCCTGCGAGCCAGGCCGTAGGCCTGGTTGAAGCGGAGAATGTGCCCGGCGTAGCGCTCCGAGTACAGCGCGGTCTCTCGTTCAGCGGCGCTGACCTGGTAGGTCTCGCGCCAGAGCTGGCGAACAGGCTGGATGATGCCAAGCTCGTCGGCGAGGGTCCTCAGCCTGGTCAGCTCACCAGGCGTGAGCAATACAGGATGCGTGAGCCGCACGATCGAGAAGGCAGGCAAGTGCACGGTCCCCTCGGCCGTGCGCAGCGTCTCGCCATCACGGTCGGGTATGCCGAAGACCGTCCCGCCATCGGCGGACCTGAACGTCCAGACCAGCCGGCAAGCCAGCCAGCCGGTCACCGGATGCCTGACGTAACAGTCGAGAAAGTCTTCGACGTGCCATTCCCGCCGGCCGCCGAACAGGTCATCAAGCCTGGCCCTGATCAGCTCGACCGTGGCCCTGATCTCGGCAGCCGCAGCGCGCACGGTCTCCGGCACCTCGGGCGTCTCCGGCCCCTTCACCACCGCGCCCTCACGGTCATCGAGCGCGATCAGCCAGGTACCTCGCTCAGTCTCCGCGCTGACCGTTCCGCTGGCGTCAATGCCGTGATCGGGAGTGAGGCGCTCGAGCAGGCTGGCGGTCGAAATGCCGCGCCCGGCGCTGGCCTGCTCGAGCGTGCGCTCCAGGTTTTTCAGCACGCTCCCGTTCGATGTGGCACGCCCGATCCTGGCCAGCGAGACCAGGGAAGCATCCGTGCCCGACCTGGCCAGAGCCCAGAAGCAGGCATAAGGTACCTTTTCCCCTGGCACGGCGGTGGGCGCGAAGACATGACCGCTGCAAAGGCGCAGGCACCGCACCGCGACCAGGCGAAGGACCTCGGGCAGCCAGTCAGGATTGAGCACGCCTGCCGCCCACACGATGCCCTTGACCAGCCGTTCGTTGTAGCCAATCAGCACGTTGAACCGGCCGTACCCGGTCAGGAAGCTGACCGGCGCCGTTGACAGCATCAGGTCAAGCAGCCCGCGCAGCAAGGCATCAGGGTCGGCGATCTCAGCCAGCCGCTCACCGCAGACCTTCACCCAGCGCTGACCCGGCTTAGATGGCTTCGCCGAGGCACAGTGCGCGAGAAATCCGGCCACGCCCGCTGGCCAGTCCTCCGCCAGCCCCAGCCAGCCGATGACAGCCAGGCCGTAAGCGTCGTCCCTTCCCACCGCTCCTTCTGTCGCTGGCAACGCGGGCGGCCGGCCAGCCAGTTCGAGAGCCTTGTCCCTGAGTTCGGCGATCGCGTCTTGCGCGCCGATCGGGACGTAGTCCGGGTCGCCGTAGTCCATCGGATGCCAGCTCACGATCCGGTCGGCCACGGCATCAGCGAGCGCCGCGGCTCCGATGGCACCCCGATCAAGCAGCCGTCCGGTCATCTTGACGACGTACTTGCAAATGTCGGCGCTGTCACCTGAGTGATGCAGCGGCGCCCGAGGCTCCGCAACAGCGGCAAGCAGCCTGATATCCCCGGCGACCAGGTCGAGCGGCAGCTTTCCTAGCTTGTTGAAGCACCTGCCTGGCATCGAGAAGTACCCGCCGTGCGAGGCCACCCATTCACCGCAGGCGAAGAGCAGGCACCTTCGCTGCTCGGTCGAAAAGGAGGGGAATTTCTCCGCAGGGTCCCACCCCTCGATCGCGCGCCTGGCAGGCATTTCCTCGAAGCCGCGCCGCTGGAACCCGGGCTCGTCGCTCTCTGCACTCGCCGCCGCGACCAGGCCGTCATACTCGGCCAGCAGTTCACCAAGGAGCGCCCGGCCCTCGCGCAGCCGTGCCAGGCTCAGCTCATCGAGCCCGTACTCCGTCTCGCCGCCATCGGATTCTGCCTCCGCCACAATCCAGAGACTAACGGGACGCACTGACGACGCCGTACCGAGGCAGCCAGGGGGGTTGCGGTGAACCAGGTACCTGAGCACGCACGTGCCAAAGGCATGAACTCAGTACTCAGGTTCGCCGGCGGCGCCCTGCTGGCCGGGACCGCGGCGATCCACCTCGACCTGTACCTGACCGGCTACAACTCGATCCCGACGATCGGCGTGCTCTTCCTGCTTCAGGTCATCGTCGCGTTCCTGCTCGCGATCGCGGTCGCCGTGACGGGGAACCGGATCGTCGCCCTGCTCGGCGCGGGCTTCGCGATCGCGACGCTCGGCGGGTACCTGCTCTCCGTCTGGGTAGGCCTGTTCGGCTTCAAGGAGGTCCGCACGACCGCCGGAGTCGTCGCTGCCGTCATTGAGGTCGCCGCGTTCGCGGTGCTCGCCGGGCTCGCGCTGGCACCGGCCGGGGAGAACCAGAACGGCCGGCTCGGCGAACTCCATCACCGCGTGCCTGGCGGCGAGCATGGCCTCGGCGCCGCGATCGGAGCCGTTGCCCTCATCGCCTTGCTGGTGACCGGGTTCTCCCTGGCCGGGACCGGAGGCGGCAGCTCATCAACCCAGGCAGGCAGCGGCTCGGACCTGAAGACGACCAGCATCAACGGCGTTACCGTGCTGACGAATTCGAAGGGTTTCACGCTGTACTGGTTCGCGCCTGACTCACCGGGCAAGTCCACGTGCAACGGATCTTGCGCCGCCTACTGGCCGCCGGTGAAGGCGCCGGTCAAGGCCGGTCCTGGCGTAACAGGCACGATTACCACGATCACCCGCTCCGACGGCTCTAGGCAGGCCGCCTACGACGGGCACCCCCTCTACACCTACATCGGCGACAGCAAACCCGGCCAGGCCAGCGGCAACAACGTGAACCTCAACGGCGGCCGCTGGCACGAGGTCACCGTGTCCGGCTCCTGAGCAGTCCGGCGGTCCGTTGGCTGCCCGCGCTGCGGGCGAGTCGTGAATCCGGCGCGGCATCGCTGAACTAAGTTGCCTCACGTTACGTGGTCAACGTGGTGGGGGAACTGGTCAAGGAACGGAGAACCGTGATGAGCAAGAGATGGCTGGTGCCGGTTAGCCTGGCCGCGGCCGGGCTGATAGCAGCGGGATGCGGGAGTTCGGGCAGTTCTGGTGCCCCGGCCGCCGGGTCGGGCGGCGCAGGAGGCAGCACCCAGTCGGCGAGCACGACGTCAAGCATGGTCAAGACCACGACGATCGGCGGTGTCAAGGTCCTCACTGACTCCAGGGGACTCACGCTGTACTGGTTCGCGCCCGACACAAGCACGACCTCGAAGTGCAACGGAAGCTGCGCCAAGTTCTGGCCGCCGGTCAAGGGCCCGGTCACCGCGGGAACCGGCGTGACAGGCACCCTCGGGACGATCTCCCGCCAGGACGGCGCGACGCAAGCCACCTATGACGGTCACCCTCTGTACACGTATCAGGGCGATACGGCACCCGGCGAGAACAAGGGCAACGGGCTCAACGCCTCTGGCGGCCTCTGGCACGAGGTCACGGTCTCCGGATCGGCCCCGGCCACGAAACCGTCGAAGAGCAAGAGCTCTAGCGGCGGCGGAGGCTACGGCTACTAAACGGCCAGCGCGGGGCTTGGGCGTCGCAGAGCCCTGGCGGTAACGTGCCAGGATGGCACCGAATCCGACAGGCAGGGTCGTTCTGGTCACCGGAGCATCGGCGGGCCTTGGCAGGGCTTGCGCCGGCCGGCTAGCGGCATCCGGCTGGAAGGTCATCGGTGCGAGCCGTCGCGGCACGGGCTCTGACACGTGGCAGGGCCTGGTCATGGACGTTGACGACCCGGCGGCCGTCCAGGCTGGGGTGGCGCGGGTCGAGCAGGAACATGGCCGCCTCGACGCGCTGGTCGCGGCCGCAGGCTGGGGCGTCGCAGGCGCGGCCGAACTCACGTCGGTCGACGAGGCGAAAGCACAGTTCGAGACCAACTTCTGGGGCGCCGTCCGCGTCACCCAGTCCGTGCTCCCCCTCATGCGCGCCCAGGGCGCAGGCCGGATCGTGCTGCTCAGCTCGATCGGCGGCGTGATCGGCATTCCGTTCCAGGCCTTCTACAGCGCAAGCAAGTTCGCGCTCGAAGGCTTCGCCGAGGCACTGGCCTACGAGATAGCGCCGTTCGGCGTGCGGGTCACCCTGGTTCAGCCGGGCAACTTCCGCACCGACTTCACCGCCAGCAGGAAGCTCGCGCAAGCCAGTACCGGCGACACTGCCTACTCGGCCGCCCAGGCAAAGGCCGTCGAACTGATGGAGCGCGACGAGGTCAACGGCGCCGACCCGGTAGCCGTCGCCGCCGCCGTGCAGCGCGTACTCGGCGCAAGGAGACCACCGCGCCGCATCTCGGTCGGCAAGGCGGACGAGCGAATCGGCCTTCTGGCCAAGCGCCTCCTGCCGTTCAGCGTGTTCGAGGCCGGCGCCAAGAGCAGCCTGGGCGTCAGCTAATGCTTGACCAGCCCAAGCTGCGCAAGCCTTCCGCGGCCGAACTCGCCGCGGCAGCGGACCTGACGATTCCCGACGTGGCGGGACCAGGGTTGCGGGTGCTTTTTTGCGGAATAAATCCAGGCTTGTACTCAGCCGCCACCGGCCGCCATTTCGCCAGGCCAGGCAACCGATTCTGGCCCGCCCTTTACCGTTCAGGATTCACCCGCCGCCTGCTCGGGCCCGCTGAGCAGGAACTGCTGCTCGACCAGGGCCTCGGCATCACCAACCTGGCCGCCCGCGCCACCGCCCGCGCCGACGAGCTCAGCGCCAGCGAGCTTATCGAGGGCGCCGCCATCCTGACGGCCAAACTGGCCGAGCTCCGCCCGCAATGGCTAGCCGTGCTCGGCGTGACCGCATTCCGGACCGCTTTCCGCCAGAAAGCAGCAACGACCGGGCCGCAGGCAGAAATCGGCACGACCCAGGTCTGGGTCTTGCCCAACCCGAGCGGACTCAACGCGTCCTGGCCGACGCCGCGGCTGGAGGCAGCCTTCCGCGAACTGCGTGAGCTGGCCGGCTAAGGCCACGCAACAGCAACGAAGGCCCGCCGTTGCTGTATCTAGGGCGATGGCAACAGCAACGCTGGCCCCGCGATGCTGTGCCCGCGACAGCGAAGTTCCACCGATGCTGTCCCTCCGCGCCGGCGAACAGCATCAACGAGTCATCGTTGCTGTCGCGCGACCCGGGTTCATTGACTTTCCGCGCCGACTGTCATGTCATCGCCGCTCTCGCGCGGCACAGGCACGAGCGGAGCGCGAACAAACTCCGCAAACGCGAACTTCGGCGCCTGGTCATAACGCAATTCGCCGATCGTCCTGGGCACCGCTGCCGAGCGCAGCATCCCGGACTCGGTAAGAACGAACCCGTCCGGCTCGGCGACCGCCCTATAGTCATCCACGGTGCGGAAGTTAGTTATCGTCGATATGAGAAGGTCAGGATCGTCTCGGATACGGGCGCACACCGACGTCGGATTAGGTTCGGTCACAGGTAGCCATGAAACGATCTGCCGGCGCTTGCCCGTCGCGCTGTACTTCCATGTCCTTGCGGTAGTCGTATGAACGCCAGTTGTCTGGAAACCTTCCTCGGTCTCGAAGATCACGAGCAGGTATTCCCCGTCTCGCAAGATCGCGGCAAGCAACTCAAACGCGGGTGCAAGCTCGGTGCAGTCCTGCAACGTAAAGAGCGCCATGGCTGCCCGCCGCCCGCTCTTCGTTCCGATGGCATCCTCGACCAGCGACATTGAACTCGGCTCATCGACATCCGCTACGAGGTACCGGATCGTAGTGCTCGGATAAAGCATCCCTATCTCGACAAGGCGCTCAGCCCGGTCGAAGGCAACAGAGTGATAGCCTTGCCTGCCGATAACTCTAGAAGCGCAGCCATTCCCGCAGCCGACATCGATGATCACCGCACCTTCCGGCAATCCGGCTCGCTGCGGAACCCAGGCTTCCAGAAATGGATTGATAACGCGCTCACGATATCCGTCTCCGAACTCTCCCTGCAACTGGTCCCAGCGCTCCGCGAGCCGATCCCAGTCGTCGAGGCCCTGGAAATAGTTCTTCGCGAACACGCCGTACTCGATGCCCAGGTCTACCGCCACAAGTACCGCGAGCGCCGTCACCGCAAGAGGATAACTTACGCCGCGCGAAATGAACTGAGCGGCAATGAATATGCTAGCGAAAATGACCAGGGTAACAGCGTTCATCAGCTGCCAGTAGCGTAGCTGCCGCGCGTAGTTCGGATCGATAGCAGCCCGCCCTGGTGACCGGTCACCGACCCTGAGCTGCGCGGCGACGGTCACGATGTCAATGACCCTGATAGTCACTTCTCCGAGGCATATCGCGGCGACGGTAGCTATCTTGAGAGCCATGACGCAGAAAGTGGCAAATAGCAAAATGTTGCTAAGAATGATGGAGACGTGAGTGTAGGGCCGCGCATTAGCAGCCAGCTGCTCGCTCCTGTCGTACAGCCGGCCGACCTTGGCATGGTAGAAGTTGACCAAGTGCAATATGAGCGCGATGATGGCTATGATGACGAACGCTGTCGGGTGCGTAAATCCCTCTTGGATAGAAAAGCCGATGGACGCGCCAAGCATTGCCGACAGCAGCGACGTTTGCAGGAAAAACTCGCTAGAAAGCATCTGCCGTCCCTCGCGACGCCTCGATGGCATCGGCAGATCTCGTCGGGAACCGGGCATCGATCATTGCCTGCCAAGACTCGGGTATCAGCGGCAAGATGTCCGGCCGGACTGGCCGGCCCGCTTTCAGATCTGAGAACTGCGACAGCACGGCTACGACTTGCCTCCAGTACTCCGGGAGTCCCGAGCCCTCGATCTGACTTGCGGCAATGCCATGCCCAGCAAGACGCATCTCCGCCTCCATGGCAAGCACTGCCGGCAACCAGGACTTCATCGGTACGCCCGGCATGGGCGGCATAGGCTGTGCTGCCGACCGTCCATTCTCCCGCCACCCGCGGCTCGCGCCTTCAGCCCGGACCAGGTCGGTCTCATACAGGTGCAAACTATCTACCCGATGAAAGTATACACCAAGCTGCAGGTCAAGCTCGACCGCCATTAGTTCATGCAGCATAGTAAAGGAGAAGACGTCGCTGACAATACCTCGGTAGGCATCATTAGCTCGCATTATCACGAAGCAGTGCAGTTTGCGTTCCCGGCACATAAAGTGAAGCGCCAGGGTACAGGCGACGTCTGGATTCCTGCCGTCAAGCAGTTCGCTGGCATCGAAGATGCTGATAACGGCACGCTTTGTGTCCGGGTCCTGGCGCAGCAAGTCCCGCACGGCTGCCCACTGACCAGCGCCGGCGGACCCGAAGATCCGCGGTCCGTAAGCGGTTCCCGATAGTGTTTGCCCGTCAGCCGAGTAAGATCGGACGCTAGGCGCATAGTATTCGAGCATGGGCAGTTCGTTCGAGCCGGAGAGATACCAGAGCAACTCGCCGAACTGAAAGGCCAGGTTAGCACGTCTGGCTGGGTGCGCAATGAGACGGTTGCGAGGATCGGACAATACCAGGTCAACGCAGACTAGCTCGCGTGATCGCTTTCCGCGTGGTGCGTTTAGCAGTACGGGAGCGCTAAGCAATCTTTCAACTAGGCTGAAGTACCCAGATTGAAAGTCGTCCGTATGTAGCGGCGCGATGCTCGGCAGGGCGGAAGCCAAGGCGTTTTCTTCCTTTCAGCGGGGTCAGCTACCTGCTGATCTCGTCGCGGCGGCAAGAGCAGCCTCAAGCGAGCCACGGACTTCTCCCAGCCATTTGTCGTCTGCAGTCGCCTGTTCGGCTCCCCGGCTTCGCCAGATGGCTGACCAGAAGGGATCGCCTTTGTCAATCTCACTGCGTATGCGAGTCAGCGCATTCTCCCTGGCCGCGAAGATAGTATCTACTAGTTTCGTGACATCCCGGGCTGATATTCCGTATGCACACGCCAGCGTGACGGCTCTGCTGACGGCGTCAAGCCCGTCCGGATATTCATATCTAACTTGCGGCGCATGCAGTGGCGCCCATTCAGTGATGGCGATAGCCAGATCCCAGAGCGGATGGCCAGGTGCGGCCATCTCGAAGTCGATAAAGGCAACTGCCCGGCCGTCGCGGAAGACGATATTCTCAGGAAACAGGTCGTTATGGCACACCACGTGCCCGCCTCTTGGATCAGCCCGGTCAGGCGACCATCCCGTCTCTTCACTCGGATATGACGCACTTACCTGGTGGAACCTGGCCAGCAGTTCGCCTATGCTGACCAACGCGGAACTGGTCATGGCCCACTGCGGATAGATCGGCAGCGGAACGTCACCCTCGATATAAGACAGGATCTCATTACCCTGCTCGTCAATGCCGAGATATCGCGGTGCCCCATCAAATTGAGATATTTCTAGATATCGCAAAAATCGCCGCACGGCTTCCGGGCAGTGCCGCTGCCGATGAACCGTGTGGCCGACCCGCACCACACGGCAGTCTGGATTGAAGCCTCCAGCTAAGGGTTCTCCCGCGACCATGGGTACACTTTCGTCCGCACCATCACCAGCCTGCAAAAGCTACCTCTGCGCTTCCCCTGAGTGTACGCGCGGCGTGCGGCGGCACGATTTGACCGGGAGTCGGCTCGAGTTCGGGGTGTCGGGCCTTCATTGTCGGCGGGGACCGGTAGCGTCGCGGCATGCAGCATGTGGTATTGCCCGATCTTGATCTTGTCGTACTCAGGTACCTCGTCGGCGGCACCACCTATGAGCGGGGAGCCGCCTACGCGCGGCAGGGAGC
Source organism: Streptosporangiaceae bacterium (assembly GCA_035509195.1). Classification (GTDB taxonomy): domain Bacteria; phylum Actinomycetota; class Actinomycetes; order Streptosporangiales; family Streptosporangiaceae; genus Chersky-822. The sequence goes on along the minus strand of DATJLT010000099.1, from coordinate 8,353 downwards.
GGTCGGCGAGATCTGGTGGGATGAGCAGGCGCGGCTGCTCGGCGGCTTCGTGCGAGGCAGTGCCGGGCGCTCCTACGCGACGCAGGTCAGTTTCGCGGCTGCGGCCGGAGGCAGGCTCGAGTTCAGGTCAGGGCAGTGCAGTTGCCCGATGGTGGCTAACTGCAAGCACACGGTCGCGCTCGTGATCGCCGCGCGGAGCAGCCGCGCGAGGGTCACCGCGCCAGTAAACGAGGCCGAAGAGACGCCTGCCTGGCAGCGGTCGATCGAGTCGCTGCTCACGCCGCCGCATGGCAGTGCGGGCGGTCCTGCCTCGACCGCGCTCGCGATCGAGCTCAGCCTGAACTGGGTCGCGCCCGCGAGCACCAGGTACAACACGTACTACGAAAGGACCGCTGAGCCGCAGCAGGTCAAGCTCTACGCCCGCCTGGTGCAGCGCGGCAAGAACGGCGGCTGGATCGCTGGCAACCTCGGCTGGAACCGGCTCGAGTCGCTGCGTTATCAAGGTGAGCACCGCGCCGATCAGGTGCGGCTGCTGAGCGAGTTCTACAGCACGTTCCGGTCGAGTCAGGATCCTGGCAGCTTCTACAGCTACGGCAGCGACAGGAACATTGACCTCGCTCACTTCGAGTCGCGGCAGTTCTGGCCGATGCTTGACGAGGCAAACGCTATCGGCATCCGGCTGGTGTATCCCGGCAAGCTAGGTGACATGCCGGCATACGACCGCGCGGAGTTCGCGCTCGACCTCACCAGGCCAGAAGACGGCGGTCCGCTGCTGATCAGGCCGGCCTTGCGGCCAGAACGTACCGCCGCGCCGGTCTCGCTGCTCGGCTTCATCGGGTCGGCTGGTCACGGGGCAATCTGCGCGGCGGCTGAGCGTCCGCAGGGAAGCGAGCTCGGCGGGCTCGACCTGGGCAAGTACGACCTGGCCCGATCAAGGTTCCTGCTGGCGAAGCTGACGAGGGCGGTGCCGCGCGAACTGCAGCGGATGGCACTGGACGGGCGGCGGCTCGAAGTCCCCGCGGCAGAGCTGGCTGGGTTCAGGGACAGCTACTACCTGCGGCTGCGCCAGCTCGCAACGTTGACCTCCTCGGATGGGTCGTTCGCGCCGCCCGAGGTCACCGGACCGACCCTGGTCGTGCGGGCGCACTACCTCGGCGGGCATGACGTCGAGGCGAGCTGGAGCTGGCAGTACCAGGTCGGCGACGAGAAGCTGACCGTCCCGCCGGTACCAGGATCCGACGACGAGCTCTTCCGTGACCGGACTTCCGAGCTGGCGATCCTGGCAGACCTGGATGCCCAGCTACACAATTTCGGCGAGCTGCGGTTCGCCTTGCCGGTCGCCGACGTCGAGCACACCCAGCCGCGTACGACAAGGCTGAGCGGCATCGACACGATGCGGTTCGCTACCGAACTGCTGCCGCTGATCGCGGACCGGCCAGGTATCGCAATCGAGGTAACCGGCTCCCCCGCGGACTACCGCGAGGTCGGTGACTCGCTGAAGATCGCGCTGTCAGTGGACCAGCGGCCCGAGGAGACCGATTGGTTCGACCTTGGCATCACGATCTCGGCCGAAGGCAGGGAGATACCGTTCGTCGACGTCTTCACCGCGCTGGCCAGAAACGAGCCGTTCCTGCTGCTGCCAGATGGCGCGTTCTTCTCGCTGGAAAAGCCAGAGCTGCTTGCCTTGCGCCGGCTGATCGAGGAGGCGCGCGGGCTGCTTGACATCTCGCGTGACCCGCTGCGGATCAGCAGGTACCAGGCCGGGTTCTGGGATGAGCTGACCGAGCTTGGCGTGGTCGAGCGCCAGGCAGCGGCCTGGGAACAGCAGGTGCTCGGGTTGCTCAGCGTCAGCTCGGTCGAGCCTCTTCCGCCGCCAGTCACCCTCCTGGCCCAGCTCCGCCCCTACCAGCTTGAGGGGTATTCCTGGCTCAGGTTCTGCTGGGAACACAAGCTTGGCGGAATCCTTGCCGACGACATGGGCCTCGGCAAGACGCTCCAGTCGCTCGCGCTGCTCGCGCACGCACGGGCGGCCGAGCCAGACGCCCCGCCTTTCCTGATCGTCGCCCCGACAAGCGTGGTGCCCAACTGGGCGGCCGAATGCGCCAGGTTCGCGCCAGGCCTGAAGGTCGTACCGCTGACCGAGACGACGGCCCGCCGTGGTCAGCCGATGGACAAGGTCACGGCCGGCGCCGACGCCGTGATCACCTCGTACGCGCTGCTGCGCATCGACTTCGATCGTTACGCCGAGCTGCCCTGGTCAGGGCTCATACTCGACGAAGCGCAGAACGCCAAGAACCACCAGTCCAAGATCTACCAGTGCGCCCGCCGGCTGCCTGCCCCGTTCAAGCTGGCCATCACCGGCACGCCGATGGAAAACAACCTGATGGAGCTCTGGTCGCTGCTGTCGATCGCCGCACCAGGCCTGTTCCCGCATCCGCAGCGGTTCCGTGACTACTACGCCAAGCCGATCGAGAATCACGGCAAGGACCACGTCGACCTGCTCGCCCAGCTACGCCGCCGGATCAGGCCGCTGGTGCTGCGGCGTACGAAGGAGCAGGTCGCCGCCGACCTGCCCGCCAAGCAGGAGCAGGTGCTCGAGGTCGAACTGCATCCCAGGCACAGGAAGATCTATCAGACCCACCTGCAGCGCGAGCGGCAGAAGGTGCTACGGCTCATTGATGACCTGGACGAGAACCGGTTCACGATCCTGCGCTCACTGACCCTCCTGCGCCAGCTAAGCCTTCACGCCGGGCTGGTCGATGACGACGAGCACCACGACGTGCCGTCAGCCAAGATCGACACGCTCGTCGAGCACATCAAGGACGTAGCGGGCAGCGGGCACCGCGCGCTTGTGTTCAGCCAGTTCACCGGCTTCCTTGCCAAGGTCAAGTACGAACTGGCGCTTCGCGGCGTCCAGTTCTGCTACCTGGACGGGAGCACGCGTAACCGGGCAGCTGAATTGCGCAGGTTCAAGGAAGGCGACGCCCCGGTCTTCCTGATCAGCCTTAAGGCCGGCGGCTTCGGCCTGAACCTCACCGAGGCCGACTACTGCTTCCTGCTCGACCCCTGGTGGAACCCGGCGACCGAGGCTCAGGCGGTTGACCGAACTCACCGGATCGGGCAGACCCGCAACGTCATGGTCTACCGGCTCATCGCCAGCGACACCATCGAGGAAAAGGTCATGGCGCTCAAGGCCAGGAAGGCCGACCTGTTCGCCAGCGTCCTTGACGAGGGCAACGTCTTCGGCGGCGGCCTGACCGCCGTCGACATCCGTGAACTCTTCGCGTAACGGGGCGGCCGGTTAGTAGCCGCAGTTGGAGGAGCCGCAGGAGCCGTTGACCTGCACGAACTTGGACGATGCCGCAGTAACGTGCACAGTCGCTGACCTGGCAAGCGCGTGACCGCTCGCGTCGTGGGCCTGGACGGCGAAGAACGGGCCCTTGTTCGAGGTCGTCGCCGCGGTCTCGAAGTCGGTACGGCGCACCGAGCCGATCGCGGAAAGCGAGGTGAAGGTGCTGCCCGCGTAGATCGTCCAGGAGGCAACGTCTGTGGCACCGTTCCAGCTCGCGTACACGGTGGTGCCGTTGGCCTTGGACTGGGCCGAGATCGCTGGCTTCTCAAGCGGACGACCGCTCCAGTCAGCGAGGAACGCTCGGTACGACGGGTCACCCTTAGTGATCCTGCCGTCGAGCAGGAGCTTGCCATCTGGCGCGAACTCGGAGAAGTACGGATGAGTACCCCAGCCGACGAACATGCGGCCATCCGGCATGAGCTGAGCGCTGCCCATCGCATCCGACAGCAGCACCTCGCCAGGGTGAATGTATTCGTTCTTCAGTGTCACGTGCTTGCTGTCGTTATCGATGTTGAGCACGATCGCGCGTGAGTGCTTCTCCTCGACCGGGTCAGCGCCGTTGTCGAAGACGGTCATCTTGTCATCGCCGAACGGACGCACGTGGTGCTGCCAGTAATAGCGCGCGCCAGGCCCGAACGTGTAATCGGACTTCTTCCCGCCCATCCGCCAGACGATCTGCCCTGTCGTGCGCGAGACCTTGAAGACGGTCCAGCAGTTCCTCGAAGAGATCAGCAGATCGCCGTCCGGCGCCTCGGCGACCGAGTTGATGTGGAAATAGTCGAACGGGCGGTTGACGATACCGAAGACCTTGTCACGGTAGTGGAACGGCTGCATGGTGTCGGTCAGCGGCACGTGGTCCCAGCTATCCCATTCGAAAAGCAGCTTGCCGGTGACCACGTCGATTTCCTGCGCGACCCCAGAGAGCGTGTAGCCACGTGACGGACCGCCGATCGCCGACAAGTCGGCGACACGCGGCCGCCAAGCGGTGATCAGCGCCGTCCCCCGCGAGGTGAGGTTGAACTCATGCAGGTCGGCCATCAGGCCGTTGGCCGCGTTCACCTTGTGAACGGTCTGGTAGGTGGCGTCCGCCATCATCCCGACGCCCTCGCCGTAGCCGGCGGCGAGAACCCGGCCTTCCCACCAGGTCAGCATCGGCTTGCCCTGGAAGGTCTGGACGTTGAAGTTCATCTTGCTCGAGTTGACGTCCGGCTTGAACCAGACAAGCTCGCCGTTGGTGCGCAAGATCATCGTGCCGCCCTGGCCGGGGCCAGAGGCGACGGTGGCGAGGCAGATGAAACCGGGATCGCTCGGCGAGTTCATGGTGGAGAACGACACCACGGGCGGGGCCAGGTCTGGTCTCGACTGGAAGCGCCTGACGCCCTTGATGTTGAAGGAATCGCTTACCGTCCTGGCGGCCGAGCTAGTGCCGCAGCCAGCCAAGCTCAGGCCAGCCGCGCTGAAACCAGCGATGCCGACGGCCGCGGTCCCGGCATTCTTGAGCAACTGACGCCGTGACCAGGCTTCCGTCATGAAATTTGCCTCCTTGAAGGACCGCTAGGGGGAACTAGCGGACGTCTAACTGATCTTGACCGTGTGCGAGGTGGCGAGTACGTGCCCCTTGGCGTCCAGTGCCTGGACGGCGAAGTAGGGCCCGCGGTCCTGCACGGCCATCGCGGTCTCGAAACCCGACTTGTGCGCCGAGCCCACTGAACTCAGCGAGGAGCGCGTCTTGCCGGCCAGCACGCCCCAGGACCTCACCTCGGTCGCGCCGTTCCAGCTCACGTAGATCGTGGCCTTGCCGCCGGACTTCCGCTTCTGAGCCACAACGACCGGCTTGTCGGTCGGCTCGCCGCTCCAGTCGGCGGCGAAGACCCGGTATGAGGGGTTGCCCCTGGTCATCTGGCCGGCGACGAGCAGCTTGCCGTCTTGCGAGAACTCGGAGAAGTACGGGTTGGTACCCCAGCCGACCATGACGTTACCGTTCGGCAGAAGCTGGCAGCTTCCCATCGCGGACGCCAGCAGCGCCTTGTTGGGGTGCGTGTACTGGTGCTTGAGCGTGACCTTCATGGTCTTCTCGTTCACCTCGAGAATCAGCGCGCGCGACTGCCGCTCTTCAGCCGGCGCTGCGCCATTGTCGAAGACGGTCATCAAGCCACCAGGGTGCGGCCGCACGTGATGCTGCCAGTAGAAACGCGCACCTGGCCCTAGCTCGAAGTCGGAGTGCTTGCCGCCCAGCCGCCAGATGATGTTGCCGGTCTTGCGCGAGATCTTGTACACGCACCAGGTGTTGCGCGAGGACACCAGGATGTTCTCGTCGTTGTCGGTGTACGCCAGCGAGTTGATGTGGAAGTAGTCGAACGGGTTGTTCGGCACACCGAAGTGCTGGCCCTCGTAGAAGACCGGCTGGTAGGTGTCATCGATCGCCACGTGGTCGAGGCTGTCCCACCTGAACAGCATCTTCCCGGTCGCGATGTCCATTTCCTCGAAGACGCCAGAGACGATCGACCCGTTCTCCGGACCGGAGATACTGGAGAGGTTCGCCGTGTGCGGCCAGTAGACCGTGGCCAGAGCGGTGTCCTTGTCGGTGAGGTTGAACTCGTGATGGTCGAAATTTACCTTCGTGCCCGGCTTCCCGACCGCGTGGAGGGTGTGCTTGCGCTGGTACGTGGTGTCGGCGACGACGAGTACGCCCTGGCCCCAGCCATGCGTTTCCACGCCTTCCCACCAGGTGAGCACGGGCCTGCCCTGATAGGTCTGGGTGTTGAAGTCCAGCTTGTGCGCGCCGACAACGTCAGGGCCCATCCAGACCAGGTTTCCGTCTGGGTCAAGGATCATGCCGCCGCCCCGGCCTGGACCGGAGACCGGGGCGTTCATGAAGATGCTGGTCGCCTGGGAGCCCTTGATCTTCCTGGCCAGGTTGATAACCGGCGGCTTCAGATCAGGCCTGGTGATGAACCGGTGGTATCCGCCGACCACTGAAGCGTCAGGAAGCACGCCCACACCGGGTGTCGCCGCCGAACTGTGGGCGGCGCAGCCGGCCACGCCCAGCCCCGCGAGCCCGGCGGCCGCTGTTCCCGCTTGACCGAGTAGCTGCCGCCGAGTCACCTCACGAGCCATTTTGATTGCTCTCCTAGCTGATTATTGGCAGATCATGCTCTTGAATTTTCACGCGAGCTAGCTGAACGGCTTGGAAGTGCCGATCACCTGGCCCTTGCTGTTCAAGGCCTGAACCTCGAAGGCACGGTAGCCCGCCTTGACCGTGATCGCCGTCTCAAACCCTGACTTGGGTTTCGTGACGATCGGCGCGAGCTCGCCAGGAGCCGGGCCGGCCAGCACGCGCCAGCTCGTTACCTCGGTGTCACCGTTCCAGCTCGCGTACACCTTCGTAATGCCTTCGCTGATGCGAACGGCTCCGGCGGGCGGACTGGTGGGGCTGCCTATCCAGTTCGGTACCTGGATAGCACGGTAACTCAGGTCAACTCCCGGCATCAGGCCATCGAGCAAGAGCCTGCCCGACTTGCTGTACTCCGAGAAGTACGGCTGCTGACCCCAGCCCACGAACACATTACCGTTTGACAGCAGCTCCGTGCTCCCCATGTAAGCGGGATCGGGGCTGTCGTGCAGGTATGACCTGACCACCGATGCGGTGTGATCGGCAAGATCCAGCTTCAGTACCAGCGCCCTGGTAATGCCGTCGGGCGACAGGTAGGTACCAGCGCCGCTGATCTGACAGCAGTGGTCGTCGAAGACGGTGACCTCGCCATTCGGCAGCAGCGTAGCGTCGTGCTGCCACTGGAAGTCGGCGTTGGCGGTGACCTTGAAGCTCGAGTGCCTGCCGCCCAGGGTCCAGATAATCTTGCCGGTCGCCATGTTGATGTCGTAAAGCGCCCAGGTGTTGCGCATCGACACGAGCATGGTGCCGTTGCCGTTCAGGCTGATCGAGTTGACGTGGTAAGCGTCCCAGGGGAAGCCGTTGCCCGGGGGGTTGGCATGGCTGTCGGAGAGCGGGACGTGCTTGAGCGCGTCCCAGCTCTTGATCAGCTTGCCGGTCTTCAGGTTGTACTCCTGCACGGCCGAGTCGGTCAGCGCTCCGTCGGCGACGCCGCCGTAGTTACCCAGGTTCGCCGGGAGGTCCTTGTTCGCCGTCACCCAGGCGTCCCCGCCGCTGATGATCATCGAGTGCAGCGTGAGGATCCAGCCGTCGGCGCCCTTCAGCGTGGCGACGGTCTGATAGTGGCGGTTGACCACGACGTACTCGCCGCTCCCTGTGGCGCCGGTGTTGCTGATCACGCCCTGCCACCAGGAAAGGACGGGCTGTCCCTCGTAGGTCTGCTCCTCCAGGTTCGAGGCGACGACATTGGTCGGCACCGGCTTGAACCAGACCGGCTGCAGCTTGTTATTAAGCAACAGCGGGCCGCTCTGGCCCTCCATCTTGCCCTCGCCCAGGTCATAGAAGGGGGCGAGCAGGATGTACCCGGGCTCGAGCTGGCTGTTCACCGTCGGCTCATCGGCGAAGATCATCGGCGGGTGGAGGCTAGGCTGCGTCACGAAACTGTACGAGTTCTGCAGCGAGTACGCGCCGATCGGCGCACCAGGCGCTCCCGCGAACGCGTAGTCGACGGCGAAGAACGCCACGATGACGGCCGCGATCGTGACCGGCAGAGCCGGGAGCTTGCGGCGGGCCTTCTGTGCCGCCTGCGGCGGTGCATCCGGTGCGGGCGGCACCTGCTCGGAGGCCGAGACCTGCTCGGCAGCCGGCTCCTGGGGTGCCGGCGCGTGCGGTGCCGGCGCGTGCGGTGCCGCGGCAGGGGCCTGCTGGTGTCTTGGCAGCCGGGTGAGGGTGATGACGGCCGCCAGCAAGACGAGGCCGGCCTGAATGAAGTAGGCCAGCCGGAAGCCGTCGGTGAGCGAGGGATTGAGTGCCTTGTTCTCGCCGATCAGGTGGGACGTGAAGGTAGTCGCGAGAGAAATGAGCAGCGCGATCCCCACGGCACCGCCAAC
>DATJLT010000098.1:0-4858 GCA_035509195.1 Streptosporangiaceae bacterium | reverse complement strand
TGGGGCCCAGGATGCCGAAAAACTCGCCGGCCGCTACCTCGATGCTGACGCCGTCGACGGCGTTCACGTCGCCGTACCTTTTGCGCAGATCGCGCACGGAGATGCTAGATGGCACGAAGCAGACCTTAACACGATATGACGTGTTGGGCTTTGGGTCAGCTAATGCGACGTGCGCGGCGGGTGGAGAGCTCGTCGGTGCCCGGGCGCGGAGTGATTGCCGCGTCATCCTCGTCGCCGGCGGTGAGCGGGAGTTCGGCGAGAGAGCCTTCTACTTCCTGCCAGACCTTGCCGAGCGCAATGCCGAAGACGCCCTGCCCGCCCGCGAAGAGGTCGATGACCTCGTCAGGCGAGGTGCAGGCGTAGACCCTGGCGCCGTCGCTCATTATGGTGATCTTGGTGAGGTCGGTGAGGCCGTGCTCGCGCAGCACTGTGATCGCCGACCTGATCTGCTGGAGCGAGATGCCGGTGTCGAGCAGGCGCTTGACGACCTTGAGCACCAGGATGTCGCGGAAGCCGTAAAGGCGCTGCGAGCCCGAGCCGCGTGCGGGCCTGATGCTCGGCTCGACCAGGCCGGTCCTTGCCCAGTAGTCGAGCTGCCGGTAGGTGATGCCCGCGATGGAGCAAGCGGTAGGGCCGCGGTAGCCGATGTCCGGTGCCTTGCCGTCGAACAGCGCATCGTCGAACAGGAGGCCCTGCTCGCCCGCCAGGGAAGCAGCTTCGCGACGCGCACGCTCATCTTGTCCGTCAGTTACCGCCACGTGCACCTCCGAGCGCCCACTCTAGGCACGCTAGGCCCCTGCCCGGCCACCGTCAACGCGGCACGCCGGTTTAGGTGGCACTGCCGAAATCCTCCGGCGTGATGTTGTCGAGGAATTCGCGGAACTTCTCGACCTCGTCTTCCTGCTCATCGGGAATCGAGACGCCGGCCTCGTCGAGTATGTCGTCATGGGCGAAGATCGTGGTCCCTGTGCGCAGCGCGAGCGCAATCGAGTCAGAGGGCCTGGCACTGACCGTGGTGCCGTTAGAGAAGACCAGGTCAGCGAAGAAGATCCCGTCTCGCAGGGCTGTGATGTTGACCTGTCTCAACTCGACCTTCAGCGCGGTCAGGATGTCCCGCATCAGATCATGAGTGAGCGGCCGAGCCGGAACCATGCCCTGCTGAGCGAAGGCGATGGCCGTTGCCTCCATCGGCCCGATCCAGATCGGGAGGTAACGCTCACCGCTGGTCTCTTTCAGCAACACGATGGGCTGGTTCGTTGGCATCTCCACGCGGACGCCTACGACCTCCATCTCCTTCACCGCGACTCCGTCCTACTGGTCGGTCATGGCACCGTTATCCCGCTAGCACGGTTCTTCCCGTTATGCGCTACCCCACTCCGCCGATGGGCACTCCCTGCCAACGTACACCCCTGGCTGTCCTGGGTCGGCACCTGCGTAGAGGCCAGCTTCCGCGAGTGCCGCCTCGAGCATCGCACCGTGCAGCCTGAGCAGAAGGGCGGCGACTTCCCTGGCGGTCTGGCTTGCCTTCCGCCTGGCGGCCGGGTCGCGTTGCTTCAGTACCGGGCCGACGAGCTGCTCGATCAGGGCAACGTCACGGTCGGCGGCGGTCGCTACCGTGCGCAGGTTCCTGGCCTGGACGCCGTAGCGTGCAAGAGCCGCGACGGTGGCCGCGATGTCAAGCGCGTCCTGGCCGTAGAGCCTGCCAGCGCGCTTGATCAGGCCGTGGGTCTCTAGCTCGGCGAGCTGCGCCTCGTCGATTCCGGCGGATTCGAGCAGTTCACGCCTGCTCACCATCTCCGTGCGGTCGCCGGCGGCCCGGCCGCTGCCTGGCGGTTCCGGGTGCTCTTGCAGCGCGGCACGCGCGGCCAGGCGCTCCTTAATGACTTTCAGCGGCAGGTATTGGTCGCGCTGCGCCGTGAGGATGAACCTGAGCTGGTCGACGTCGGCCGGACCGAACCGCCGGTAGCCGGAAGGCGAGCGCGCCGGGCTGATCAGGCCCTCGGCTTCGAGAAAGCGGATCTTTGAGACGCTAATATCAGGAAATTCTGCTCGCAGCTCGACAAGTACCTCGCCAATGCCGAGGTAGGACCGCGCAAACGAAGCGTTCATCCCGTCCCGTGCGCCTAGACGCCGCTCTCGGCGTGCGACAGGCGGCCCTGGAGGAACACCATGCGGAACTTGCCGATCTGGACCTCGTCACCACCGTTGAGCGCGGCCTCTTCGATGCGGTTCCTGTTCACGTAGGTGCCGTTGAGGCTGCCGACGTCACGCACGGTGAACTTGCCTCCTGAACGGTAGAACTCGGCGTGCCGCCTGGAAACGGTCACGTCGTCGAGAAAGATGTCGCTGTCAGGGCGACGGCCGACCTCGGTTACCTCGCTGTCGAGCAGGAACCTGCTGCCCTCGTTCGGCCCCCTCCTGACCACGAGAAGCGCCGTGTTGGGCGGCAGCGTGTCGATGACCGCCGCGTCGGTAGCGGCCTGGTCGGTGGGCTCGGCCTCGGCTGGTTCGGCTCCTCCGGTGAAGATCATCGAGGTCGTCTCGCCCGCGCTGGCCCGCTGGCCGGCCAGCGGCGTCGCGCACTGCGAGCAGAACCTGGCGTTGTCCTGATTGGCCGCGCCGCATCGCGGGCAGTAAATGCTCGCCATATGCCCGCCTAGCCTCCCGTTGATCGGCTGCCCCGTAGGTGACGCCGGCCCGGCGGCCGCCGCCACGTCGCTGATCGAGAAAACATCGGTGCGGGCATCGTAACCCCCCGTGTTCCCTGCTCCAGACCAAGCTACCGGCGGTTGCATCCGCTGGTCGACTTGCCACGCGCTGCCATTCTGGCTGGCCTGTGCCCCCACGGGCGGTACATCAGCAGGCCGCTGCCGCTTCCGGCGCCATCGCCAGATCACGCTTTTACACCTCCGAGCCGACCGCAAGCACCGTGCCGCTACCCGCCGGACAGACAACCGTCACTTAACCACGGTAATTGTCGCATGCGGAGGTAGCGTCGCGTTGGCCTTCAGCGTGACCCGCCGCGCTCCCTCCCGGCCTGTTCCACTACGCTAGCCCACTCATCGATCAGGTTCTGTGCCGTATCGCCGTCCTGGCCTTCCGCCCACAGGTGCGTGATCGCCAGCGCGGGGTCGGGCAGGATCAGCGCCCAGCCGCGACCTGGCTCGATGACCCTGACCCCGTCTGTGGTGTCGATCTCGCGTCCTCCGGCTGCTTCCACGACGGTGCGCATCACGCTGCCCTTGGCCGCCCATGGCGTCGGCACCGAGCGCTTGAGCAGATGCGCGACAGGAATCCTGGCGTGAATCTGGCTGAGGGTAAGCCTGGTCCTCGCGACCAGCCCGAGCAGCCTGGTGAAAGCGGCGATGCCGTCGAGCGAGCGGGAGAACTCGGGTACCACGAACCCGCCGCGCCCGTCGGCGGCGAAAATCACGTCTTCAGGCTCGGTGGCCTCGTAAAGGCCATATGGCGAGGTTGGCGTCCAGCCGACCTGAACGCCGTGGTAGCGGCAGACATCCTCGGCCACTCTGGTCGTGGTGACCGGGAGCACGACACGGCCTGACCGCCGCTCGGCGGCCACGAGGTCGAGCACGACAAGGAGTGCCCGGTCATCGCTGACCAGCGCGCCCTTGTCGTCGATCAGAATGATCCGCTCGCCGACCGGGTCGAACCTGACCCCGAATGCCGCCCGTGAGGAGTAGACGAGTTCCGCGAGGCGGTGCAGGTCGGCCCTGACCTGAGCCGGTGACTGGGTAGGCATCGCCTCGTCGAGCCTGTTGTTCACGGTCAGCACGTCGACGCCGATCCGGCCGAGCAGCCCGGGCAGAACCAGCGATGCCGTACCGCCGGCGCAGTCGGCGACCACCTTCAGGTTCGCTTCCCGCACGCCTGTCATGTCAACGCAGGCCAGCAAGTCACGCGTATATGCCTCGATCACGCGCGGCGGGTAGGTGAGCTCGGCGATCTCGCCGGGGAAGGCCCGGCGGTACTCCTGGCGCGAGAACACGCGCTCTAGCTTCCGCTGCACGGCCTCCGACAGGTCAGCGCCTTGCTCGTCAAGGAAGATGATGTCAACCGACTGAGGGTCACCTGGCGTGGTGCGCATGGCGATCCCGCCGCTGCATTCGCTGCGCGCGGTCTCGAACCTCGCGACCGGCAGAGGCTGGGCCTCCAGGTCGACGACGTTGATCGCGCTGGCGTTCAGTGCCCCGTGCACGGCCCGTTTCAGCGCCCGCGCGGCGCGCGAGACGTCTCGTGAGGTCGTGACCGCCGAGCCCTTCTTGAGTATGGTCGCGTACGCGCTGGCCAGGCGCACGCATAGTTCCGGCGTGATCTCGACGTTCACCAGGCCGGAGACGCCGCGCGGTCCGAACAGGGTTCGCTGGCCGCGTGATTCCCAGATGACGCTGGTGTTGACGACCGCGCCCGCCTCGATGGTCTTGAACGGGTAGACCCTGACGCCCGCCGAGATGTACGCCTCCGGCTCGATCACGCACTCGTCACCGACGATAGCCCCCTCCTCGATCCGTGCCGAGGCCATGACGTCGGTGTTCTTCCCTGTCACGCACCCGCGCAGGGTCGCGCCAACTCCCACGTAGACGTTGTTGTGCACGACAGCACGGTGCAGGAACGCGCCTTCCTTGACTACCACGTTGCTGCCGATCACGGTGAACTCGCGTACCTGCGCTCCGGCCTCGATCTTCGCGTAGTCGCCAATGCACAGCGGGCCGGTGAGGATCGCATCTGGGTCAACTTCTGCCCCTTCAGCGACCCAGATTCCAGGTGACATCTCAAACCCGTCGATGTCGGCTTGCACCTTGCCGGAGAGCACGTCGGCCTGCACCTTGTGGTAGGCCTC
>DATJLT010000097.1:0-6322 GCA_035509195.1 Streptosporangiaceae bacterium | reverse complement strand
GGGCCGGGGTGGGCTCGGGCCGGGGTGGGCTCGGGCCGGGGTGGGCTCGGGCCGGGGTGGGCTCGGGCCGGGGTGGGCTCGGGCCGGGGTGGGCTCGGGGTGAAGCCGGCTGGGGGTGAAGCTGGCTCGGGGCGGGTCAGGCTTCGCGGGTCTGGGTGAGGCGGCGGACAACCAGTTCGGCTATGCCGCCGGCGCCGGCGCCGATGCCGCGGGCGGAGGCCTGCCGCATGACAAGGCCGGCCAGTGACATGGCCTCGCCGGCCATGCGCCTGGTCTCAGGTGATTTCACTATGGCTTCGATCGAGGTCTTGAGCCGGTCGATGCCCTCCCGGCCCTCCTTGGCGCCGACCAGATACCCGGCCGCGAATCCGATGATGGTTTCCATGATGGGTGCCCTGCCTTACCTGGTCGGTTGGGTATAAACCGCTACATCTCGCGTAGTTCTAGGTACCGCTTGATGTCGGGCAGCGACTGGACGATTATCGCCAGCACCGCCGCGAGTATGGCTGCCTTGATCAGCTTCGAGATCACGCCGATTCCTCCGTCCTGCTTTCGTTGTTGATGGGTTCGATTTCGTCGGTCGCGAAGTAGAGGAAGCGGCCGTGGCTGGCGTTCAGGTCGGCGGCCGGGTCGTCGTCCGGGGTGACCGCGACGTGCACCTGGTCATCGACGTCGAAAAGCACGGCCTCCACGGTCGCGGCCCGCCCGGCGAGGAACAGGTCCTGCGCGTCGGCGCGCCGCGAGCCTGGGCGCATGATCACCTTGCTCCCGCGAGCCACAGCCACCCCGTTGACGATCACATGATCGGTCTCCGGCGACACGCTGGTATCGGAGCCAGGGTCCCACCAAGGCACGTCAGGCCGGTCGGTGACGGCGGCCGGCGAGGCCTGAGCGGGAACGGCGTTGAGGTACCTGATCGCCCCGTGCAGCTTGTCGAACAACTCGGGCGGCATTCCTTCAAGCCGGTCCATCAGCTCACTGGCCCGAGGGTCGGTGGCCCGCGCCGCCTGCTTCTCCGCATCGGTGAGCGCGAGCGTCCGCAAGGTCAGGATCTCGTCGATCTCTGTTGCGTCGAACAGGTCGCCCTGGCTCTCCGGCGCCACCTCGGCGTGGTCGTACAAGATCACGGGCGAGGACAGCATCAGGTCACGGCATTGCGGCGGCCCGGCGAGCACCGGCCAGGTGCCGAGGTTGACGCAGGCCGCGACCTCGGCGGCGGCCCACTCCGGCGGGTCGGTCATCGAGATAAACGTGCCGCCCGGCACCCGGATCAAGGTGTGCGCGGCGATCAGCGCGTGCGCGAGCGCGTCATCTCGTCCCCGGAGGGCAGCGCCAGGCGAGGTCAGGTTCTCGATCCGCACGGTGAGCCGCAGCGCACCGAACGGGCCGGCGACGCGTCTCGCCCCGATCCTGATGATCCCGTAAACCGCCTGAGCCGTCCTGGTGATGAAGCCGGCCGCGGGGTCGATCTCGGTCGTGGTCTCCTCTGGCCCGACGCTGAAGGGAACGCTGAACTCGCCCGCCAGCAACTCGGATACGCCCGCGCGGACCAGTTCCTCCCGGGGCACCGCCTCGTCCCAGCTTGTGTACTCGGTCCCCGCCACGACAAGCGAGTCAACGTCTCGAACCGACCCGTCGCCGAGCGACTGCCTGACCTGGCGGTGCTGCGCCTGAAGGAACCTCAGCCCGACCTCGACGCGGGCGTCGTCGCCGCACTCGACCAGGCACTGGGTCTGGCTCGCAGAAGGTTCTGACGGGTCGGCGGCCGCGTAGGCGGCCGGCATGAGCACGCCGAACTGGAACCTGGCCTGGTTCTTCTGCGAGGCCTGGTGGTAGGGGTAAAGCAGGTAGCCCTCGTAGAGCACGGCATCGGCGACCTTGCGTGCCTGGTCGAGATCGTCAGTTGTCATCGCGCCTCCCCTGGTCATCGGCCAGTTCGAGCAGCGCGCTCATCGTCGCGTCCCAGGTCGGCAGCGCCCGCGACGACTTGAACTCAAGCAGGTCAGCGAGCGTCGAACTGCTCATCTTGATCCAGGCGCTCTCGGGAAAGTGGACGTTGATCGCCTCCCGCCACACGGTGAGCGGCAGCCGGTAGTGTGCCTCCTTGCTCCAGGGCACTTGCTCGATCTGGAGCCGTCCGTCCGCGTTGGCGAAGACGGTTCCGCTGAACAGCAGGAGCAGCGGGATCTCGCCCGACTCGAGCCCGGTGAAGTACCGCGTCGAGCCGATCTCCAGGTCGTAGGTGAACGGCACGGGCAGGCTGACCTCGGTGCTCCCGGCGAAGCCAGGCACCATCGTGGAGACGGTCGTGAACTGCATGGGCTTCAGCGTCTCCGACCACCTGGCGGTGTCGCCGAAGAGATCGTTGAGCCGCTCGGCTTCCGCCGCGGTGTACTTGCGCTTGGCAGGCTCGATCCTGATCTGGCAGCGCAAGGCGATCGCGTCGATGGGCTGTCCGGTGGTCTCTGCGATGCGCAGCACGAACGACATTGACGGCACGACCGCGAACTTGTCCGGTTGCACGCCGATGCAGTCAAAGACCAGTTCGGCCACGTTCAGGCCCCCCGGTCGAGTACGCGCGCCCGCTGCCTGACGTCTGAGAGGAACGCGGTGATGCTGGCCCGAGCCTGCTCGCCCCCGTCGAACCCTCGCCAGTAGAGCCGCATCCGCCCGGCGAGCTCATAACAAACATCAATAGGCACGACAAAATATTCAACGACCGACTCTGACCGGGAAAGGAGCACGGCTTCCACATCTGGCGCCGCCTCGGAGAGCAGGGGATGCCCGGCGGAGAGTTTGGCCCAGAACTGAAGATCGAGCTGGCACTCGGTCGCGCCCGCCGGGCTCGGGTAGAACCCGGTGACGTGTCCCTGGCGGGAGTCGCTGAGGAAGAAGGCCAGCCCGACAGGGATCTCGAGCGCGTCCCAGTCTGCCATTGAGAGCGGGCGAGCGGGATCGGCCAGGTACCTGTCGGGCACCGACTTGTACCTGCCGCGGCCCGCCTGGCCGTGCGTGAACAGCAGGTAGCACGCCCGGCACGCGCAGATCAGGCTGGAGTGCTCGAGGTCGGCGACGTGCCCGTGCTCGGCCGGGACCGCGGTCGCGCAGAACTCGCACTTCTCCGGCGCCTCTTCGGCAGCGGGGGGCGCCGGGTCAGGCGCTGGCTGACTGCCGACAAAACGGCGCAAACCCGTGCTGCCGCTCATCCGGCTACCGCCTCTGGCCGCGGCAGGGCTACCCGCACGCCGAGGCTGTCAGCCAGCAAAGGCAGCGGGTCGAGCCGCATTGCCTCGTCGTCGATCCCCTGGCCGGCTAGGCGCACGTTGTACCTGGTACCGCAGGCCGGGCAGGTGAGCTGCTCGCGTTCGAGCAACCCGTCGGCCAGCGAGGAACCACAGGAGGCACAGGCGTCACGGTAGGCGTAAAGCGTGCCGCGCACCGCGCACACCAGCACGGTAGCGCCGCCGGCTGACGCCGTGACCGGCCGGGAACTTGGCGGGCCGATGTTCGGCAACGTCACCCAGCCGCCATTGTCTGCCTGCTTGGTGTCCATTGGCCGCCTGCCGATCTGAAGCAGTTTGGGTTCAGGCGGTGCGGTCATTCCCTCGACGACGACCTCGCTCACCTCGGGGGCCGCGTCGAGCACTGCCCCCTCGATGGCCAGGCGGACGGTGACCGTCGAGGAGGGGCAGCCGTGGCAGCTTCCCTCGAGCCGCAGTCGGGCGACGCCGTCGGCCACGCCCAGGTAGACGACCCCGCCGGCGTGTGAGCCGAGGTAGGGCCTCACCTGGTCGAGCGCGCGCTGTATCCGGGCGTCGGCGTCGAGCGGGTGCAGGTCGTGCAGCAGGAGCAGGCTCTCGACGAGCGGGTCCTCGGTGAGCTTGCCGAGAACCGCCTGCCCGTGCGCGCCTTCTTGGCCGAGGAGCTCAACGATCCTGGCCAGCCCGTCGCCGTACAGGCCGACCAGCAATCTGACCAGCTCATCGGCCAGCGCGGCCTGGCCGTTGCCGCCGCCGGTCCTGAGCGCGGCGAGCAGTTCTTCTACCTGCTCTCCTACTCCTCGCACACTGGTCATAAGGGGTTCCGATCGCCGGGGAGAAAGTGCCCGTGGCCGGGCCGCTCCGCCGGGCCCGGCCACAGGCCGTCTTCTTGTCGAGTCTGCCCTGTCAGCAGGCCAGGTCAGGTAGACAGGATGGCTGACATGGGGGAGTGCACCTTCTCAAGTACCTTCCCATTGCCGAGATACATGTGCACGCCGCATGGCAGGCAAGGATCGAAGCTGCGGACGGCCCGCATGATGTCGATGCCCTTGAACCGGTCAGGCGGGTTCTCCTCGAAGATCGGCGTGTTCTGCACCGCGTCCTCGTAAGGTCCTGGCGTGCCGTAGCTGTCGCGCACGCTGGCGTTCCACGGCGTCGGCGGGTAGGGGTGATAGTTCGCGATCTTGCCGCCGCGAATCACCATGTGGTGACTGAGTACGCCACGGACGGCCTCGGTGAAGCCGCAGCTATTGGCCTCCTCAGGTACGGAGAACGGCTCCCAGGTCTTGGTGCGGCCTGCCCTGATCTCGGCCAGCGCCTTCTCCGTGAAGTACAGCGCGCAGGCGGCGGCGTACGCCTGGAAGTAGGTGCGGGCGCGGTCCCTTTCTATCGCGTTCGACAGCGGACGGCCCTGCTTGTCGCGCGGGATCTTCCACTCGAACGTGACCTCGGGCTTGCTGACCGTCTTGGGCAGGTTGATGAGCACGCTGTTGCCTGTGGACTTGACGTAGCCGAAGTCAACGAGCTGGCCCATCGCCGTCGCCCAGAGCCGGGCGATCGGGCCGCCGCCTGTGTCGCAGGCCAGGTAGTCCTTGCCGTCGAACCAGCGAGGCGACATGACCCAGGAGTACTTGGAGTCGAAGTCGCGCTTGGCCGGGCGCGGGATCGTGTGCTGGTTCCACGGATGCCTGCGGTCCACCGGGTTACCTAGCGGGTCGCGGGTGACGAACATCTCCTGGTCTTCCCAGTCCTCGTAGTAAGAGGAACCGAGCAGGATCCTGATGCCGAGGTTGATGTCGACGAGGTCGTTGGTGAGCAGTTCGCCGTCCCTGATGACGCCGGGGGTGACGAACATCTTCCTGCCCCAGTTGCTCATGTTCTCGTACTTGAAGTCGCAGAACTCGGGGTCGTTCAGGCTGCCCCAGCAGACCATGTCAGCCCGGCGCCTGCCGACTTCCTCGTAGCCGGGAAGTGCCTCGTAGAAGAAGTCGAACAGGTCGTCGTGCATCGGGACGACGCGCTTCATGAACTCGACGTAGCGCATCAGCCTGGTCAGGTAGTCGGTGAAGAGCTGCACGGTCGCCGTGGTGCCGACGCCGCCAGGGTAAAGCGTGCTCGGGTGGACGTGCCTGCCCTCCATCAGGCAGAACATCTCCCTGGTTGACCGGCTGACCTGGAGCGCCTCGCGGTAGAACTCGCCCTCAAGCGGGTTGAGCGAGCGCATGATGTCGCCGATGTACTTGTAGCCGTGGTCGGCGGCGTGCGGCGCTTCCGTCCGGTTCGCGAGCTCGAGCACGCCAGGGTTGGTCTCGCCGACCATGCGGGCGCAGAAGTCGACCCCGACCAGGTTCTCCTGGAAGATGTTGTGGTCGAACATGTACTCGGCAGACTCGCCCAGGTTGATGATCCACTCGCCGAGGTGGGGCGGCCTTACACCGTATGCCATGTTCTGGTTGTAGACCGAGCAGGTGGCGTGATTGTCGCCGCAGATACCGCAGATACGGCTGGTGATGAAGTGCGCGTCGCGCGGGTCCTTGCCCTTCATGAAAATGCTGTAACCACGGAAGATCGACGAGGTGCTGTGACATTCGATGACTTGCTTTTGCTTGAAGTCAATCTTCGTGTAAATTCCCAGACTGCCCACGATCCTGGTAATCGGATCCCAGGCCATCTCGACTACGCCGGTGTCCTCGGCTGTCGTCATTGCTGTTGTCCTTTCACCACGTCTTCTGGTAGCCGGTGAGGAGTTCATTGCCCTTCTTGCGCCACTTGGGCTCTTCGTCGGCAGTCCTTGACGTGAAACCCCTGAGCGTGCGGATCACTGTTCCGTAAAGAGTGCTTGCCGTCGTGGAAACCCGCGATCCCGGCGGCTCGTCCATGAACGGCATGAACTTGTCAGGGAAGCCAGGCATCGTGCAGGCGATGCAGATGCCGCCCACGTTCGGGCAGCCGCCTACGCCGTTGATCCAGCCGCGCTTGGGCACGTTGCACTTGACGACCGGACCCCAGCAGCCCAGCTTGACCAGGCACTTCGATGAGCCGTACTCGGCGGCGAAGTCGCC
>DATJLT010000096.1:0-7077 GCA_035509195.1 Streptosporangiaceae bacterium | reverse complement strand
AATCAGGCCACTCGGACCTTCGCGATCACGATCGCGAAGGCCAGGCTGACCGTGTCTAAGACGGTCCCTGCGGCAACGGTCGGTTCGTACTACACGGCCAACGTCACGCCATCGGGAGGCCAGGCACCGTACACCTACAGCCAGGTCTCCGGCACGCTTCCCGCCGGGCTCAGCTTCGACTCGTTCAGCGGCGCGATCATCGGCACCCCGACCAAGAAGGGCACGTTCCCGATCAAGGTGTCGGTCACCGACAGTTCTTCACCGGCACAGCAGGTCACGGTCACTGTCACGGTCAAGGTCGCGGCCGTGCCGAAGCTCACCGTCAGGAAGCAGACACCGGTCGCGGGCGCCGTGAGCGTGCCTTATACGGCGGGCCTCGGCTACTCGGGCGGCCGGGCGCCGTATACCTGGTCGGTGAAGTCGGGCAAGCTACCGCCCGGCCTCACTCTCGACAAGGTCAGTGGCATGATCACCGGCACGCCGACGAGGCGCGGCAAGTTCGCCCTGACGATCAAGGTGACCGACTCGACCAAGCCAGCCCATGAGACAGCGACGGTTCCGATCACGATCACGATCGCCAAGAACCCGCCGCTCGCCGTCACCAAGCCGGCGCTGCCCCTCGCTACTCAGGGAATTCCTTACCTGACCACCCTGATGGCGACCGGCGGGACCGCGCCCTACTACTGGACGGTCGCATCGGGGTCGCTGCCGGCCGGGCTGTATCTCGGCTCGTCAGGGGAAATCTCTGGCACGCCGACGGGTAAGGGCGCGCAGTCCTTTACCGTCGCGGTCACCGACTCGGCGGCACACCCGGTCACGGCCAAGCTGCGGATCACGCTGACGATCGAGCCTGGCTCCCCGCTGTCGGTGACCTCGACCCAGCTTGACCCAGCCACCGAGAACTACTTCTACTACGAGAGCCTCAGCGCTGTCGGCGGCGTCGCCCCCTACACGTGGACGATGTCGAAGGGCAAGCTCCCGCCAGGGCTCTCCCTCGAGTCGGACGGCTACATCGAGGGATCTCCGACGACGTTCGGTACCTTCAGCTTCACGCTCAAGGCAACCGACTCAGCGACCCCGAAGCCAACCTCGGTGAAGCAGAGCCTCACCATTAACGTCGAGGCAGGCCCTTAGCGCGCTCCGAGGTAAACCACGCGGCGTATCCGCGCGTCCCTGAAGCAGGACGCTGACCCCGTGCTGAAGTGGGTGATCGGGATGACCGGCTTGGCGAGGCTCTTGACGGCGGTCGCTGCCTTCGGCCTGGCAGCCGGGTCGGTCGCTGCGGCCGGGCCGGCCGCGGCCGCCCAGGCCGCCCCGGCCGGTGTGCGGCCCTGGCTGATCAGAACGGTCGCCGGCGGTCCAGGCGGGCCCGCGGCAGGGACCTCTGTCGCCGTGGACGAGCCGTGCGGGGTAACGGCGACAGGGCAGTCCGTTGATGTCTCCGACCGGTCCGACGGCCTGGTCCGCAGGCTCGACGTCAGCAATGGCGTGCTCAGCACCGCGTTCGGCGCTGGTCCTGCGGGCGCGGTACCCGTTTCTTGCAGCTTCGTTTTCGACCATGCGGGAAACCTGATCAGCGTCAGTGGCGATGTTCTGCACGTGATCGCGGCCAGAAACGGCGTCTTCTACGGCGTGAAAATGCAAGCAGGGCATACTTACGAAATAAATGTCGTCGTTCACAACGTGGACTATTTAGCCCAGGCGGTCGCCATCGACCAGCACGGGAACCTGCTGGTAAGCACCGGCAACGACTTCGGCGGTTTTCCCACCTCCAGTCTCCTATGGGTACTGGCCGGTTCCAAGGGCACGTTCTACGGGCAGGCGATGAAGCCGGGCCGCTTCTATCCGCTGGCTGGCAAGAACTGCTCAGGCAGCAAGAGCTGCGATCCAGGGTTCGGCGGCGACGGCGGGCCCGCGCTGGACGCGATCCTCGGGCAGTACGTGCTCGCCCTGGCGGTTGACGCCCACGGCAACGTGCTGATAGCCGATGCGGGAAATAACAGGATCAGGGTCGTGGCAGCGGCGACCGGCAGGTTCTACGGGCGCGCCATGACCGCCGGGTACATTTACACGATCGCCGGCGGCGGCAGCGGCGGTCTGGGCGACGGGGGCCCGGCGACCAGTGCCGTGCTGAACACGCCTGAGGGACTGGCCGTCGACCGCGCTGGCGACGTCGCGATCGCCGATACCCAGGACCACAGGGTGCGGCTGGTCGCGGAGTCCGGCGGCGACCGTTACGGCCAGCACCTGACCGCGGGGGACATTTACTCGATCGCGGGCAACGGCAAGTCAGCCTATTCTGGCATCGGCGGTCCGGCAGGACGGGCGGCGCTGCGATCGCCGGGAGGGCTGGCGTTCGACAGTTCAGGCAACCTGCTCATCGCGGACCAGGACGACAACCGGGTGCTTGCGCTGCCGGCCAGAACCGCCGGCTTCTACGGCAGGAAACTGACCTCTGGGCACCTCTACGCGGTCGCGGGTAACGGCTTGGTCTCCTACTCGGGCGCCGGAAGCCTGGCCACCAGTGCTCAGATCCGGCCTGAGCAGAACACGTGGAGCAACCTCGTCGCCGTAGGCCAGGGCGGCAGCGTCGTGCTGGCCGACAGCGGCAACTACCGCGTGAGGGTTGTCCCTCCTGTCACCGGCCTGTATTACGGGCGCCGTATGACGGCGGGGCATATTTACACGATCGCAGGCACGGGCGCGGCGGGATTCTCAGGCGACGGCGGGCTTGGGGTGAAGGCCAGGCTGTACATTGTCGCCGCGGTCGCGGCTGACAAGTACGGGAACGTCCTGATCTCCGATGGCGTGCGGGTTCGGGTGATCGCCGCGCGGACAGGGAAGTTTTACGGCAAGCACATGACAGCCGGGTACATCTACACGATCGCCGGCGGTGGCAACGAGCCGGCCGACGGGGTGCCTGCGCTGCGCGCGTCGCTTGGCCCAGGCGGCCTCGCGGTCGACAGCAACGGCAACGTCGTCCTCTCAAGCAACGACACGAACCTCGCCGTCGTCGCGGAGAAGACAGGGACGTTCTACGGCCAGAAGATGACCGCGGGCTACATTTACACGCTCTCGGAGAGCGCGGTTGGCGGCGTCATCTTCGTGCCCAACGCGATCGCCTTTGACCACGCGGGCAACATCGTGATCGGGCAGGGTTTCGGCAACGTCGCGGTCCTCGCTGTCAAGGCAGGCAAGTTCTATGGCATCGCCATGCGCCCCGGCCGCCTTTACTCGGTCGCTGGCAGCCCAGAGGGCATCGGCGGGTTCTCTGGCGACGGCGGTCCCGCCACGAAGGCACTGCTCGGCGACGGCGACATGGTAGCCGTGGACGGCACTGGCAACCTGGTTATCGCCGACGGGTCCAACAACAGGATCAGGGTCGTGGCAGAGCGCTCTGGCACCTTCTATGGCGTGAAGATGACCGCTGGCGACATTTACACGGTCGCCGGAGGCGGTGCGTACTCGCCGTCGTGGAAAGGCTTCGCCGGGGACGGCGGCGCGGCGGTCAAGGCCGAGCTTTCCTCGCCAGAAGGGGTCGCGGTTGACGGTCACGGGCTGCTCGTATACGACGCGGGCAACAGCCGGGTAAGGCTGGTCTCGGCCGGAGCCTCATGAGCCGCAGGATCAGCAGAGCTACCTAACCTGGAGGTGTCCCGGTGCCCGACCTCGATATGCAAGCAGTTGAGGACAGCGCGAGCGAGTGGTTCAAGAAGCTCATGACGTACTACGTCATCGACAAGAAGAACCCCAAAAACAACTTCGACAATTTCTGGTGGTGCGGTAACTGTTTCGACACTATCACCGACTACCTGCTGGTCTTTAAGCCTGACGATCCCTCTGCCGCGGTGAACACGGTCCTGCAAAAGTATTACTGGTTCCGCGAAATGCACGATCAGAAAGAGACGGTCAACACCTGGTACGACGACTGGGCCTGGTGGGCGATCGCCTCGGCGAAGGCGTGGAACTCTTCGTACTCCGAGGTATTCGGCAGTTGCGCCACCCCGTTCGCCGACGTGGCCAGGACCTGCTGGACGATCGTCGACCAGGGTCTCGGGGACGGCGTCCATCTCGGTGCGCCCAACGGATACACCAACCGCGAGAACATGAAGGACTGGAATCCGAAACCGACGCCTGTGGACGGCTGGGTAGCGCCGCTGTTCGACAACGGCCCTGGCAGCGGCCTGCACGGTACCTGGCAGTACGACATCTTCTCCAACCGGCGCGAGGGAAGTGCCTGGCACGGTCCGGCCGAGGGCAACAATGACAGTAATCCGTCCTGGCCGCTTGCTCCCAAGTGGTCCTGGGGCGGCCCGTTCCAGCTGACCGTGATGAACGCGCTTTACTTGCTGCTCACCGCCCGGCTTGAGCAGGCCAGCCGGAAAAATCAGGCCGTACCTGCGGCCGGCGTGCAACTGAAGGACCAGTTCGGCTTCCTGTGGGCCTGGTTCGGCAAGAACAAGGACCATCTGCTCCCCGGCGGAGTCCCCGGCCTGCTCAAGGCCGCAGGCAAAAGAGCCGAGGACGGGCTGGTCGTTCGTGAGCGGGTCAGCCGGTACGCCGTCCGCAATGGCAATTACGACGAGGTCTACGAGTTCTACGAGGAGTGCACCTGGGGCGGCGACATCGGGCTTGTGCTCAACGGGCTAGGGACGTACCTCACGGTCGCACCGGAAAACGATCCCGCGCGGCCCGTCGCCAGCCTCATGAAGGCTCTGGTAAACGGCTATATGTCGGTACTTTTCCAGGGCCGGATGCCGCAAGCGTACTACCCGCCAGGCAAAGGCGTCTTCGGCCGTGACCCTGACGACTACCGCAGCGGCATCGGCGTTTTCATGCGCGGCCTGTACCAGGCGTTCCAGCAGGACGGCAGCCCGCTATGGGAACTGCTCAAGCCATACAACACGCTGCGCGACTTCCTCACCTACTCCGGGCAGTGGGCACTCGATCAGCAGATCACGAAAGACACCGACGCGTTCGACTGCCACAACGTCCTCGCCACCTTGACCGCCGTCAAGGCCATCCCGCACTAGATCCCCCCAGTACAGCGGGCCCGCCAGGGCTGACGGCTGACCCATCAAACCCAGGTTTGGTGGTGCGCGCACCCATCAAACCGGCCCTCCTGATCGTCTTCCGGCCCTCAATCCGGGGTTTGGGGGTGTGTGCTGCCCTCAATCCGGGGTTTGTGGGTGACCGGCCGGGGCCGGGCGGGGCGGGGCTTGGCCGGGCGGGGCGGGGCTTGGCCCGGCGGGGGCCGGGCTTGGCCCGGGTTTGGCTGGGAGCGGGGCGGGCCGCGCCGGAATTGAGGTCGTACGTATGAGGATTCGTAGCGATATGCTTGGGCGCTAAAATCTGGCGTCGCTAGTCGCCCGCCTGACGTGAAGAACTGTGCTTTTTCGCGAAGGGTGCAGCTCGTAGCGACTGTTTGGTTACGGTTCAGCCACAATGGGGCGCTGAAGTTGCACGGGTCGAACGCCGCAGTGGATCGTGTCGTTCAAAGTTTTAGCATCCACAGTGCAAAGACACGCAGTGCAAAGACACACAGCGCAAAGACGTTCGGGATGGGTCGCCGGTGAGTTCTGGTTCGCTGGAGGTCAGTGGTCTGGTCGTCAAGTTCGGTAGCCTGACCGCCCTCGACAACGTGTCGCTCGTGGCCAGGCCGCGCACGGTGACCGGCATCATCGGCCCGAACGGCGCGGGGAAGACCACGCTGCTCAACGCGGTCTGCGGGTTCGTCAGGCCGCAGGCAGGCGAGATCACCTTCGACGGCAAGTACCTGCGCGGCGTCCGTCCCGACCAGCTCTCCAGGCTCGGCATCGCCCGCACCCTGCAAGCTGTCGGCCTGTTCAAGGGCCTGACGGTCGCCGAGAACGTCATGACAGGGGCGACGGTCCAGGCCAAGGCCGGGTTCTGGTCCGCGCTGGCAGGGCTGCCGAGGTCCGACAGGGACGAGCGCCGCCTGCGCGAGCGGGCGATGGCAGCGCTCGACCGGGTAGGAGCCGCCGGCCTTGCCGACCGGATGCCCGAGACGCTGCCGCACGGCTCGAGGAAACGGGTCGCGCTGGCCAGGGCCATGGTCGCGGAGCCCAGGATGCTGCTGCTCGATGAGCCGGCCAGCGGCCTCGCCGAAGACGAGCTCCCCGAACTCGGCGAACTCATCGCCGAGCTGGCGAAGGAGGCGGGCGTGCTCGTGATCGAGCACCGCATGGACCTGATGATGTCGGTGTGCGATCACATCTTCGTGCTCGACTTCGGCGTGCTGATCGCCGCGGGCACGCCCGCTGAGGTTCAGGAAAACCCGCAGGTCACCGAGGCCTACCTGGGAGTGCTTCATGAGTAACGCCACCCTGGAAGTACGCGGGGTGACGGCCGGCTACGGCGGCGCGCCCGTGCTCAGGGACGTGACGGTGACGGCCGAGGCGGGGACGATCACGGCCGTGCTCGGCGCGAACGGCGCCGGGAAGACGACGCTGCTCCGCGCGATCGACGGCTCGCTCAGGCTCTCGCAGGGCCAGGTGAAACTCGATGATGCCGAGCTGTCAGGTCGTCGCCCAGAGGAGGTCAGCCGGGCAGGCGTCGCGCACGTGCCGGAGGGCCAGGGCGTGATCACCGAGCTCACCGTCGCCGAGAACCTCCAGCTCGGGCTGCTGCTGCGGCGCCGCTCCGACCGTGCCGCCGCACTCGCCGACATTTACGAACGGTTCGCTGTTCTTTCCAAGCGCAAGAATCTGCCAGCAAGCACCCTGTCAGGCGGCGAGCGCCAGATGCTGGTCATCGCACGGGCGCTGGCTACGCGGCCCCGGGTGCTGCTTCTCGACGAGCCTTCGCTCGGGCTGGCCCCCAAGATCGTGCGCGAGGTACTCGACCTGATCAAGCAGCTCAAGGACGAGATCGGCCTGACGATCGTCCTGGTCGAGCAGAACGCGCGGAGCGCGCTCGCGATCGCGGACACCGGGGTCGTGCTCAACCTCGGAACGGTCGTCGCGACGGCCCCGGCCGGGCAGCTGGCCGCCGACGAGGCGCTCCGGCGCCACTACCTGGGTTTCTAGGAAGGGACCGATGGTCGAATTCCTTGAG
>DATJLT010000095.1:0-27264 GCA_035509195.1 Streptosporangiaceae bacterium | reverse complement strand
AGGAAAGGATCCGCCCGGTCACCGATGTCGCCCGGCTGATCGCAGCCGCCAATCCCGCGTGCCGCCTCCCGCCCATCGAGTACTGCCCGGCCGACACGACCACGATCAAGTTCACCTCAGGCAGCACCGGCGAGCCGAAGGGCCTCGCGGCGACGGTCGGCAGCATCGACGCGTCGGTCAGCGCCGTGCAGGAAATGTTCGCGCACGGGCCGGCGGACAACATCTTCGTTTTCCTGCCGCTGTCCCTCCTGCAGCAGCGCTACTGGGTGTACTCGGCCCTCGCGTTCGGCCACGACGTCACGATCAGCAGTTACGAGGCCGCGTTCGCGACGATGCGGCGCACGCGGCCGACGGTAATCATGGGTGTCCCCGCCTTTTACGAGACAGCCAAGAAGCACCTGGAAACTCGCGCACCTGACCCCGCCAGCCTGCGTGCGGCGACCGATACCTTGTTCGGTGACCAGATCAGGTACCTGTGGACCGGATCGGCCCCTGCCCGCCAGTCGGTGCTGCGGTTCTTTACGGATCTCGGCCTGCCGATCTACGAGGGTTACGGCCTGAACGAGACCTGCATCGTGGCGAAGAACTGTCCTGGCGCCCACCGGGAGGGCAGTGTCGGGAAGGTTCTGCCTGGCAAGAAGGTGCTCCTCGACGCCGACGGCGTGGTCAGCGTACACAGCGACCATCCGGTCAACTGGCGCTATGAGTACGCGGCTCCCGGCGAGTCAGAGCGGGTGTTCGCGCCGGACGGCACGGTCCGCACGGGTGATCTTGGCTACCTGGACGAGGACGGGTTCTTGTTCATCAGGGGCCGTTCCGACGACGTGATAGTGCTCGACAACGGCAAGAAGGTCATCGTCAGGCCGATCGAAGAGTTCCTCAAGGCGAGCCCGGCCATCGAGGAGGCCGTGATCTTCTGCCCGGCCCAGACCTACCTTGTCGCCGTTGTCTCGCCCGCGAGCGATTCTCCGGATGCCGAGGCAATCCGCCGGCGTTTGGCCGAGGCCAATGCCGCCTTCACTCGTGACGAGCAGATCAAGGAACTCGTCGTCGCCACACAGCGGTTCAGCATCGAGAACGGCTTGCTGACGTCCCAATTCAAGCCGCGCCGCCAGCAGATCTTCGACCGTTACGCCGATCAGCTCACAGGGGGCCAGTAACGATGTCACCACATCCCGTCCCGGCCCCCGCCCGGACGACACGCGGGCCAACCGCCGCCGGGTCAGGCGGCGTGCTCGGCAATCCGGACTTCGCGCGGCTGTTCACAGGGGAAACGATCTCCCAGGTCGGCAGTCAGGTCACGCAGTTCACGATGCCGCTGGTCGCGATCATTACACTGCACGCGACCGCGTTCCAGGTCGGCGTGCTCAACGCGCTGAAATTCGTCCCGGTGATCGTCGTCGCGATCTTCGCCGGAGTCTGGCTTGACCGCCGCCGGCGGCGGCCGATCATGATCATGTGCGCGTTCGGGAACGTGGTGCTGATCGGACTGGTGCCGCTCTCGTCCGTGACCGGGTACCTGTCCATCGGCTTGCTGTATGTCGTGATCACGCTGTCGGGGGGCCTGACCGTGATCTTCGATGTCGGAGCACTTTCCTACGTCCCCTTCCTCGTCGACCGCGACCACCTCACGGAAAGCAACAGCAAGCTGCAGGCCAGCACCGCGTTCGCGGGCATCGCGGGGCCGGGGCTTGCCGGGCTGATCGTCGGGCTTATCACCGCGCCGATCACGCTGTCGGTTGACGCGGTGTCTTACCTGTTCTCGGCCGGCGGGATCATCGCGATCAGGAAGCGCGAGCCAGCGCCCGAGCATCCCGCCGAGCGAGCTTCGATCAGGCAATCGCTCGCCGAGGGCTTCCGCGCCGTCTACGGCACGAAATTGCTCAGGATCCTGCTCGGCCAGTCGGCCGTGCTCAACGTCGGCTTCGGCGCGGTCTCCACGATGTTCGCGTTGTATGGCGTGCGGGTGCTGCACCTGAGCCCCGACCGGCTCGGCGTGGCGATCGGTGCCCTCGCCGCCGGGGCGCTGTTCGGGTCACTGCTCGCGGCTCGGGTGCAGCGGGCGCTCGGCATGTCCAAGATGATGGGCCTGGCGATCATCCTGGTCTGTGCGTCACCGATCCTGCTGCTGATCCCGCGCAACGCCAGCTACTTGTCGATGGTTTTTCTCGTCGCCGCCTGGTTCGGGCACGGGTTCGGCATCTCCATGTGGAACGTGAACACGATCACGCTCCGGCAGGTGCTTACTCCAAACCGGCTGCTGGCCAGGATGAACGCCACCTACCGGATGATGCTTTTCGGCGCCCTCCCGGTCGGCGCGTTCCTTGCGGGAGTGCTCGGCAGCACCGTGGGCCTGCGGCATGCAATGGTGATCTCGGTGATCGCGCTGACGCTGCCCATGGCCTGGCTGACCTTCTCCCCCGTTTTCCGGCTCAAGGAAATGCCGACAGGACCGCAGCAGAACGGATAGCCACGTGGACATAGCCCTGCCGGCTCCCCCGCCGGTGCCCGCGCCGACTCCCCCGCCGACTCCCCCGCCGGCTCCACCGTCGGCTCCCCCGCCGGTGCCCGCCGGGGAATCAGCCGCCGCGTCGCTGGCCCCCCGCAAAGGCCGGCGCCGGGACGGTTCCCCGGTTACAACATCGCTGGCCAGTTGTTGTCGTTGCCAGGCCAGGTCCGACAGCATCAGTGGAACTCTGATGCTGTCGGAACAGCATCTCCGGGCCATCGTTGTCGTTCCCGACCGGCCAGGAACAGCATCAGCGAGCCAGCGATGCTGTTCGCTGGACCACGTGCGCTGGCAGAGGGCACCGCAAGGAAGTCCCCGCAGAGCCGCAGCAGAACGGATAGCGCCTTGAACGCCAAGAACATGAACGCGGAAAGCGCGACCGCCCTTACCGCGAATCAGCAGCAACTGTGGTTCATCGACGAGTTCCACCACGGCCTCGCGGCCCATAACCTCGCGTGGCAGCTCAGTCTGCGCGGCCGGCTCGACTTGGCCGCCCTCCGCCGTGCGCTCGACGCCCTCGTGGCCAGGCACCCGGCGCTGCGCACACGCATGCCCGCCGCACCCGACGGCAGGCCGACAGCGATCATTGATCCTCCTGGCCCGGTCAAGCTCGCCCTGTCCGACGCGAAGCAAGGCCACGTACGCGATCTCGCCATCGCCGAGGCCGCGCGGCCGTTCCGCCTGGCCGCCGACTGGCCGATGCGCGCACACCTGGTCAGAGTCGGGCCGGAGGAGCACGAACTCGTAGTCGTCGTGCACCAGGTCGCGTTCGACGACGGTTCGCTCGGCGTACTCCTACGCGACCTCGCCGCCCTCTACGCCGCCGAAGCAACCGGCCGCCCATTCGCCGCGCCAACCCGCCCCGCAACCGCCGCCCCAGCCAGCACCACCCCAGCCAGCACCACCCCAGCCAGCACCGCCCCAGCCAGCGGTGGCACGTCTGGCATTCCTGCTGCGGAGGACTACTGGCTCGGGGCGCTGGCTGGATTCCCCGTGTCCCGGTTCCCGGCCGACCGGCAGCGACCGCTGCTCGCCAGCCACGACGGCGCGGTCGAGACCGTCACTATCGATGCCGACGTCTGCTCGGCAGACCTCCTCTCAGCGTTGTTCGTGCTGCTTTACCGCTACACCGGGCAGACCGACCTGATCATCGGCACTACCTCCCCGGTCAGGGATCGGCCGGATCAGATCGGCTACCTGGAGAACGTTCTGCCGATCAGAGTAGAACTAGCCACTGACAGTTCATTTTTCGACGTGACTGCCCAGGTCAGGCGAGCCGTCGCAGACGCGTCCGCTCATCAGGAATTGCCGTTCGCGCGGATCGTTGAACTGCTGGAAATCGAGCGGGATACTGGCCGGTTCCCGGTATTCCAGACCTGGTTCGGGTGGCATGAGCCGGCCACCCAGGTGACCTCGGCAGGGGTGACTTTCGCCGCCCAGCCGGCCGAGGTTCACGCCAGTCGCTATGACCTTGGCATCGATGCCTGGCCCGGCGAAGACGGCCTGCGGATCAGCGCCACCTATCCGCCTGCCTTGTTCGACCAGGCCACGATCCAGCGCCTGCTCGGCCACCTCCAGGTGCTACTGCGTGCCGCCGCCGCTGACCCGGCTACGGGGCTGACGGACTTGCCGGTGCTCACCGACGCCGAACTGCACAGGGAAATCACCGAGTGGAACGACACCGCGCGAGAGTTTCCCCAGATCTGCATCCACGACGGCTTCGAAGAGCAGGTCGCACGGGCGCCAGCTGCGATCGCTGCCGAGTTCGATGGCGAGCGGGTCAGCTATGCCGAGCTTGACAACCGAGCCGAACGGATCGCCGCGCGGCTACGCGATCTCGGGGTGGGTTCAGAGACCCTGGTGGGCGTCTGCATGCGGACTGGCATCACCCGTCTCGCGACGTTGCTTGGCATCTGGAAGGCGGGAGGCGGGTACGTGCCGCTCGATCCGGGCCTGCCTAGTGAGCGACTCGGCTACATGATCGGTGACACCGGCATGTGCGTGGTCGTCGCGGACGAGGAGAGCGCGGCCAGCCTGCCAGCGACCAGCGCCTCCTTGCTCTTGCTCGGCGACGGCCACCTGCCCGCGCCGGCAGTCAGCGAGCACGCTCACGTACGTGCCCGGCCATGGAACGTCGCTTACGTGATCTACACGTCGGGATCGACCGGGCAGCCTAAAGGCGTCGTGGTTGAACACAGGCAGGCGATCAACTTCCTGCAGGGAATGATCGGCGCCTGGCATATCACCCCGAATAGTGCTGTGCTGTCGTTCGCCGCCTACACCTTCGATGTCTCGGTAATGGACATGTTCATGCCGTTGCTGGCCGGGGCGAAGGTGGTGCTGGCACCGGCCGAGACGCTGCATTCGCCGCCCCGCCTGGCCGCGCTGATCCGCAGCAGCAAGGTCACTTTCGCCTGCCTGCCGCCCGCCGTGCTAAGCCTTCTGGTGGGAGAGGATTTCCCCGACCTGCATACGCTCCTTTCCGCCGGCGAAGAGCTGACCAGCGAACTGCTGCGATCCTGGATGCGCGACGGGCTGGAAATCTACAACGGCTACGGGCCTACCGAATGCTCGATCGGCTCGACGTTCATGAAGCTCGATCCTGCTACGCCGCTGCCCCCGCCGATTGGCCGGCCGAAGCCCAACTATCAGGCTTACGTACTCGACGAGCACTTGAACCCGGTCCCGGTGGGCGTCACCGGAGAACTGCACGTCGGCGGCGTTGGAGTGGCCCGTGGCTACCTGAACAGGCCCGAGCTTACCGCCGAGAAGTTCATCGACGACCCGTTCCGCTCCGGCGGGCGCCTCTACAAGACCGGGGACCTGGTCAGGCGCCGGCTGGACGGCACGCTGGTGTTTGCTGGCCGAATCGATCATCAAGTTAAGATCAACGGCCTGCGAGTGGAACTTGGCGAGATCGAGGCCGCCCTGCTCAGTCATCCAGAGGTCGGCCAGGCTGTGGTGACCGCGACGAACCACGCGGGCCGCAAGCAACTCGCCGGCTATGTCAGGGCGGACGCCGGCTCACGGCCGCAAGTCGCCGACCTCCGCTCGCATCTGGCGAGGACGCTGCCCGGCTACATGATCCCCAGCTACCTGATCGTTCTCGACGAGCTACCACTGACCACCAACGGCAAGGTCGACAAGTCCGCCCTCCCGCCGCCCGAGTCCGTCGCGGGCAGGGCAGAACCTGTACCGCCGAGGACACTGATGGAGACGATGCTGGTCGACCTTTACTCAACCGTTCTCGGCAATGAGAATATCGGAACGGCCGACAGCTTCTTCGACGCAGGCGGCGACTCGCTGCGGGCACTGCAGCTCATTTCCAGGCTCTATGCCGAGCTAGCTGTCGATCTCGACGTCAGCGCCGTGTTCCTCAACCCGACAGCCAGGCAACTCGCCGCCGTGCTGCGCGACAAGCACGGCTTCGACGACGCAGACCTGGATCCGGAGAGCCTCGATGACCTGGAAAGGCTGCTTGGATAGCCGATGCTGACCGATGAGCAGCGGGCGGCACTTGCCGCGCGGTTGCGCCGGGGCCGGGACGCGGCCCCGGCGAGAATCGCGCGCCGCGATCCTGAGCTGACGGACCTGCCGCTGTCGTTCGGGCAGGAGCAGCTCTGGTTCATCGACCGGTTCGCGCCCGGCCAGGCCATGTACAACATCCCCCTGGCGATCTCGGTACTCGGGCCGCTTGACGGTGACGCGCTCGACCGGGCGGTCGCCGCGCTAGCCGGACGACACGAGGCCTTGCGCACCAGGCTCGTCGCGGGTGATGGCGGGCAGCCGGTCCAGATCGTCGATCCGCCGCGACCGGTGCCCGTGGCGCGGGTTAGCCTGCCACGTGCAGAGCTTGCTGAGTTCCTTGACGCGGAGGCGGCGCGGCCGTTCGACCTCGCGGCCGGGCCGCTGGCACGTTTCAGCCTGATCGGGCTCGGCGACGAGTACCGGGTACTGCTAGTCGTCGTGCACCATGTGATCTTCGACGGCTGGTCGGCCGGAATCCTGGTGCGCGACCTGGCGGCGCTCTACCGTGCCGAGGCGGGCGGCGAGGAGCCAGGACTCGATGAGCTTCCCTTGCAGTTCGCGGACTACGCCCTCTGGGAGCGTGCCAGGCTCGGTGACCAGGTTCCAGACGAACTGGCCAGGTACTGGCGCGAGGTCATGGACGGATTCGAGACCGTGCAGTTTCCGGCCGACCGGCCAAGGCCTGTCGTCGAAGACTGGGCTGGCGGACTGGCCGCCAGGCAGTACCCTTCCTCGCTGCTTGACGGCATGCGGGCAACTGCCCGCGAAGGCGGCACCACGATGTTCGTGGTCTTGATGGCCGGGCTGCAAGCCCTGCTGCACAGGTATACCGGGCAGAGCGACCTCGTCGTCGGCACGGTGAGCGCGAACCGGGGGCGGCCTGAACTCGCGCCGATGATCGGGTTCTGCGTGAACACGCTGCCGATCAGGGTCGATCTTTCTGGCGACCCTTCGTTCGCCGAGCTGACTGACCGGGTGAGGGAGGTCACGACCGGGGCGTACGCGCACCAGGAACTGCCGTTCGGGCGGATGGTGGACACGCTGAAGGTCGAGCGTGATCCAGGGCGGGCGCCAGTGTTCCAGATCGCACTGGCTTTCAACGAGCGTGATAGCACGCCGGTCGAGGCGGGCCGCGGCGTCAGGTTCGCGCTGACCAGCCTGGTTGCCGGCGTCAACTCGGCCAAGTTCGACCTGAGCTTCACCGCCGAGGTGCGCGATAGAGGGCTGTGGATCGAATGCTCGTTCAAGACCGCGCTGTTTGACCATGGGACCGTGGAGCGACTGCTTGAGCACCTGGAGGTGCTCCTGTCTGCCGCGGTCGCGTGTCCGGCGGAGCGCATATCTGAACTACCCGTGCTTACCCCGGCTGAGCTGCGTCAAGAGCTGACGGACTGGAATGTCACTGGCCGTGAGTACGCTGGCGGATGCCTGCACGAGAGGTTCGCGGATCAGGCGCGGCGCACGCCTGAGGCGATAGCGGCGGAGTACGAGGGCGAGGAGGTCAGTTACGCAGGGCTTGACCGGCGAGCGGACCAGGTCGCGGCGTTGCTCGAGGACCGCGGGGTCGGCCCTGAGGTGCTCGTCGGGGTCTGCATGCGGGCCGGGATCGCGCGGCTGGCGGTACTGCTGGGGATCTTGAAGGCAGGCGGCGGATACGTGCCGCTCGGCTACACGCTTCCGCGTCAGCGGCTGAGTTACCTGATCGCCGACACCGCGATGCCGGTGATCCTGACCGACGAGGTGAGTGCGCCGGCCTTGCCCGAGGGTTCGGGCGCTGAGGTCCTCGTGCTTGGGGACCAGCTTGAGGACCAGCCTGAGGACCAGCTTGGGGCCAGCCGGCTTGCGCTGGCACGGGAGTCCGCACGCGCTGCTCCCGCCGCCAGGGCTGCTGCGGCAGCAGCGCCACACAACGCGGCATACGTCATCTACACGTCCGGGTCTACCGGGCAGCCGAAGGGGGTGATGGTTGAGCACCGGCAGGCGGTGAACTTCGCGGACAGCATGATCGAGCCGTTCGGCGTCGGGCCAGGGGACACAGTGCTGCAGTTCGCGGCGTACACGTTCGACGTGTCCGTGCTGGACATGTTCGTGGCGCTGCTGTCAGGGGCGAAGCTGGTGCTCGCGCACGACGATACGCTCCATGTGCCCAGGCGACTGGCAGGGCTGATGCGAGAGACCGGGGTGACGTTCGCCTGCCTTCCGCCGGCCGTGCTCGGTTTGCTCACCGGGCATGAGTTCCCCCGGCTGCGGACGCTGCTGGCGGCGGGCGAGGAACTGCCTTCCGAGCTGGCCGCGCGTTGGATCAGACCGGGGCTGCGGTTCGTCAACGCGTACGGGCCGACGGAGACGGCCGTGATCGCTACCTGGGGCGACGTCAGCGAATCGACGGTGCTCCCGCCGCCGATCGGGCTGCCCTCAGCGAACTATCAGGCGTACGTGCTGGACTCGGGGCTCCGGCCGGTGCCGGCCGGCGTCATCGGCGAACTGCACATCGGCGGCGCGGGCGTCGCGCGGGGGTACCTGAACCGGCCCGACCTGACGCGGGAGCGGTTCGTCGCCGACCCGTTCAGGCCGGGCGGCCGCCTGTACAAGACCGGCGACCTGTGCCGCCGTCGGGCCGACGGGAGCATCGTTTATGTCGGGCGCACCGACCACCAGGTCAAGATCCGCGGCTTGCGGATCGAGCTCGGGGAGATCGAGGCCGCGCTCGGCGCGCACCCGGCTATTGCCCAGGTCGTCGTCACGGTGACCCCCGACCAGTCGGGCGGCAAGCAGCTCATCGCCTACCTGAGGGCGGCAGAGATCCACGCTCTGCCTGCGGCAGCCGAACTGCGCGCGTACCTGACCGAGCGCCTGCCCGCCTATATGGTCCCGGCCAGGTTCGTGGTACTTGAGGAGTTCCCGCTCAATACCAGCGGCAAGATAAACCGGTCGGCACTGCCGCCTCCCGGCGAAGACGGCGACGGGCGAGCCGACGAAGTCGAGGCTCCAGGCAGCGAGCTCGAAGCCATGCTCGGCGAACTGTTCGCTGACGTTCTTGGCCGCACGCGAGTGCGGCCGGGCGACGGCTTCTTCGACCTTGGCGGCAACTCCCTCCAGGTCATGACGCTGCTTGAGCTCATTGCCGGCAAGACGGGCGCCGAGCTGTCTCCTGCCGCGGTCTTCCTGCACCAGAGCCCCCGCGGTCTCGCTGCCCACCTGCGCGAGGCCGGGCCTGCCGTAGCGCGCCCGCTCGTCCCGCTGTTCCCCGGCGCTGGCGCGGGCCCGGCGCTGACCCTGATCCATGCGATTGGCGGGACGATCACCGACTACCGTCCGCTCGCGGACGAGCTGGCCGGGCAGTTCGCGGTGCACGGCCTTGAGTCGCCTGGTCTCCGCCGTGCAGGGCCGATGCCGGATTCGCTGGCCGGCCTGGTCAGCGACTACACCGCGATCGTCAGGTCCGCCCGTCCAGACGGGCCTTATTACCTGGGCGGCTGGTCGATGGGCGGGGTGATCTCTTATGAGGTCGCCAGGCAACTCGAGTCTGACGGGGAGAAGGTCGCGCTCTTGCTGCTCCTCGACGCTCCGTTCGAGGTGCCGTCTGACCGGTTCGGCTCAGAGAGCGACCTGGCCGGGCAGTTCGTCGCCGACGCGGCGCAGAGCCTTGGCCTTGACCTCGGCGACCGGGACCTCGGCGACCGGAACCTCGGCGACCGGCCTGATCCCCTGACGACGGGTGTCGCAGGGCAACTCGACTGGCTGACGCGGCGGCTGGCGGCACGGCCACCTCGATGGCAAGACGAGGGGCCAGAACCCGCGTCGACCGGTCAGGGCCAGGTGACGGGCAACTCGGCCGGCTTGAGGCGCCGGTTCGAGGTCTTCCGCGCCCACTCCCGGCTGCTGGCCGGCTACTGCCCGGCTTCAGGTGCCGCGCCTGTCCTGGCTCGGACCCTCATCGTCGCGGCAGCCGACTCCCCCAACGCCCCGGCCGCGGCCAGGTGGCAAGAGGTGCTCGGCGACCGGGCTAACCTGCTCCGGGTCAGCGGGGATCACTACGAGTTCCTGCGTCCGCCGGTCGTGTGCGAGATCGCGGCCGAGCTCCGGTCGATGTCATGGCCGTAAGCGACCTCTCATGACACTGAGCGACTCCCAGCGAGCGGCGCTCACGGCCCGTCTGCGACGAGGAAGGGCCGCGCAGGAACCGATACCGCGCCGGGTGACCGGCGATCCTGGCGGGCCGTGGCCGCTGTCGTTCGGGCAAGAGCAGCTCTGGGTAATCGACCGGCTCGCTCCCTGCCAGGCCACGTACAACGTGCCGCTCGCCCTGCGGCTGGCCGGCCTGGTTAACGTCGCCGCGCTCCAGGCCGCCTTAGACGCCCTCGCAGCCAGGCATGAGTCGCTGCGTACCAGGTTCCTGACCGGCGAGGACGGCGAACCCGTACAGGTAATAGACCCGCCAGCGGCAGTAAACCTCGCCACGGTAAACCTCGGCGCGGCCGACCTCTGCTTTCCCGGTCAGGATCAACGGGAAGGCGCGCTGCGCGAGTTGATCACCGCCGAGTCGCTGCGGCCTTTCGACCTCGCCGCGGGGCCATTGTTCCGAGTCAGCCTGATCAGGCTCGGCCCGGTCGATCAGCTACTGCTGGCTAATTTGCCGCACGCGATCTTCGATGGCTGGTCAGCCAGGGTCCTGCTGGCCGATCTCGCGGCGCTGTACCGGGCGGAGGTCACCGGGGAGCCGTCCGGGCTGGCCGAACTCGCCGTGCGATACGCCGACTACGCGGTCTGGGAGCGGGAACGGCTGTCGCGGGCCAGGACAGCCGAACTCGAGGGGTACTGGCGGGAAGCGCTTGCCGGGCTGCCGGCCGTGAGGTTCCCTGCCGACCGGCCGAGGCCCGTGCCAGAGGAATTCGGTGGCG
Organism: Streptosporangiaceae bacterium; assembly: GCA_035509195.1. GTDB lineage: Bacteria > Actinomycetota > Actinomycetes > Streptosporangiales > Streptosporangiaceae > Chersky-822. The sequence goes on along the minus strand of DATJLT010000095.1, from coordinate 16,326 downwards.
GGCTGGCCGAGCGGCTGTGCGGCCGCGAGCTACTCGGCCAGCTAAGGGAACTCGGGCAAGCGCACGGGACGACGTTGTTCGTCGTGCTGATGGCCGGGCTGCTTGCGCTGCTGCACAGGTACACCGGGCAGGACGACCTCGTCGTCGGGACCGTCACCGCCAACCGGAGCCGTCCCGAGCTGGCACCGCTGATCGGGTACCTGGTCAACACGCTGCCAATCCGGGTGAACCTGTCGGCGGACCCGCCGTTCGGTGAACTGCTTACCCGTGTGCACGCCGCGGTGATCGGCGCCTACGCCCATCAGGAACTGCCTTTCAGTCAGATCGTGACAGCATCGCGGGTCGCCCGCGTTCCGGGCAGGGCGCCGGCATTCCAGATCGCGCTCACCTACGCCGAGCGCGACCGCACGCCGATCAGGGCGGGCGGAGTTGACTTCGCCCTGAGCGATGTCATCGTCGGCATCAACGCGGCGAAGTTCGACCTGGACTTCTCCGCCGAGGCGAGGGACGAGGGCTTGTGGGTGGAGTGCTCTTACAAGACCTCGCTGTTCGACGAAGGCACGGCGACACGGATCCTCAGGCACTACGAGGTGATGCTCGCCGGGGCGGCGGCCGATCCCGGATCGCGGGTGTCCGCGCTTCCGCTGCTGACGGCGGCGGAAACCGACCGCGAGCTGCGCGGGCTGAACGACACACAGCGGGAGTTCCCTGTCGTCTGCGTCCACGAAGGGTTCGAACGGCAGGCGGCAAGAACCCCTGACGCGATCGCGGCCGTGTGCGGCAACCAGGAGATCAGCTATAGCGGGCTTGGCGAGCTCGCCGACCGGGTCGCGGCCGCGCTGCGCGGGCGCGGGGTCGGGCCGGAGTGTCTCGTTGGCGTCTGCATGGAGACCGGCATCCCACGGCTCGGTGTCCTGCTCGGGATCTGGAAGGCCGGCGGCGGCTACGTTCCGCTCGATCCGTTGCTGCCCGCCGAACGGCTGCGGTTCCTGATCGCTGACACCTCGATGACGATGATCGTCACCGACGCGGCGAGCGGCCCGCGGCTGCCCGCGACCGGAGCGCCGGCCGTCTTGGCCGGGGAACTGTCCGGGGAACTGTCCGGGGAACTGCCTGGGCAACTGTCCGGGGAACTGCCCGAGCCGCCGCACCTGCCTGGTGCCAGGCCGCAGAACGTCGCCTACGTGATCTACACCTCGGGCTCTACCGGGCAGCCGAAGGGCGTCCTGGTTGAGCACAGGCAGGTGGCGAACTTCCTGTACGCGATGACTGATGCCTGGGGAGTGAGCCCGAACGACCGGGTGCTTCAGTTCGCATCGCTCAGCTTTGACGCATCGGTGCAGGAAATGTTCATGCCGCTGCTGGCCGGCGGACGGACGGTGCTCGCGCCGCCCGACGTGCTGCATACTCCAAGCAGGCTGGCGGCGCTGATGCGGGAGCAGGCGGTGACGTTCGCCTGCCTGACCCCGTCGGTTGCCGGGCTGCTCGAAGACGCGGAGTTCCCCGACCTGCGAGTGCTGATGTGCGGCGGTGAGGAACTTCCCGGCGAACTCGTCGGCCGCTGGCTCCGTCCCGGCCTGAAATTCGTCAACGACTACGGGCCGACGGAGACCGCGATCACGGCGGTGTGCGCAGAACTCCACGACGCGGTCCCGGCCGGCCAGTCCCCGCCGCTCGGCCATCCGATTCCCAACTGCCGGGCATATGTGCTCGATCACCGCCTGCGTCCGGTGCCCGCAGGCGTTACCGGCGAGCTGCATCTGAGCGGGGCAGGAGTGGCCAGGGGTTACCTCGGCCGGCCAGGGATGACGTCGGCGCGATTTATCGCCGACCCTTTCCGCCCTGGCGGCCGCCTGTACAAGACGGGTGATCTGTGCCGGCGGCGAGCCGATGGCAGCATCGTGTACCTCGGGCGGGCCGACCACCAGGTCAAGCTCCGCGGCCTTCGCGTCGAGCCAGGCGAGATCGAAGCCGCGCTTCGCACTCATCCGTCCGTGGCTCAGGCGGTGGTCATCGTGACGTCAGCACCAGGGGGTGACAAGCAGCTCACCGCGTACCTGCATGCGCCGCCTGGCTTGGAACTGCCTGCAGGACCGGAACTGCGAGGTTACCTGAGCGCGAGGCTGCCCTCGTACATGGTGCCCGCCAGGTTCGTGGCCATCGGGGAGTTCCCGCTGAACTCAAGCGGCAAGATCGACAGGAACATGCTGCCCGAACCCGAGCCCGAGCCCGCGCTGGCCGAAGCCTCTCCGGGCGAATCTCGCGGCGGCGGAACAGCGGCCCTGCTCGGCGCGCTGTTCGGTGAGGTACTGCACAGGGAGCCGGCCGGGCCTGATGAGGGATTCTTTGACCTCGGCGGCAATTCGCTTCAGGTCATGCGGCTCGTCGATCTCATCGCGCGGCGGGCATCAGCTGAGGTCTCGCCCTCAGCCGTGCTGCTGCATCCGACGCCACGCGAACTCGCGACGCAGCTAGGGACTGCCATGGGAAACGGACCGCTGGTGCCGCTCAGCCGGGAAGCCGGCGGCCCCTTGCTGGTCCTGATCCACGCGATCGGAGGCGCGGTGACCGATTACGGTCCTCTCGCGGCGGCGCTTGGCCGTTCTTTTGAGGTGCGCGGTCTCGCAGCCGGGCAGCCTGCTCACGAGACGCTGGCCGGAATGGTTTCTGAATATGCCAAAATTCTCGGCGCGGCGGTGCCGCGCGGGCCCTGCCTCCTTGGCGGCTGGTCTATGGGCGGGGTCCTTGCTTACGAGGTCGCACGGGCACTCGAAGCTTCCGGGCGCCCCGTTGCGCTGCTTGTGCTGCTCGACCCGCCCTATGCGGTACCGCCCGGCGGGGAGATGTCCGGCGGGGAACTGGCCGGGCAGTTCGTCGCTGACGTGCTGAACGGCCTTGGCCGCGCCTCCGATTTCAGGGCCGGGCCAGGCGGAAGGGAGACGGGTGAGCAGCTTGACTGGCTGGCCGGGCAGCTTGGCGTCGCCGCTGACCAGGTTCGGCAGCGGTTCGAGGTGTTCGCGGCGCACTGCGGGCTGCTGGCCGGCTATACGCCTGCGGCCTCCGCGCGGGTGACGGCTCCTGCCCTCCTGGTGACGGCCCGGCGATCGCTGAACGCGACCGCCGCCTCCGGCTGGTACAGGCACCTTGGCGGGCCGGTGCAGACGTTCTTCGCGAACAGCGATCATTACGAGATCCTCCGTCCGCCCCTGGCCAGCGATATCGCTGCCGCTGTCGCCCGGTGGGGGCAGACTGTCCTGGGTGAGACGCGATGACTGGTAAGTCGCCGCTGCAGAACCGGGTGCTTCCGACCGGGGAGATCGTCGCGCATCCCGGCCGGGGCATGCTGATGGGTAACCGGGGTTGCATCCATAAGCCGGACCGGACCCTGGGCGTGACACGCTGGCGGACCAAGATGTGGATCTCCTGCGTGCTCGACTGGCGCGGCCGCCAGCGCGAGGTGATGCCGCCAGGACGATGGACCGCGCTGTTCTTCCTCGACGAGGCCACCGCCCTGTCTGCCGGGCACCGGCCCTGTGGCTACTGCCGCCGCGATGACCACCGCTGGTTCGGTGCGGCCTGGAAGGCTGCGCGCGGACTTGACGCGCGGCCTTATGCATGGGAAATGGACGTGGCCCTGCACGCCGAACGGGTCGACAGGACCAGGACAAAGCTGACCAGGCCGGCTCGCTTCGGCGACTTGCCAGACGGCGCCATGGTGCTAAGCGACGGACAGCCAGCACTGGTCACCGGCGGTATGCTGCGGGCCTGGTCCTTCGCGGGATACGGCCAGGCGGAGCGTGCAGCGCCCGATCTCCGCGTGACCTTGCTGACGCCCCCGGCGATCGTCGCCGTCCTCGCCGCCGGCTACCTGCCTTACGTGCACCCGAGCGCGGGCCGGACCGCGATGCGGCCTTTCGCGTGATCGCGCATACCCCGGTGGTCAGGTGATCTCGGCTATTTCGGCGTCGAGTACGTCCTTCAGTTCTTTCGATGACAACTCGATGCCGGCCAGCGGGTCGCCCGAGCTGATATCCACGAATTCTTCCTCTAGAACGCCAGGATCCATGACAACCTTCGCCCGGCCGATCAGGTCAACCGGAGAAATCGCGCCGACGATCAGGCCGTGCTCTGACTTGAGCAGTTCGGGCGAGACAAGCCGCAATGACCTGACCCCAAGTGATTTTCTTGCCTTGCTCGACTTGAGCTTGCGGTCGCCTGGAAGAAGCAGGGCAACCAGTTCGCTCTCCCCGGCCTCGCCGGTCTCGCCGATCATGCACTTGACGATCTGGCTCAGCCTCACCCCCCGTTCCTCGGCCGCAAGCTCGCAAGTAAGCGCCGGACGCCGATGCGGTTTAAGCACAAAGGAAACACCGCGTGAGCGCAGGTATTCAAGTGACTTGCTGGTGAAATCCTGGCTACTCATAGACAACCTTATTGAGGCGCGAGCCTGACGAACTCGCCGACGCGATATGGAAAAGGATATCGTAGCCGGCCCTTGCGGGCATCAGCCTGGACAGCCTGGCGTCGCCCGCGCCGATCATGGCCTTGCTGGTAACAGTGCTCTCGCCGAGCAGGGACTCCGCGCCGAGACGAAGGCAGGTCCAGCCGATCGACGCCAGTTCGGCTTCGAGTTCGGCAGGCGTGAAGGCCGTGTACTCGAAAGTGTGCTCGGCACCGCCGAACTTCCGCGAGTAGCGGAACCGCGGAGCGCGGCTCTGACCGTCGTCGATCCGGTGAATTGCCTGTTCACGGCGAAACCGCCGGAGGCGGTTCGGCACCGATCCGAGGGCTTCTGCGGGTTGCCGCATGACGTTGCCCAGGCGCCGCAGTGTCCGTTCCCTTTCCGCGAACCGCATGTGCCCGAGCACGCCGAACAAGAACAGCGCGAGTTCCGCTGAGCCGATCGTGGCGTCATCGACGTCCGCGAAGGTCTTGAACAGGCAGATTCGCGCCGTCACCCCGTGCGCCGCCGCTCTTTCCCTGAGCTGGTCACGAGCCATTTCGCACGGTTCTACCGCCATGACCTGGTAACCGCGAGCGGCCAGCGGAATAGCGTAGCGGCCGTTGCCGGCGCCAATATCGAGCAAGACCGCCCCCGGTCGCGCGTGGCTCATTACCTGCCGAAGTGTCAGCCGGTTCGGCGCCGGATATCTGTGATCGTAATGCAAGACACCATAATACTGCTCATAGGCCTCATGCATGGTCAAAGTGAAGTCTCCCCGCCCGTCATGACAAACTCATTACGGTCCACCGGATATGTTGTGATCGTCAGCCGCAGCGGAATTCCCGATTTCTCGAACAAGGTGCGATGGATCTCGAGCACCGCGATCCGGCCGTTATCTGGCAGCTTGAAGAAGAAGGCCTCGCCGCCGTCCGGCGGCCGCACGACAATGCGGTCCCGCCAGGTTCCTTGCTCAATGCCGAAGTCCTCGGCCAGGTAATTCAGCACCCCGCTCGGCATGTCCACGGCCTCGATCAGCCGCCTGGCTCCTGCCTCGACGTACCTCATCGAGTAGTACGAGGTCTGCAGCGACCACGGCGTACCGTCGATGTAGCGGCGCTGCGCCCGGCTGATGACGAGAGCGCCTTCCTCGAGGCCGAGTTCGCCTGCGACGTATGTATCGGCCTGGTGGACCTCGATTCTCGGGTCGGACACCGTGGCCTTCCGCCGGTGGGCCGCGACCTCTGAGGCATAACTCGCCGTGCCCTCCCCAGCACCGAAGCCCGCCACGGACTCGACGACCGTCAAGAACGGATCGATCTTCTCGACGACGAAGGTCCCCTGACCTGGCCGGGTTTCCACCAGCCCACGAGCAATAAGCCATTTCACCGCATCACGCACGGTATTACGTGATGCGTCGTAGATCTCGCGCAGCTCAAGCTCGGTCGGTATCTGGTCGCCGTGACGGAGTTCACCGCCTTCGATCTGGCGACGCAAGGCCTCGGCTATCTGCCGGTATCTCGGATCGGCCACGCTACCTCCCTGGCATTCGCCCGGCTACCTTATGCATCGGTTCGGCTATACATCGGTACTGATGGGCTGGATGGTACGGCTCCTGCCATAGGTCTTGCCGGAATATCTGGGCTTATCCCATTGACCAGGCGAACATGTGCAGGTCATGATGAGTCCGGAACCAAAGGTTGGGATGGCCCTAACAGCACCAATGGATTGGACTGCTGGGCTCATCAGAGTCACCCTAGCAGTTGGGACCTACCTCGCAAGAGGTTTCGGCCAGCGAGCCGATCAGGAGGTGACTCGCCATGTTCGAACTAGTACTTTTAGCCGTCATCGTCGTAGTCTTCATCGCAGGAGCAGTTGCCGGTGCGATTTTGCTGGTGAGTCTGGCCAGTATTCGCGAAGACCGGCGACCACTTGGCCGCACGCCGCGCGGCAAGATCGCCAGGGCCGGCCGGTTTGTCACCGGCCTCAGCGTCAAGACCATTCAGTCGCCGCCGCGCCGGGTGCGCTCTCGCCCCCCGGAGCCCGTTGCCTGGTCGGGAGGAACCACGATCAGGCAGCGCGGAATCTACAACTAGTTAGCATCGATCATCCGCAGTGATGGCCCGACTTCGGCCCGCGCGGCCTCGCTGGTCAGCGGCTATGAGACGCTGACCAGCCGCCAGTTCCTGCCGTTCCAGAAAGCGGAGAAACCGTAGATCAGGCTCGCGGGTGGTCCGGCCGCGCCAACGGCAACGCACTTCGTCGCCGTCAGGCAGGAGATGGCGGAGACCACGCTGGCGTTGCTCCCGCCGCCCTTAGGAGGCGTAGGGAGGCGGGCGTACTTCCAGGTCCTGCCGTTCCAGTAGGACGAGAATGCCTTGTTCCGCACGGACTTATTCGTGTTAATCGTCGAACTGAAGTCTCCGCCTCCGCCCGCCAGGCAGCGGGTCGCCGACACGCACGACACCGCGTACAAGGAGGGATCGCTGCCTTCCGCGGACGGCGTCACGGCCTTCCACTTGCCGGCCTTCAAGATCTCAGCGAGCGCGGTCGACTTCTTGCCTCCCACACTGCGTCCGCCGACGGCAACGCAGGCCTTGGAACGCACGCAGGAGACGTCAAGCACCCAGGCCCCCTTGCTGCCCGCAGGCGTGGGCAGCCGGTCAAGCGACCATTTCCTGCCGTTCCAGGTCACAGCGGCCGCCACGTTCGCGGGCGCGGCACCGCCCGGTGAGTTGGTATTGCCGTAGCTGCCGACCGCGACGCACCTGTTTGCCGCTGCGCACGAGACGTTCTCGAGGATCGAGTTGCGCTTGCTGTCAGTAAATCCCGGCGGGCGGTACAGGGTCCACCTGCCGCCCTTCAGAACGTCGATGAAGGAGTTGTAATGGCTACCTGGCAGGACGGCGAGGCCGGTCACCACGCAGTTCCTGGTGGACACGCAGTCGATGCCTCCCAGATCGGTGTTGTGCGTGCCGGCGGGCACGGGCATTCTGAACGCCGACCATGACCGGCCGTTCCAGGATTCGGCGAGCGCGTTGGTAGTCGCCGAGGAAGCCCTGTTCGAGGCGGTGTTACCGACCGCGATGCAACTGTCAGGCCGCCCGCACCATACCCAGTACAACGTGCCAGCCGCTGCGCCGCCTGGCAGGCGAAGATCGGCGGCGGTCCACTTCACGCCGTTCCACTTCTCCGTCAGCGGCCGTCCGTTCCGCCAGTCCGCGCCTACGGCCATGCAGAACTTCGCCGACGTGCAAGACACGCCGAGCAGGTAGTGTTCTGGCCGGGCCGAGCCAGCGGCCGTCCTGGCCGCGAACGCGGTCCCCTGGGCGCCGAAAATGGCCACGAGCACGACCAGCCCGCTTGCGGCGAGGCGTCGCATGGCAGTTCTCCTCAAGTTGTCAGATCAGCAGGCTGAGCGAGTCATCCTCTTGGGCCAGCTCGGTTCGGGCCGGCTCGGTTCGGGCCGGCTGGGTTTGGGCTGGCTCTGGCGCGAGTCGCTGAAGCAGGGCGTGCTCGACAAAATACGCCAGCGAGGCGTAACCGCGCCAGATCCGACGCCACTCCCGGCCGACGGCGGCATCGCCGAGCACGCGGCGGACTTCGTCAAGGTAAGCGACGATAATGTCGGCCGCCTGCCTGCTGTGACCGGCCGAGATATTGTCGATCGTCAGGTGCGCCTGCTCATAGCAGTCGTCGAATCCGTAATGATTCAGTTTCTGGATCTCGTGCAGCCGCAACTCGCCGAGCCCGAACATCTCGATCGCCAGGTTATAACCGAGTATCTCGTTGTAGTAGCTATCGGGGAACAACGCCATGCACAGCTGATGCAGGGAGAACCCGTACAGCGCGTCGGGCAGGTCGCCCTGCTGCTGAAAAGCCTCGTCCCTGATGTGCGGCAGCTTGATTCCCATGCTGTGCAGCGCACGGTGAATCAGCGTGATGTGGTTCTTCCGCAGGTCGCCGTACCCCATCTCATCTGCGTAGATCGAGAAGAGCGCGGCGTCGCAGCGGCGGTCGCACCGGCCTAGATTGGCCGTCCTGTGAATCCAGGTCGCATCGATCAGAGCGCCCAGTGCATACGTGGTCTGCAGAAATACAACCTCATCGCGGTCGGGGATCTCGGTGAGCGGCTTATAAGGCCTGATCAGTTTCTCCCAGTACACCTGCTCGGCCCGCTCGTAAAGCGCCTCCGCACTGTACTCAAAATAGCTGGCATCGGTGTAACGGCCGCCCGCGCCGTGCTCGAACAGCACCTCGGCTTCGGTAAACAATCGCTCGGCCCTGTCCCGCGCGACGGGGAGAGTATTCGCGAAGTTCTCTATATTTATGAGGCGGCCAAATAGCTCGCGGTCACTCAGCGCCCCCGGTTCGCGCAGCACGATGGCCGGTGTCCTTGTCCCCTTGATCGCGGCGGAGCGGGCTGCCGCGGCCCGATCGCCCGCGGTGCTGGCGACGACGTCGATCTCCGGCCGGTCACCCGCCTGGATCGCGGCGACCCACTCGCTGAAAATCATCGCCTCCTGCTCGCTGAAGATGCCGAACATGGGGCCGCCGAACTTGATCGCCCGCACGAATCTTGACAGCCCGTCATGAGTCCGGCGCACGTGCCCAGACTCGCGGAAATCGGCGAGGAACCTGGCCAGGTCAAGGCCAGGATCGGTAAAGGTCTCCGCCAGCGACCGCCCGGCGACCTTGACGCCCTGGTGATGCCGCCCGGCGAATGGCGCGTGCCTGGCGACTACCCCGGCGACCTTGGACTCGAGCGGCAGGCGCCGGTACCAGTCAGCAAGCTCGCGCAGCAGCCCGACGTGCTCGCGCTCAAGCTCGACCGCGCAGCTTATCCCGTTGATGAGCCTGGCAACCTCGCCAGGCCCGGCCAGTTCCAGGTAAGCGCGCAGCACCTCGCGCAACTCTTCCTCGCCGGGCATCGGCGTCAGCCCGAGCAGTTGATCGTCGACGCCCAGAGCCAGAACGGCGTAATGAACGCCGATGAGTTCGGGCAGGAAGCTCGCGGGCAGCCGTGACAACGCCAGGTAGAAACAGCCGTGCAACGCGGTGAGAGGCCGGGCCTCTGTCGCGTTCAGGAAGTCGGCGGCCGCGATCTCAGGCAGGTACACCCCGGCCCTTTCGAGTGCCTGCCTTCGCAGGTAATGCAGGGACCGCTTCGGGTTGCCCTCGCCACGCAGCGCGAAGTGGTGCGCGAACAGCCGGTTCACGATCACCGATGGCTGGGTAGCCGGCTGCGAGAGCACGTCAAGCCAGCATCCCCCGAGCAGCCCGAGCGGAGCCCGCTGCCGCAGCACCGCGTCTCCGGCCTCTGTCCGGTCATCCGCCAGCAACCTCAGGTCAGCGGCAAGCTCGGCTCTGACGCCGGCGACCCGCGCGACGATCCCTGACAACCCGAGTTCGGACGGCTCGGGTCCGTTCAGGAACGCCGTGAGGAGGCGGAGGGAAACGAGGTGGACGGCTTCTGACTCCTGGTCGGCGATTAACTTCTGGTAGAGCGCCGCCGGCGCCATGGCGAGCAGGACCTCGGCCTGTTCGGCCGCGGCCGGGCTAAACTCGAACGGCCGGGAGGGCAGCGCGGCGATCGTGTCCGGCGGCTCGAAAACCGGGAGCTGAGCGGCGGTCATGGGTGCACCTCTTTCAGCAGCACGCCGATCCTCGATCCGGGCACGCTCGAGGCAAGCATGCAGTAGCTGCCAGTGCCCACGTGGCCAAGCGCCATCCGGTCGGCCAGGTTGATCAGCGGGTCGGCCGCGAAACAGTGACCGATCCGCCGGATGTTGTCCAGGTAGAGCTGGCCCGGGCCGAAGCCGGCCTGCCGTTCCTTCATCACCACGAGCGGTGTGTACAAGTTGGCGTGCAGCAGCGCGGCGAGGTCGCCGATCTTGAGCCCGGCAGCGGTCAGCAGCCGCTCGTTCACCAGCCTGGCCAGGTCTGAGCTGATCTGATTGCTCCACTCAAGCGTCGCCGTGTCCTGGGCGGTGGCGCAGCCGAGTACCTCGAAACTCGCCGCTTCACCTGGATCCCCGGCGATCAGGCAACTCGCCGCCCCGTCGCTGAACAGGGCGAACTGCGACAGGCGGTCCGCGCCTTCCGCGACCTTGTCCGCGGTGATCACGAGCACGCGGTCATGCCGGCCGCTGCGCACGAACGCGGCCGCAACGTCGATTCCGGCGAGCAGGTTCACGCACCTGTTGAGGTTGACACCGTAGGCCGGGATATCGCCGAGCCCGGTGCCTGTCAGCACCTCGGCGACGAACTGGCCGTGGCCTTCGGCGGGACCTGGAATGCGGTTCGAGCAGAGCACGAGGGCGTCGGCCAGCGCGGGGGCAAGGCCGGCGGCTTTGAGCGTGGCCGCGCCGGCTTCGGCCGCGAGATCGGAGAGCTCGCGTTTCGTCGTCCTGATCGTGCCCCAGCCCCACAATCCGGGTTGCGGCGCCAGCTTGAAGCGCGCGGCCAGCTCGTCCAGGTTCTCGATCGCTCCGTGATCGAGCTCGTTCTCGCCGAGAACGTAAGCGGGCCCGCGCAAGAAGACCGTTCCGTCCCTCATAAGCTGGCCTCCATATCAGATCAGCTCGACGTGCTGATCGGCCTGGACGATGCCGGCCAGGACGCCCGTGATCACGGCCGGGTCCTTGTCAAAGTAGAAGTGCCCGCCTTCGGTCAGGCGCTGATCGGGCGGGCGCGTGAACTCCCTGGCCCAGGGCTGAAGCTGCGCCTCCCTGACGTGCGGGTCGTCGCGACCGACGACCAGCGTGGCCGGCACGTCCAAGGGCGCGGCAGAGCGGTAGCGGTAGCCGACGGCGAGCCGGAAGTCGGCGATCACTCCAGGCAGTAACAGGTCGCGCATTTCCGCGTCGGCGAGGATCTCGGCGGAAAGGCCGCCGAAGAAGCCGATCGCCTCCGCGAACTCGGCCCCGTCGAGCTTGGCGATGTCCTTCACCCGCTGCGATGGCAGCAGGCAAGGCGCCGAGCAGCCAGAGGCGATGAAGTGATTCGGGAGATCCTGAGCGGCAAGTTCGCGGCAGACCTCGAACGCGACAAGCGCACCGAGGCTGTGCCCGAACAGGTAGCAAGGACGGCAGTCGGCCGCCGAGACCGCACTGATCGCGGCCGCGGCGCCGGCGATGTACTCGCCGATCGCCGGCGCGGGTTCGGCGGACCGGTGCTCGCGGCCCGGCCGGCATACGGCGACGACCTCGGCCTCGCCGGCCAGGCCCGCCTGCCAGTCAAGGAAGGCACGCGGGCTGCCGCCCGCATGCGGGAAGCAGAAGATCCGCGCCGAACCTGGATCGGCGCCGCCCTTGGTGATGAACCAGTCGTTCATGATCGCTCGACCCGGAACGCCTGCGTACTGCTCAGGGCGGGGTTGCCTGGACGGACGTGGAGTTCGCCCCGGTCAGGCAGCATGACGACCGCCGCGACCGTGCGCTCGCGCCGCAGGTCGCCGGTGTCGGCGACGCAGATCGGCGGCACGCTGAGCAGGGCGAAGTGGGAGTTGACGTCGCGGCGGGCGGGCTGGGCGGCGAAGCCGGCCAGCCCGCCCGCACCAGCCCTGAGCCGGCGTACCGAAGAGTTCCTGGCGAACACGTTAAGCTCGTCGGCCGCCGAGAAGTCCTGATCAAGGAAGTGGTTGGTGTGCACCGTGGCCGGCCCGCTGCCGACGACGCGAAGCTCACCGCCGAGTACCTCGACGCAGGCCACGGTGGCCGGGTCGCAGAGCGTCAGCGACCTGGAACTGGCCAGCGGCAGGCCCGCCAGGATCGCGAGGGCATCCTTGACGTTGCCCGCCGAGTCGAGCAGGTACCTGATCGCCAGGTAAGGCGGCACTCCAGGAAGCCAGTCCCCGCCGAGCACGAGGTTAAGGCCGATCGCGAGGCCGTCGCTGTTCAGTCCCAGGTACCCGAGCAAGCCGCCGAAGCTGAGCACCAGGCTGCGCCTCGGCGAGCCGGACAGCCCGACGTCGAGCACGGCGAGCTGGTCGTCGAGGTTGCCGTTCAGGTCCACGGTCTGCGCCAGGACCGGGCCGCCGCCCGGTCCGGCCGACAAGCTGGCGTACGTTGTGCAGTCACCGCAAGCCGGGACGGGGACCTTCTGGTAGCCGATCAGCTCGCGCCTGGCTTGCAGCAGCACGGCCTCGGCCGGCGAGATGCCCGCGCCTTCTGCGAGGCCGGCGATCTCCTCGCCAAGCGAGGGCGCCGCCGCCGCGATCGCCGCCGAGTACTCCCCGAGCAAGGGCTCCAGTTGCGCAAGCGTGACCGGGGCGGAAGCCGGCGCGAGCTTCCCGATCCTCGCCAGGTCGTCAGCTAAGAACGCGCGAAGGCCGGCCGCCAGCGCTGCGCCGTGCTGGTAGCCGACCTCGAAAGGAGTTCCGCTGGCGCGGACGAACGGGACGGTCATGTCACCGCCCCGGCGAGCGTGACCTTGGGCCCGGCCAGCAACTGCGCCTTGACCTCCGGCCATTCAGCCGCGAGCACGCTGTAGTAGACGGCGTCTCGGCGGCGGCCGCCAGGCATGGGGTTGAAGCTGCGGAGCGTGCCTTCCTCGCGAGCGCCGATGTTAACCAGCGCGTGCCTGGCCTGCACGTTCAGCTTGTCGGTCTTGAATTCGACCCGCTCGGCCCTCATTTCCTCGAACGCCTGCCGCATCATGAGGAATTTTGCCCAGCGGTTTATGCCTTTGCCCTGCGCACTGATTCCCAGCCAGGACCAGCCGATTTCCAGGCGGCCGTCTTTTTCCATGATGCTGCAGAAACTCATGCTGCCCGCAACCGCCCCGGCCGGCTTATCCTCGATGACATAAACGACCCTGGTCCCGGCATGCTGATCTCGCAGGCCAAGGTCGAAGAACGCGTCGAAGTCCGCGTCGGTGTCAATACTGAGAACGAAGTAACGCCAGATGCGGGGGTCCATGGCGATGGCGCGCAGCGCCTCACGGTCGCCCGGCTCCACCGGGCGGAGCACCACGAACTCGTTCTCCAGCCGGACGGCACCGATCTCAGCCCACGTCACGCGGTACCAGCCCTTCTGGACAATGCGGTCACCACATCACGGACAGTCCGCATTTCCGCGACATCGGATTCGGTGAACTCGGTCAGGCTAACCTGCGAGTCATCGCAGACGGACATCAGGAAGATCACCTTGTTAAGTGACGTCAGCCCGTAGTCATCGGCGAGGTCGAGATCGGGGTCGAGGTCATCGGGAGCAACGTCAGAATCGAGTACTCGCACTAGTCCGTCCCGCACTAATACCTCAAGATCCACGCCAATCTCCCGAATTCAGCTCGTTCCCCGGTGTTTATTGGCAGACTATTATTAGGGGTTTTATGGCGATTACCTCGATGCTAGTTGCGTACCGGGGGCGTGTCAACGCACCGTATTGGCGCTTTTCGACCCTACGCCCGGAGTTACTGTAGGCAACGTGCATCACCCTGAGCGCGGAGTACTGCCCGAGGCCGGCGAGTGTCACCTGTGGGCCGTCGAGGCGTCAAGCGCGCCTAGATACGCGGCGCTGCTTGATGCGGAGGAGCGCGAGCGCGCCGGCCGGTTCCGTTCCGAGCCGGCCAAGATCACGTTCGTGACCTCACGGGCGGTACAGCGGCTGATCCTTGGCCACTACCTCGGGCAGCCGGCGACTGACGTGCTGGTCGCACGGGACTGCCTGCACTGCGGCAGCGATCACGGGCGGCCATATATCACCGGTGCGGACTTCGACTTCAGCGTGACTCATGCCGGCGGATGGGTGGTCGTAGCGGTCGTCGGGGAAGGCAAGGTCGGGGTTGACATCGAGGCCGTGACCGAGGCACGGGCCAGCGAGGATCTCGCCGGGCAGGTGCTCGGGCCGGCCGAGCAGCAGGAGTACCTGATGGTGCCGAGGGCCGATCGGGCTGCGGCGTTCGTGCGGCTGTGGGCGCGCAAGGAAGCGACGGTCAAGCTGACCGGGCATGGCCTGGCGGCCTCGCTGCGGCAGCTCGATGTCAGCGGTGAGGTGGCGAAGGCGTGGGGACAACCCGATGGCTGGCCATCGGAGACGATTTACCTGCGCGACGTCGCCGCTCCTGCCGGGCTGATCGGGGCCCTGGCCACCACGGATCCTGTACGCGAGGTGTCCTGGTGCGGGAATGCGTCGTCCTTCGCCTGACCTGTACGCTGGCCGGTGGTGGACAAATGCCTCATTTCGCGGTAACTACAGCGACGTTGGCCCTTTGATGCTGCTCGGTCCCCGCTGGCAACAGCATCGCTGGCCCCGAGACGTCGTAGCAGCAGCATCAGCGGGCCAACGTTGTCGTTTGGCTTCAGGTGCCAACAGCATCTAAGGGCCAACGATGCGGCTTATTTAGAGGATGCCCAGGCGTCGGGATGCGGACGGGGCCCCGCCGAAGCGCGGCGATAGTTGAGAGTTCAGCTATCCTGGGGGAAATGGACGTTCCGGCTTAACGAAACCAGGACAAAACACTGCACATGACCGAGATGACCGAGGAAGCCGCCGATGCGGCTGGAGCTAAAGCAAGCCGCTCGTGCTCGCCGGGCAGGCAGGAGTGGGACGAGTCGGCGCGGCCTTCGGCACCGCCCGCGCCGGAAGGCTACGTCTACTCGCGGCTTGGGCGGGCAGTCGGGCAGCACCTGGCCGAGGTTCATGATCACCTTCGCAGTGAGCTGAGGCAGATCACCGAGTTGCTGCGGCAGGTGAAGGACGGGGCCATGGCCGCCGGGCGGGCACGCGCGATGGTCAGCGAGATGACCTTGCGGCGGAACAACTGGACCCTCGGTGCATACTGCGCTTCCTACTGCGCGCTGGTGACCGGGCATCACGGGCTCGAGGACCGGGCAATCTTTCCGCATTTGCGACGCTCCGATGCCGGGCTCGCGCCGGTGATCGACCGGCTAGAGGCCGAGCACGTGATCATTCATGAGGTCTTGCTTGATGTGGACCGGGCACTGGTGCGCCTCGTTTCCGAACCAGAGGACTTTGCGGAGATCGAGGAAGCGGTCGAAGTGCTGACGCAGACGTTGCTGTCGCATCTGGCGTATGAGGAGCGCGAGATCACCGAGCCGCTGTCCAGGTACGGGTTCTTCGCCGGTCAGGTCTAGCCAGTGACCGGGCGGCGGCACGCTACTTCGTGCAGAGGATCTCTCCGTGCGGGACGCAGAACCACGCGTCGCCGCTAGCCGCCCAACGGTGCCAGCCCTCGGCCAGACGGTCAAGATCGGAACGGTCAGCGAAACCACGCTCCACGGCCCGGTCGCCAAGTGCGGACTTCGTCAGCCGGTCCGCCCACGACGCACCCCACCAGGCACGATCCTGCGCCGAGGCATAGCACCAAGAACCGGATGACGCCTCGACAGTGGCGAACCCGACCCGTCCGGCCCAGGAAAGCAGCCGCCGTCCGGCATCAGGCTCGCCGCCGAGTGACCGCGCCACCTTCCTGTACAGGTCCTGCCACTCCCCGAGGCACGGCTCGGCCGGGTACCAGAACATGCCGCCGTAGTCGCCGTCCCGCGCGGCAACCACGCCGCCAGGCCTGCACACCCGGCGCATCTCCGCCAAGGCGGCGACCGGGTCGCTGAGGTGCTGCAGCACTTGATGGGCGTGGATGACGTCGAAGCTGTCGTCGGCGAAGGCGAGCCGGTAGACGTCGCCGACCTCGAAGCTGATGTTCAGCAGACCGCGACGGCCGGCCTCGGCACGGGCGTCTTCGAGAATGCCTGGCGCGAGGTCGATCGCGACCACCTCGCCGCCTGGGACCAGAGCGGCAAGGTCGGCGGTAATGGTGCCTGGACCGCAGCCGATGTCCAGCAGGCGCGCGGACGGCGCCAGCCTCGGCAGCAGGTACGCCGCCGAGTTCGCGGCGGTACGCCACCGGTGCGAGCGCAGGAC
>DATJLT010000094.1:0-2168 GCA_035509195.1 Streptosporangiaceae bacterium | reverse complement strand
GTCGGCAATCGGTTTGCCCAGCAGGTCAACTAGCGCGTTGTGGATGCTCGTTTTTGATGCCAGCGGACGTGAGGAGAAGCTTCATATTGCCCTTCCTTGGCCTCGGGTCGCTGTACTAGGGGGTGAACAGCTTCCAGTGTCCTTCGGTGACGACTTCGACGGTGCCGTCCGTCACCTTGATGGCGGTCTGGTCATCGATCGCGTACGTCGGCGCCGGTATCCGGGCGGCCCATTGTTCTGCGATGGCCATGTCTTGGTGATCCGCGTTGTCCACGTGCGGAATAATCGCAAAATCGACCAGTCCGACTCCCTGAGCTTTAACCAGGATCATGCGGACTTCGCCATCGGGTGTATCGAACACGATGTCTTCCGTCGAGAGCGCGTCACCGCTGCCGCGACGCGGTTCGGGGTAAGTCTCGGCAAAGCTGGAGGCTGCTGCGATGCTCCCGGCGCTCACCCCCAGGTAGACCGTCTCGCCAGGCAGCGAAGGCAGGACGTCTGCAAGCCCCGACCGCCGCATCCAGTAGGCCAGGAACACCGGGTCACCGCCCCAGACCAGCAGGGCGTCGGTCTCCCGGACCGCAGGGACCCAGCACTCTTCGTCGATGCTGGGCAGCACGGACAGCTCCAGCACTCCCAAAGACTTCCAGCCCAATCCGGCGAACGGACTCTTGCTCCGTCCGCAGATCGCCTCCCATGCGTGGCCAGCACCGCCAGGGAAGGGATATATCGCAGTCGGGATGACGAGGGCGCTGGACTCCTCGACCGGCTTGCCGAGCAGGCCGACGAGCGCCTGGTGGATGGTCGTGTTCGCGATGCCAGACGAAGTCAGCAGAAGTTTCACGCCATCCCCTCGTTGTCGAGCAGTGACATCAGGTAATCCTCCAGCTTGTCGAAGCTGGATTCCTGGCCGTCATGCTTGGTCATGTGGTCACGGCCGGCCTTGTCACGGAACGCCATCGTCACCGTCAGCGTGGTTACACCGTCGGCTTCCTTCAGCTCATCCGTCTCGTCGGCCCACGCGTCGGGCCAGCCTTCGAACAGCCACGTCTGGACGATCCGGGTCGGCGGCCCGACCTCCAGGTAGGTCCCGCGGAACGAGCACTCTTTCCCGTCCGGCGTCACGAAGACCATGTGGTAGTCCCCCCCGACGTATAGGTCCATCGAGCACACCGTCATCTTGTCCTCGAAGGGAGCGAACCAGTGGCGCACATGCTCGGGCTTTGTCAGCACGTCGAAGACGAGCTCAATCGGCGCGTCGAACTCGCGAATGGTGACGATCACGAGCTCGCTCGGGTATTCGACCACTGCGGACCCATGCCGGTTAGGTGTCACTGAAGGTCTCCTTGTTGCTGAAGCTCGTTCCCGGCGCTCAGCTGCCTGAATCACCGCCTGCCGGTTAGCCGCGGATCGCGACGTGCCTTCGCCAGTCAGCCTGCGCGGCGGCGACTGCTTCCTCGACAGCATGCGACCCGCGTCAGTCGAGCGGCTGCCTCGCGATGACCTTCGGCTCGCGACCGGCCAGCAGCCAGCCGCCGGCTGCGGCGACCAACGGCAGTCCGATCAGCAGGATCAGAAAGTCGGTTAGCGGCACGTCGCTGAACATGGCGGACAGGCTGGCGTGTGCCCAGACCAGGCTGGCGGCCATGGCGAAGGCCAGGCCGAGGACGGCGCCGAGCAGGCCGAGTGCGGCCGCGGTCGCTGCGGTGATCGTCCGGCGCGTGGTGGTGCTGGCCCCGGTCGCGGCGAGCGTGCGCAGGTCCGGCGCGGTCTCGCTGCGGATCAGGCCGACGGACGCGGCTAGCACGCCGAGGGCGATGATGATGCCGAGCAGTGTGGCCACGCTGGCGACCTCGGCGAAGTCTGGGCCGCCGGAGGCGATCTCGAGCGGCGCCTGGTAGCGAAGAGTGATGTGCCGCGCGGCTTGGATCTGCGTGGCGGTGAGCGGGGCCAGTGCCTGGATCAGCCACCCGGACAGGTGAATCTGCATGTGGTACTTGCGCAGCGCGTACTCGGTGATCAGCGTGTTCGGCGCGTCGGTGCCGCTGGGCAGGCTGCTGATCGTCTGGATCGCGGGGCTGGCCAGGCAGTTGCCCGGTGTGCAGGACGGGCCATTGTTGTCGCTGTCGGGCTCGCCTCCGTTGCCGGAACTCTGCCAGATCATCTCC
>DATJLT010000093.1:0-12542 GCA_035509195.1 Streptosporangiaceae bacterium | reverse complement strand
GTCTCGGCGAGGAACTGCCTGTCGGCAAGCACCTGCGGATACCTGAAGTCCATCGTGTCCTTGAAGAACACCCGTTGCCGCGCGGCCAGCCGCCTGATCGCCTCGATCGTCTCAGATGCCGAGCTGACAAGCTCGTCACAGAGCGAGGCGGAGCCGAAGTCAGCTACCTGGGCGAACGGCTCGTGCAGGCAGATCACATCGGCGCGTTCTGCCATCATGCGGAAGAACGCCGTTGACCTGCCCCTCGGCACGCTCCACAAGGCGAGTATCCTGGCCGGCTCATCGCTCAACGCACGGTGCCCCAGTTCGGCATGCTCGCGCGGAGGTAGCTGGCATAGCGCAGGAAGATCTCGTCGCCGAGCCGCGGCCAGCGCATGCCTGTCTCGGCCATGAGCCGGTCCGTCCTGTCCGTCGAGCACGGCGCGAGGTCGTCGCCGAACAGGCCCGCGAGCCTGACACCCGCTTCTGCCTCAGCCCCTTCGTCAGCGCGAGGTACAAGCGCCAGCACGCCGAGTACCTCCTCCCCGTCGGCTCCGGCGTCGGCCTGAGCGCACAGGGCCTTCCAGAACTGCCCGTATGAGGCCCGCGGTAGGTCGCATTCCCGTGCGACTACATCCAGCAGGTCGTCGAACGACACCGGGTCAGGATGCCTGACATGGAAGTAGCCGGCCTCTCCGCGGGCAACGGCTGTGACCACGAGCCGGCTCGCATAGTCGACCGGCGTGTAGTTCATGGTCACCTGACTGGAAAAGCAAAGGGAGACTCGCAGGCAGGCCTTCGCCAGCAGGTCAGGCAGGCCCCTCCGGCTGGGAACGCCGGTGAGCGAGTGCGGCATTATTTCTCCGAGCCGGTAGCAGGCGACCGTCATACCGCGCTCGGCTGCCTGGTCCATCAGGCGCTCGGCGACCCACTTGGATTGCCGGTAGCCGCCGCTAGGCGGCGGCGCGGATGCCGGAGCCTCGGCCGCTGGCGTCCCTGTCCCCTCAGCGATGGCCGCGAGCGTCGAGACGTAGTGCACTGGCTTACCGCGCCCTGCGGCGGCGAAACGCAAGATCTCGATGGTGCCTGAGACGTTGGCCGCCCGGTGGGCCGCGTAGCCGCTGACCAGGTTCACCATGGCCGCGTTGTGCACCACGGTATCGATGTCCAGGCAAAGGCGCTGGTACTGCCCCGCGTCGAGGCCGAGCCCTGGCTGCCCTAGATCGCCGGCCACCGTGCGAACGCGCCCGGCGAACTCTTCGCGCCACAGCCGGTACCTGATCAGGTTGCTCCGCACCCGGTCGGACGCCCCGGCGTTGCTGCCGTCCCTGACCAGGCAGGTGACCTTGGCGGTGCCAAGCGAAAGCAGGTCGTGCAGGAGATGCGCGCCGACGAAGCCGGTCGCGCCGGTAAGCAGCACGTGCCTGCGCGGTCCTTGACGGGCCGGGCCGGGTCCGATGTTAGCGGGAAGCCGGGCGTCGAGCTCAATCCTGGTACTTGGCTGGTGCGCTGCGGGCACGCCGTCGCCAAGTGCCGCCTGGGCCGCGATCGTCGTCCGGTCGGCGATGTCGCCGACGGTGACCGGGGCGCCAAGCCCGCGGGTCAGCCGCAGCGCCAGCCGCTGCGCGGACAGCGAGTCCCCGCCGAGGTCGAAGAAGTCATCTGTGACCGACGAAGGCGGAACCGGCAGGAGATCCCGCCACGCCTCCCAGATCAGGCGCTGTTTGCCGGTGAGCACTTGGTTGGCGGCGAGTTCGACGTCGGCGGACGCCAGCCGGTCACGCTCGGCGAGGCGAGCGAGCTCGAGGCGGTCCGCCTTGCCGTTGGCATTGAGCGGCATCCGGTCGAGCACGATGAATTCCTTCGGCACCAGCGCGGGGCTCAGCTCGCGGCCCGCGTGCAGGCGCAGGTCGGCCACTGCAAGTGCGCTCGCGCCAGTTACGAAGGCCACCAGCCACTTGCCGCCGGCACCGTCGCGGACGATGACCTTGGCCTCATGCACGAGGGGGTGCCGCTGGAGCGCCAGTTCGATCTCAGGCAACTCGACGCGAACCCCGGCGATCTTGACCTGCTGATCGGTGCGCCCGGCGAACCCGAGCAGCCCGTCGGGCAGGTACCTGCCGAGGTCGCCGGTCCGGTACAGCCGCGATCCAGGGATCTCAGGGAACGGATTAGCAATGAAGGCGCCGGCGGTCCTTGCGGGGTCGTTGACGTAGCCGAGTCCCAGGCATTCGCCGCCGAGCAGGATCTCTCCGACCTGGCCAGGCCCGGCCGGCCGCAGCCGGTCATCGACGATCACGACGTAGGTGTTGTCGATAGGGGCGCCGATCGGGATGGCACCCGTGTCGGCGTCGGCGATCTCATGGAAAACAGAGCCGATCGATGCCTCGGTTGGCCCGTAGGTATTGACGACGCTGACCTCCGGCAGCAGCGCGCGGAACTGCCTTACCGCGTCGGCGGTGGCTTCCTCGCCGCCGATGAGGACGCGTCGCAGCGAGGTGAGCTGGGCGGTCAGGTCCGGCCTTGTCAGCATCATCGCGACCAGGGTGTTGAAGATCGAGGGCACGAAATCGGTCATCGTCACCCGGAAACGCTCGATGACGTCGGCGGTGACCTGCAGGTCGAGCAGGCCTGCCCGGTCGGGAATGATGACCTGCCCGCCGGTGGTGAGGGGCCAGAGCAACTGCCACAGCGAGGAGTCGAATGCGTGCCTGCTGTTCTGCAGGACAACTTCGTCTCCCTGGCTGCCGAATCGCCTGCTCATGTAGCTGAACCGGTTGAGCAGCCCGCGGTGCACGTTGAGCGCGCATTTTGGCGCTCCGGTTGAACCGGTGGTGTAAAAGCCGTAGACGAGGTCATCAAGGTCAGGTCCGCGTCGCTGGCGGTGAGAACCTTCTGCCCGTGCGTCATCGGCGACCTGTGCGTCATCGGAGAGCAGCGCGGCCAGGTCAACCCGGATGCACGGCACGGAGGCCGATGGCACGCCCGGCAATGACGACAGTAAGAGCTTCGGGCTGAGCGCGCTGATCATGCGGTCCCTGACATGCGGCGGTGCCGCGTCGTCCACCGGCACGAACGGTGCGGCGAGCTTCATGGCAGCCAGCATGGCCACGGGCAGTTCGGTGCCGTTGCGCATGACCAGCGGCACGAAATCGCCGCGGCCGACGCTCAGCGCCGCGATCTGATCGGCGAGCCGATCGGCCGCCCTGTTGAGCTCGGCATAGGTGATTGACGTGGCACCGAAGGTCACCGCGGGCGCGGCAGGACGCTCCGCCGCCACCGCCTCGATCAGCCCTGGCACGGTCAGAGACCTCGGATATTCAACCGCCCGGCCGACGATGCCTTTCGCCGGCCGGGCTGAAAGCTCATCCGACAAAGGGCGTCCTCCGGCGCTGGAGTATTTTGCCGCTACCCGATGATATCGGGACGTTGCGCCGAACATGATAGGCGGGAACCTAAATGGACCGTGCGGCTTTGCGTGGTGAGCGAGTCGGGCTGCTGGTGTCTGGCGGCCTGTCCAGTGTGGCGGTAGCGGCCTGGCTGGCCGATTGCGATGTCGACCTGCTTTGTTACGTGGCCGACATCGGACAGCCAGGCGAACTGACCGCGACGGCGGTTGCCGAGTCGCTTACCTTGCACGGCCTTCGGGCATGCGTGGTCGATCTGCGCAAGGAAATGGCGCGGACCTGCGTCGGCTTGGTGCGATATCGGGCCAGCTACGAGGGCGGATACTGGAACACGACCGGCGCCTCACGCGAGGTTCTCGTCGCCGGGCTGGCAGGAAGACTCGCGGCCGACGGCTGTACGGTCATGGCGCACGGGTGCGTCGGTGGCGGCAACGACCAGACCAGGTTCGCGCGCTACGCCGCCGAGTTCGCCCCGGATCTCCGGATTTTCGCACCTTGGACGGCCGGCTGGATGCTCGAGCGCTTCCCCGACCGGACGGCTATGGCGGGTTACCTGGCCTCGCTCGGCTTCCCCGCCGAAATCGCCGGCCTCGACGGCTACTCGGTGGACGGCAACCTAGGGGGCTGCTCGCACGAGAGCCAGGATCTCGAGTCGCTGCTGAGCCCGGCGACCGAGTACCTTCGGCCGCTCATGACCACCTGGCCCCAGCACGCGGCTGCCGAGCCTGAGGCCTTCACGGTCGAATTCGCGGCGGGAAAGCCCGTCGCCGTCAACGGCCATGCGGTCGGCGAGGTTGAGGCCATCAGCCAGGCCAATGCCGCCGGCGGCCGGGCAGGAATGGCGCCGCGTACGGTGATCGAGAACCGCACCAACGGCACCAAATGCCGTGGCGTCTACGAGGCACCCGGCCTCGACGTGCTCGGCAGTTGCCTTGAGCTGATCTATCAGGCCAGTCTCGAGCCGGCCGCCGCCACGCTGATGGCCGACTTGTCCGCGCTGCTCGGCGGCGCTGTCTACGCCGCGCGCACCCATGACCAGGCCGCCAGAGCAGCTCGGGCTGCCGCTGACGTCCTCGCCAGCGCCGCAAGCGGCGTCGTCGAAGCAGACCTTTACCGAGGCAACGTCCTCCCGCGCGCCATTACCGGCCTGTCCGCCACGGCGGGCGTGCGGCGCCAGACCCGCTTCGGCACCGGCGGGCACCAGTGGCACACGGAGAGCCTTGATGGTGCGGGCTCGCTACTGTGACCACGAGGTCGGCTCGCGATCCCAGCGGTGCTCGCGTAGCCTCGCCATCAGCGCGGGATCGAGTGGCCTGCCGTCGCTGACCGCGAGGTTCGCCCTGACGTGCTCAACGGTCCGCATGCCGGGGATCACGGTTGCGACCGCCGGATTGGCCAGGATGAACCGGAGCGCGAGGTCCGTAAGCGTCATGCCCTCTGGCACGAGCGCGCCGACGGCCGCCGCGCGCGGCACGCTCTGCGCCAGGTTCTCCGCGACAAAGTAAGAATTGCGCCAGTCGCCTTCCGGCCACTTCGAGCCGGCGGTCAGCGTGCCAGTCAGGGTGCCTTCGTCGAAGGGAACCCTGGCGATCACCGCGATGTCCCTGGCCTGGCAGGCTGGGAACAGCTCATCCTCAGGCGCCTGATCGAAGATGTTATAGATCACCTGCACTGCGTCGATGAGGCCGGTGTCCAGCGTCTTCAGCACGTTCCAGGGTTCCCACCTGTTGATGCTGATGCCGACGCCGCCGATCAGTCCTTGCTCTTTCAGGCTGGCGATCGGCCGCTGCCAGGCTTCGTCATCGGCCCAGGAATCCTCCCAGACGTGGAACTGCAGAAGGTCGATGGCAGGGACACCGAGGTTCGCCAGGCTCTGGTGCACGTACTCGATGACGTGGTCGGCCGGGTAGACGTCGCTGAGCCTGGATTGGCGGGTAGATGGCCAGTTGCGGTCCTTTGGTGGTATTTTCGTCGCGGTATAGAGCCGTCGGCCGGGATTGGCGGCGATCAGCTTGCCGAGCAACTCCTCGCTGTGCCCGCGCCCGTAGATCCATGCCGTGTCGAAAAAGTCGCACCCGAGGTCGGCCGCCTCCTGCAGGGCCGCGTTACCTGTTTCGTCATCAGCGCCGGTCCAGCCGCCCTCGCCTCCGGCGATTCCCCACATGCCGTAACCAACTTCGCTTACCTGCCAGCCGAGCCTGCCGAAACGTCGGTAACGCACTAGGTACCTCCGGTTCTCTCGTCGAGGTCACTGAGGTCGAGGTCACTGAGGTCGAGGTCACCGAGCAGCCTGGCCGCCTCGTCGTCGGGCATCTGCTCGATCAGCGTGAGCAGTTCGTCGTTGCCTGGCGCCTCCGCCAGAAGTTCGTCGATCTTGGCGGCGAGGAAGGCGACCGTTGGTGACCGGAAGAAATCGCCGATGCCGACCTCGACACCGAACCGCTCGCCGATCCTCGCCAGTAGCTGGGCAGCCCGCAGGCTGTTGCCGCCAAGGTCGAAGAAGTCGTCTGAGGTCCCTTCCGGCTCGCGGTGCAGCACCTCGGGAAAGATCTCGCCGGCGAGCACGCGCTCGGTCGCGGTGACCGGCGGGGTGCCTGACGCGGCGGTGCGGCTTGAGGTATCCGGCGGCGGCAGCCTGCGGTGGTCGACCTTGGCGCTCACGGTAAGCGGCAGCGAGTCGAGCACCACGAAGTAAGAGGGCACCATGTACGCGGGCAGCAGCCGGCCGAGATGATCACGCAGCCCGGCTGCGGTGATGTCCGCGCCTGGCCGCCTGGAGACGTAGCCGACCAGGTGGCGTTCACCTGCGTCGTCGGCCCACGGCAGCACGGCGAGCTGACCCACACCCGGATAGCTCGCGAGGGCGGCCTCGACGTCGCCGAGTTCGATCCGCAAGCCCCTGATCTTCACTTGCTGGTCGATCCGGCCAATGAACACCAGGCTGCCATCGCGCTGGCGGCGCACCTGATCCCCGGTCAGGTAGAGGCGGCCATCGGCAGTGCTGCCGAACGGATCAGGGATGATCTTCTTCTCGGTCAGCTCGGGGGAGTTGAGGTAGCCGCGCGCCAGGCCCTCGCCGCCGATCGCCAGCTCACCTGGAACCCCGTAAGGCACCGGCTCGAGCCTGCTGTCGAGCACGTGCGCCACGTGGTTCGCGATAGGCAGGCCGATCGGCGGTGAGCTGTCCCACGTTCCCTGGCACTCGTGCACGATCATCGTGACCGTGCACTCCGTCGGGCCGTAGCCGTTGAAGAACCGCCGCCCTGGATTCCACCGGTTCACTAGCTCACCAGGAAATGCCTCGCCGCCCACGAACACGATCCGCAGTGCGGGGAAACGCTCGGGCTCGAGCAGCGCCATCACGGTCGGCGGCAGGTCGGTAACCGTAACGCCTGAGTCCTCGATCAGCGCCTGCAGCCGCGGGATCGACAGCCGCTCGGTGTCGGTGGCCAGGTAGAGCCGGGCGCCGGTGAGCAGGGCGTTGAAGTACTCTCCCACGGAAACGTCGAAGTTTGCCGAGGCGTAGCCGAGTACCCGGTCGGCAGGAGTGAGCTCGAACAGTTCCTGCGCGGCACGCACGAACCCGATGATCGAGTGGTGCTCGATCAGCACGCCCTTGGGCTGGCCTGTGGTACCTGAGGTGTAAAGGACGTAAGCCGCGTCCGTTGGCTTCAGTGCGACCGCCGGCGCGGTATCTGCCAGCTCGGACAGTTCGGCGGCGAGCGTGTCAACAGTCAGGAGCGGCCAGCCATCAGGAAGCTGGCCGGCGAGGTCGGCGTGGCAGAGCACGGCGACGGGGGCGGCATCGTCGAGTATCGCGGTCATGCGGCTTCTGGGGTAGCTCGGATCGAGCGGTACGTAGGCCGCCCCTGCCTTCAGCACGGCCATGATGCAGACGATCAGGTCATCTGTTCTGCGCAAGCACAAGGCCACTCGTTCGCCGGGGCCGGCTCCCGAGCGGGCCAGCAGCCTGGCGAGCCGGTTAGCCCGCCGATCGAGCTCGGCGTAGCTGAGTTCCTGGCCTGCGCTGACCACGGCGACCGAGTCTGGCGCGGCGCTGACCCGCGCGGCGAACTCGGCGGGAACCGTGGTCGCAGGCAGCTTGAGCGCCGGGCCGTTCCAGCGAGTGATCAGCTCGTCCCGCTCGGCCGGCGTCAGCATCCGGATTGCCGACACGCGAGCGCCAGGATCATCGAGCATCTGGGTCAGGATCTGCTCGTAGTGCGTCACGATCTGCTCGGCGGTCGCCGCCTCGAACAGGTCGGTGTTGTATTCAAGCTCGACGCCGAACGTGCCGTCCCGCGCCGTCCCCGCGCTGAGGCTCAGGTCGAACCGCGAGCCGCCGGGATGCGCGAACTCGAACTCGGCCCGCAGCCCGGGCAGGTGCACCTGGGCAGGCGGATCTGACGCGCTGAACGCGACCTGGAAGAGCGGTGAGCGTGACGGATCGCGGCGCGGCCGCAGCGCGTCGACGAGCAGAGCGAACGGCAGTTCGCCGTGGCTGACCGCCTCGGAGGTGGTCGCGCCTGTCCGGTCGATAAGCTCGCTGACGGCAGGATCGCCTGCCACGTCAATACGTAGTACGAGCATGTTCGCGAAGAACCCGATCAGCGGCTCGGCGGCCGGATGGTCCCGGCCTGAGGCTGGCGTGCCTAGCACCACGTCGTCCGTGCCGCAGTACCTGTGCAGCAACACGGCGAAAGCGGCCAGCCCGATCAGGAAAGGCGTTGCTCCCTCGCTGGCGGCCAGCTTGGCCACGGCCGTCGCCGTGCCAGGGCGAAGGTCGCGCCGTAGCACCGCCCCCGCATAGCTGACCTCGGGCGGTCTCGGCTTGTCCGCGGGCAGTTCGAGCACGGGAAGGCCAGCTAGCTGCGTGCGCCAGTAGTCAGTGAGCCTGGCTAGGTGCTCGCCCGTCAGCAAGCGGCGCTGCCAGCGGGCATAGTCGCGGTAGCTCGCGGTAAGCGGCACCAGCC
Source organism: Streptosporangiaceae bacterium (assembly GCA_035509195.1). Classification (GTDB taxonomy): domain Bacteria; phylum Actinomycetota; class Actinomycetes; order Streptosporangiales; family Streptosporangiaceae; genus Chersky-822. The sequence goes on along the minus strand of DATJLT010000093.1, from coordinate 4,183 downwards.
CGTCGCGATCTGACCCCGTCCTCGCCAGGTAGGCCGCGGCCAGGTCAGCGGTGAACACGTCGAGCGACCAGCCATCGAACACCGCGTGGTGCACCACGAACGCCAGCAGGTGCTCCTGCGGGCCGAGCCGCACCAGCCTGGCCCGCCAGAGCGGCGCCCGCCGCAGGTCGAAGGGCAGGCCGCTGTCGGCCTCGATCAGTTCCCATGCGGCGGCTTCCCGTCCGGCCGGCTCCCCTGTCGTCTCGCTCAGCACCAGCCCGGCGCCGATGTCATCGCGCACTAGCTGCACCGGCCCGTCAGGCGAGTCGGCGAAGGCGGTGCGCAACGGCTCGTGCCTGACGACGACGTCGTCAAGCGCGTCGCGCAGCGCGGTCGCGTCGAGCGCGCCACGCAGGCGAACGATGACGGGCACGTTGTAGGTCGGAAGGCCAGGCGTTGACCGGTCGAGGAACCACAGGGTTTCCTGCGCGCGCGTCAGGGGCGCGTCGCCCGCGGCCTCGCCGGGCTCGAGCGCCGGCCGAGGCGCGGAGGCGACCGAGAGCAGCGGGGCGAGCTGTGCGATCGCGGGCGCCTGGAAGAGGAGCCTGAGCGGCAGGTCAAGGCCGAGTTCCGTGCGAATTCGGCTGATCAGCCTGGTGGCAAGCAGCGAATGGCCGCCGAGGTCGAAGAAGCTGTCGTTGATGCCGACCGAACCGACGCCGAGCACGTCAGCGAAGATCTCGGCGAGAAGCTGCTCACGCGGCGTGCGAGGCGGGCGCACGGTATCGGCCGTGGCCCAGGCGGGAACGGGCAGCGCACTCCGGTCGAGCTTGCCGTTCGCGGTGACGGGAACGTGGTCGATCGGCACGATCGCTGCGGGCACCAGGTAGCCGGGCAGCGTGGTGGCGACGGCTTGGCGCAGCGCGCCAGGGTCGGGGCTGGCGCCAGGCGCAGGTAGCACGTAGCCGACCAGCCGCCGGTCGCCTGGCCCGTGCTCGGCGACGGCGACGACGGCGCGGGCGACGCCAGGCTGCCGCGCGAGCGCCGCTTCGACCTCGCCGGGCTCGATCCTGAATCCGCGGATCTTGACCTGGTCATCGGCGCGGCCAAGGAAATCAAGCTGGCCGTCTGGCCGCCACCTGGCCAGGTCACCCGTACGGTACATGCGGGTCCCCGGTGCCCCGTAAGGGCAGGCGACGAACCGCTCGGCGGTCAGGGCTGGCCGGCGCAGGTAGCCGCGGGCCAGGCCGGCGCCGGCCAGGTAAAGCTCACCCGCGATGCCAGGCGGCAGCGGCTCGAGCCCGGGGCCGAGCACATAGGTCATGGTGCCAAGTACCGGCCGGCCGATCGGCGGGCGCCAGGCCCCATTCTCGGCGTCGTCAAGCGGATCGCTCAGCGTGGCGGCGATAGTCGATTCTGTCGGCCCGTAAGCGTTGATCATCGTCCGGCCGGGCGACCAGCGTGCGGCGAGTTCGGCCGAGCAGGTATCGGCGCCAACGAGCAGGCAGCCGAAGCCGTCGAGCCCGTCGGGCGGAACATCGCCGAGTACTGGCGGCGGTATCAGCGCATGGGTGATCGCGCCATCCCGAAGCGCGCGGGCCAGCGGCTCGCCAGCCAGCGGCCCTTCTGGGGGAACCACCAAGGCAGCGCCGGAGGCGAACGCCATGATCAGTTCGAGCACCGATGCGTCGAAGCTCGCCGAGGCTAGCTGCAGTACCCGGCTGCTCCCGGTCAGCGCCAGCCGCTCCGTAACCGCGCTGGCCAGGCTCGCGATGCCTTCGCTGGTTACCGCGACGCCCTTAGGCGTTCCCGTGGAGCCAGAGGTATAGATCACGTAGGCCGGATTGGCCGGGCTGGCCGCCAGGGGAACAACGGCCGGTCCTGACGGCGCCACCTTGCCGTCGAGCAGCCCGGTGGCCTCGCTGGCGTCAAGCGCGACCGTCCAGCCAGGAGCATCGGGCGGCAGCGCGGGCGCGATGGCCGTCGAGGTCAAGGTGCCGTCTGGCGCGGCGTCGGCGAGCATGAAGGCGATCCGCTCGGCCGGGTATCCCGGATCGACCGGCAGGTAAGCCGCCCCGCACTTGAGCACGGCAAGGATCGCGGTCACCAGGAGATCGCCGCGCGGCAGTGCGATCGCGACGATGTGCTCGGGGCCGGCGCCGCGCCTGGCCAGTTCCCTGGCCAGCCGGCTCGCCCGCGCGTCAAGTTCCGCGTACGACCAGCGATCAGGTCCGTGAACCAGCGCCGTCGCCGAAGGAGTACGCCCGGCCTGCTGCTCGAACAGCCTGGCCAGCGTCAGCGGTTCAGGGAAGTCGCCTGCTCCAGCGGACGCCGAAGCGTCATTGAACTCGCGAAGCACCAGGTCAGCTTCGGCCTCGTCAATCAGGCTGATCTGGCTCAGCGGCTGATCCTGATCGCCGGCGACCTTGGCAAGCAGCCAGGTGAGCCGTCTGGTCAGCGCATTGGCGGCGGCCGGGCTGAACAGGTCGGTGGCGTAGTTGACCGTGCCTTCTATCCCATCGGGCGAACCGTCAGGCGCACGCCGCTCGAGGAACGTGACCGTGAGGTCGAAAGGCGCGGTGACGGCGGGCACAGTGACCTCGGTCACGGTCAGTCCTGCCGTCTCCGTGATCTCGTCCAGGTCGTGGTCCCTGGTCGCGATCATGACCTGGAACAGCGGATTACGCGCCAGCGACCTGGCCGGATTCAGGGCCTCGACCAGCCGCTCGAACGGCAAGTCCTGGTGCGTGAACGCGCCGAGGTCGGTCTCCCGCACCCGTGCGAGCAGTTCGGCGAACGTCGGGTCCCCGGAGGTGTCGGTGCGCAGCACGAGCGTGTTCACGAAGAAGCCGACGAGGTGGTCGAGCGCCTCGTCGGCGCGACCTGCGACCGGGGTGCCTAGCGGGATGTCAGTCCCCGCGCCCAGCCTGGTCAGCAGCGCGGCGAGGGCTGCCTGGAGCACCATGAAGACGGTCGCGCGGCCGGCGCGTGCGACGTCAGCGAGCCTGGCGTGGAGCGCGGCGTCAAGCCGGAAGCCGACCTCCGCGCCAAGGTAGCTCGCCTCGGCTGACCGGGTACGGTCACCTGGCAGGTCGATGCGATCGGGCAGCCCGGCGAGTGCCCGCTTCCAGTAGCCGAGCTGGTCAGCGATCAGGCTGGCCGGGTCCGCCTGATCGCCGAGCAGCTCACGCTGCCAGGCGACGTAATCGGGATAGCCCACCTGAAGCGGCGGCCACGACGGTGCCTGGCCTTTTGACCGGGCCTGGTAGGCGGTGGCCAGGTCGGCGCGTAGCTGCCGCATGGACCAGCCGTCGGTCGCTATGTGATGGATGAGCAGCAGAAGGACATGCTCTCGCGGGCCGACGGCGAACAGCGTCGCCCGTGCGGGCTGCTCGCTTCGCAGGTCAAACTCATGCGACGCGGCGAGGACTAGCTCGCGCTCAAGCTCGCTCGGCGCCACGGCGACGAGCTTCAGCGGCAGTCGTGCCGAATCGGCGCTGGCGATGCTGGCCGCTGGCTGGCCGTCTATAAGCGGGAACGTCGTCCGCAGCGCGGCGTGGCGTGCGACCAGGGCGTCGAGTGCTTGCCGCAGTGCGTCGCTGTCGAGTTCCCCGTGCAGCCGCAGGGCGAGAGCGACGTTATAGGTGGAGTTCGGTCCTTCAAGCCGGTCGAGGAACTCAAGCCGCCGCTGTGCGCTGGACAGCGGGTACGTCTGGCCGGCCCCTGCCGGGCGGAGCGGAGGCCGGGGGCGGCCCCCGCCTTGTAGCTGGCCGCTGAGCTGCGCGATCGTGGGCGCGGTAAAGAGCGCGCGGATGGAAAGCTCGGTGCCGAGCATGGTGCGGACCCGGCCGGTCAGGCGCGTGGCAAGCAGCGAGTCCCCGCCCAGGTCAAAGAAGCTGTCGTCGACGCCGACCGCCGCGGTGCCGAGTACCTCGGCGAATAGTTCGGCCAGAATCCGCTCGTGCGGCGTGCGCGGCTGGCGCGGTATCGCGGGCTGGCCGCGCCAGTCGGGTGCGGGGAGTGCGGTGCGGTCGAGCTTTCCGTTGGGGGTGAGGGGGAGCTGGTCGATGAGGGTGATGGTGGCGGGGATCATGTAGTCGGGGAGGGTGGCGGCGAGTGCGTGGCGTAGCGCGGCTGGGTCGGGTGCTTGTGCGGGTTCGGGGACGATGTAGCCGGCGAGGCGCTTGTCGCCTGGTCCGTGGTC